>JAILDT010000030.1 GCA_024689085.1 Clostridia bacterium | reverse complement strand
GTAACCCAGCTGATAGAAACTGCTCTGGTTCCGGTACATCATCGGCGTGTGGCTGATGAGTCCCTTGTTCCAGTACTTCCGTTCGATGCCGGCCGTGTACCAACTGTGATACGTAAAGCTCTCCCGCTCCGGGTCCTGCTCTACGATCTGCAAAGGCTCAAACATGAAATAACCTCTGCAGTTGACATCCTTGAGTTCACCCTTGCGTTTGGCCAAAGCAGCATCCAAAAGCACGGGCTGCCCCTGTGAGATCGTATAGTCGATCCAGTCCCCGTCTTTTACTACCTGCACCGCTTCTTCCGGCGTCCTTAGTTTCTGTCTGTACTCGTCGTAATAACTCATTGCCGTCTCATCTCTTTTCCTTTAATATGCACACTTTAGCACTCTTGTGTGTTACAAGTCAACAGTTATTTCGAGTGTAATTTCATTTTTTATGTGAATTAAACAAACGATTTTCGTTTCTTTTGTTTCTTATCAACATAAAATTGATTTTTTACTTGCATTTGTTCGTTCTTCATATATAATTGTAGGTGCATTAACGAAAAAAGAAAGGACGAATGATATGCGACTAAACGGTTCAGAGCTCGTTATGGAGATTTTGCTTGAGCATGGTGTCGACACGGTATTCGGTTACCCGGGCGGCGCGGCACTCAACATCTACGACGCGCTCTACAAGTATTCCGACAGGATCAATCATGTCATGACAGCCCATGAACAGGGCGCTTCCCATGCGGCAGACGGCTACGCCAGAGCCACCGGCAAAACCGGCGTCGTCATCGCCACCAGCGGCCCGGGCGCAACGAACCTGACCACAGGCATCGCCACCGCCTTCATGGACAGCATTCCGATGGTTGCCATCACAGCCAACGTGGCCGACAACCTCATCGGTCGTGACGCCTTCCAGGAGGTAGCCATCTCCAACATCACGATCCCTGTCACCAAGCACACGTATCTGATCAGAGATATCAACAATCTGGAGCCGGCACTCCGCAATGCCTTCCGTATCGCCAACAGCGGACGCAAAGGCCCTGTTCTTGTGGACATCACCAAGGACGTGACTGCCGCGACGATCAACTATAAGCCGGGCAAACCGATGGAGATCAATCCTACCCCGGCCTTTACAGAGGCACAGGTGCAACAGGTAGCTGACATCATCAACGTTTCCGAACGCCCTGTCATCTACTGCGGCGGCGGCGTGGCCTCCTCGGGCGCAGCGGAAGAGCTCTGCGAACTCATGGAAAAAGCCGACTGCCCTGCGACCTACACCCTGATGTCTGCGGGCTGTATCGGATATGACAATCCGCGCTGCCTGGGCATGGGCGGTATGCACGGCACCATCGCGGCCAACAAAGCCATGGACAGAGCGGATCTGCTGATTGCTCTGGGCGCGCGTTTCAGCGACAGAGTTGCCCTGAATCCGGAGAAGTTCGGCAAACGAGCCAAGAAGATCCACGTGGACATCGACGCCAGCGAGATCAACAAGAACGTCGTCGTCGACTGCGGCGTCACCGCTGACGTGAAAGAGTTCCTCACCGCCCTGCTCCCGAAGATCAAGAAGAAGGACCGCAGCGAATGGGTCAGCCTGGCCATGGGCTGGAAAGCCAAGACCGGCGACGTCAAGAGTGCTGCCGCGGACCTGCATCCGAGCGAAATCATCGACATGGTCGGAGATATGACGGAGAAAGACACGATCTACGTCACCGACGTAGGCCAGCATCAGATGTGGACAGCGCAGTACCTGAAGCACAAAAACACCAAGCACTTCATCACCAGCGGAGGTCTGGGAACCATGGGCTTCGGTTACGGCGCGGCAATCGGTGCCAGCTTCGGACAGCCTGACTGCCGGGTCATCCACTTCACGGGCGACGGTTCCTTCCACATGAACCTGAACGAAGCCTGCACGGCCGTCAGCCAGAAGCTGCCGATCATCACGATCATAATGAACAATCAGGTCCTGGGCATGGTCTACCAGTGGCAGGATGTTTTCTACAACGGCAGACATTCCTCGACGGATCCGGGACGCCACACCAACTTCCCTGCGCTCGCAGAGGCCTTCGGCGCCCGCGGCTACTCCGCAAATACCCCTGACGAATTCGCGGATGCTTTTGCAAAAGCGTTAAAGGAGACGGACAGGCCGGTATGGATCGACTGCCACATCGCCAAAGACGAGTTTGTACTGCCGATGATTCCGGCGGGCGGAACCGTGGAAGATATGATCATAGGATAGGAGGACACAATGGACAATAACGAAAGAACCGGCGTCTTCAGTATGCTGGTCACAAACGAAGCCGGTGTCGCAGCGAGACTGACCTCGCTCTACGCGCGCAGAGGCTATAACATCGATTCATTCACAGCTTCACCAACGAACGACCCGAAGCTGACCAGAATCACCCTGGTCCTCACGGGCGACGACCGCAAGTTCAATCAGATTTTCACCCAGACTGCCAAGCAGGAGTTCGTCAAGTCGATCTCGCTCATGGAAGAGGCCGACCTGTACAGAGAGCTTTTGCTTCTGAAAATCAAGGCGTCGAAGAAAGAGCGTTCCGAAATCAAGGAAATCGTCGACATCTACCGTGGCCGCATCGTCGACCTGTCGAACCGGAGCCTGATCGTCGAAGTGACCGGCGAGTCCGCGAAGATTGACGGCTTCATGAACATGATGTCAAGTTACGAACTGGTTGACGTCTGCCGTACCGGTATCACCGGACTGAAGCGCGGCGACAGAGGCCTGGACGAAGAATAACAACCTGAAAGGAGAAATAAAATGATCAAGAAATACTATGATATGGACTGCAATCTCGGCATGCTGGACGGCAAGACCATCGCTGTCATCGGATTCGGTTCCCAGGGCCACGCCCATTCCATGAACCTGAACGAGAGCGGCTGCAACGTCGTCGTCGGACTGCGTCCGGGTTCCGCGCATACTGCAAAGGCAGAAGCTGCCGGTCTGAAAGTCATGGATATCGAGGACGCTGCTGAGGCTGGCGATATCGTCATGATGCTCGTACCGGACGAGCTGGCCGCACAGGTCTACAGAGAGCAGGTCGCTCCTCACATGAAAGAAGGCGACGTCCTCTGCTTTGCGCACGGATTCAATATCCACTTCCAGCAGATCCAGCCAGCGGACTATCTGGACGTCATCATGATCGCACCGAAGGGCCCTGGCCACACCGTAAGAAGCCAGTACCTGGAAGGCAAAGGCGTTCCATCCCTGATTGCTGTCTACCAGGACGCTTCGGGAAAAGCCAAGGACTACGCTCTGGCATACGCTTCCGGAATCGGCGCAGGCCGCGCAGGTATTCTGGAAACCACATTCAAAGAAGAAACAGAAACTGATCTCTTCGGTGAGCAGTGCGTACTCTGCGGAGGCGTTACCGAACTGATGAAGGCAGGATTCGATACATTAGTAGAAGCCGGCTACGCGCCTGAGATGGCTTACTTCGAATGCATCCACGAGATGAAGCTGATCGTCGACCTGATCAACGAAGGCGGTTTCGACAAGATGAGATATTCCATCTCCAACACTGCTGAGTACGGCGACTACAGAACCGGCAAGCGTCTGATCACTGAGGACACCCGCGCTGAGATGCGTCAGGTCCTCTCCGAAATCCAGGACGGCAGCTTCGCTTCCGAGTTCATCCAGGAATTCAACGCAGGCGGCAAGGCCCGCTTCCTGGCAACCCGTAAGAAGGAAGCCCAGCACCTGCTCTGCTCCGTCGGCGCAGACCTGCGGAAGATGATGAGCTGGCTGCAGAAATAGGGCCTTTGCAACAGGAGAAACAAATGAGAAGTGATAATGTGAAAAAAGGCGCGGAGCGCGCGCCGAACAGAAGCCTGTTCTACGCGATGGGCTATACAAAGGAAGAACTGGAGCGCCCGCTGATTGGCGTGGTCAGCGCCAAGAGCGAGATCGTTCCCGGTCACATGCATCTGGACAAGGTCGCCGAGGCTGTCAAGGCCGGCGTCCGCATGGCTGGCGGCACTCCGATCGAGATTCCTGCCATTGGCGTCTGCGACGGTATCGCCATGGGACACATCGGCATGAAGTACTCTCTCGCCAGCCGCGAACTGATTGCGGACAGCGTGGAGACCATGACCATTGCCCACGGTTTTGACGGACTGGTGCTCATTCCGAACTGTGACAAGATCGTGCCGGGCATGATCATGGCGGCGGTCCGCATGGACATTCCTGCGGTCGTCTGCTCCGGCGGTCCGATGATGAGCGGTCTGGTCGGCGGCGAGGAAACTTCCCTGTCAAAGATGTTCGAAGCAGTCGGCGCCTATAAGGCAGGACTGATCGACGAAGATGGTCTGCTGGAGTATGAAGAGAACGTCTGCCCTGGCTGCGGTTCCTGTTCCGGCATGTACACAGCCAACAGCATCAACTGTCTGGCGGAGGCTGTCGGCATCGCCCTCCCGGGCAACGGCACCATTCCTGCCGTTCATTCAGGACGTATGCTTCTCGCAAAGCACGCTGGCATGGCCATCATGAATCTGGTCGAAAAGAATATCACGGCGCGCGACATCATCAATGAAAAATCCCTGCGCAACGCCCTGGCGTGCGACATGGCTCTGGGATGCTCGACCAACACGGTCCTGCATCTGCTGGCAATTGCCAACGAAGCTGGCGTGGATTTCGATCTGCACCTGTTCAATGAATACAGCGGCAAAGTCCCGAATCTCTGCCATCTGGCCCCTGCCGGTCCGACGCACATGCACGACCTGAACAACGCAGGCGGACTGCCGGCAGTCATGGCGGAACTTGCGAAGATCGGCGCCATCGACACTTCCCTGCTTACAGCCACCGGCAAAACCGTCGCAGAGAATATTGAAGGCGCATACATCAAGGATGAGTCATGCATCCGCCCTGTTTCCGATCCTTACAGCGAGACAGGCGGCATCGCCATCATGTGGGGTAACATCGCGCAGGACGGCTGCGTTGTCAAACGCAGTGCCGTCGCTCCGGAGATGCTGAAACACTCCGGCCCTGCCCGTGTCTTCAACAGTGAGGACGATGCTATTGCGGCCATCTATAACGGAAAGATCGTGGACGGCGACATCGTGGTCATCCGCTATGAAGGTCCAAAGGGCGGCCCGGGCATGAGAGAAATGCTCAACCCGACCAGTGCCCTCGCCGGCATGAAGCTGGACAAGACCGTCGCCCTTATTACGGACGGTCGCTTCAGCGGCGCATCCCGCGGCGCTTCCATCGGGCACGTCTGTCCGGAGGCAGCCATGGGCGGCAACATCGGTCTTCTGAGGGAAGGCGATATCATCGACATCGACATTCCGGCAGCGTCCATCAACGCCCGCGTCTCTGACGAAGAATTTGAGGCGCGCCGCGCAGACTATGCGGCCCCTGCCCCTACCGTCACAAGCGGCTGGCTGGTACGCTACCAGCGCTATGTTGATTCCGCAGCCCACGGCGCAGTGATGAAATAATCCACTCAGGACGCAGAAACAAATACGCAAATCAAAATCAGAGATCCCGAACCGGGATCTCTGATTTTTTGGATGATGAAAAGTTTTAAGCCTTGCTGTGAAGGTCTTTTCCCATTTGGTTCATGCGGTAATCTGAGTGATCTTTTCTGATTTGCAGAATCAGTTCGTGAGGCAAAATGTTCGTTTTTGTGGTGGATAGGAGGATAACCGCACGACACATGTTGTAAAGTAGTTTGTAGTTAGTTATTACTAACCTCATCTGATGCTATTATAAGTTAGTCAACGCTAACTGTCAATACCTTTTTTCATCTTTTTACTCTTTCCGTACTATTTTTCTATTACCAAAGGAGGCGCCACTTGCGTGACGCCTCCTCGTGCAAAGAACTTATATACTTTAGTTGCCCGACCTACGCGGCCGGATCTGTATGGCTTAGATCATTGCGTCTACTGCATCCAGTACCTTGTCAACCTTAGCCATCTCTTCTACCAGCTGCTCTTCTGTGATGATGAGCGGTGGAGTTACTACGAACATGTTCTCGTGTGAATATGTCCAGAATCCGTCAGCCTTCAGCATGCCGATGATCTTAGGCATAATGCCTTCTGGGTCCTTGCCGAACGGTACCAGCGGCTCTCTGGTTTCCTTATCCTTAACGAGTTCGATTGCTGAGAACAGACCAATGTGTCTAACCTGTCCTACGCAAGGGTGCTTGTCAACATATCCGTCGAGGATCTCAGCCAGCTTAGCGCTTACCGGCTTCATCTTGTTCTCGATGTCGAGGTCAAGATATTCCTTGATCGTAGCTACTGCAGCTGCACAACCCATTGGATGAGCGGAGTAAGTCAGTCCGCAGCCCATTACTGTGTTGTCGAAGTGCTGTGCGATCTTCGGAGTAACAACAGCTCCGCCGATAGGAACATAACCGCAGGTTACGCCCTTCGCGAATGTGATCATGTCTGGCTGATAATCGAAGTTCATGTAAGCGAAAGGCTTACCAGTTCTGAACCATCCAGCCATAACTTCGTCTGCTACCATGAGGATCTCATACTTGTCGCAGAGAGCTCTTACGCCCTGATACCACTTCTTAGGAGCGATCAGTACGCCGTTGGAACCTACTACTGACTCGAGCCAGATTGCAGCGATCTGCTCTGGTCCCTCATACAGAATCTGGTTTTCCAGCAGCTCGAGGTAGAAATCAGCTACATCGTCTTCGTTCTCGAACTTGCAGGCCTTCGGTGCTCTGTAAGCATAAGGTCCATCATACTTAACGAATCCAGGGCCGCCTGGCTCGTTGAAGAAGTGTCTTGGTTCACCGGTCAGCATACCAGCGCCAGCGGATGAACCGTGATAGCATCTGTACTGTGAGAAGATCTTC
>JAILDT010000004.1 GCA_024689085.1 Clostridia bacterium | reverse complement strand
TTCGATAACCGCTGTAAGGATGATGTATGAAGCTATGCCTGAGTCGCTGAAAAAAATATACTTCAGCCAATAAAATGACACAAATGTGTAAGAACAAGCAAAAAGCCTCAGGAACAATTTGTTCCCAAGGCTTTTTATTCATTATTTCGTTTCAGCTGATGCTTATTTCTTCATCTGTGCCGCTACTTCAGCCGCGAAGTCTTCTTCCTTCTTCTCGATGCCTTCGCCGACTTCGAATCTGATAACCTTAGTCAGCTTCAGATCCTTGTCAACTGTTCCCAGATACTGAGCAACAGTCTGCTTGCCGTCTTCAGCTCTTACGTAAGTCTGATCGAGCAGGCAGCTTTCCTTCAGCTGCTTTGAAACACGGCCTTCAACCAGACCCTTGAAGATCTTGTTTTCGGCGATTTCCATCTTAGCAGCAATCGCAAGACCTGCCAGCTTTGTCTTTGCTTCTTCTGAGAGGAAGTTCGGCAGATAGTTGAAGTTGAACTTCTTGTCTGCTCTCTTCTCAGCCAGAATAGCAGTGTCTTCCTCGCCCCATACATCGTGTACCTTGTCGAGGAGTCCATTCAGGATTGGCTTAGGAAGTGAGAACGGATCGTTCAGAGCGCTCTCCAGAGTGATCTTTCTGATGTTCGCCATCTCATCCTCTGAGATTTCGTCTCTGCTTACATACTGTGGGTTCATTGCTGCAACCTGCATTGCAATGTTCTTCAGTGCAGCCTTGTTCTCATCATTGTCAGCTCCGTCAGCAGCAACGATAACGCCGATGTTTCCGCCGCCGTGAATGTAAGTGGACAGAACTTCTCCGGACGCCTTGTCGATTCTTCTGACTGACATATTTTCACCAATCTTCGCGATGAGGGCTGTCAGAGCTTCACCAACGGTTGCGCCTTCATAAGCCATCGCCTTGAATGCTTCGATATCGTTGCTCTCTGCATCCAGAGCCAGCTTAGCCAGACCGTCTACGAATCCGATGAACTCATCGTTCTTGGCAACGAAGTCAGTTTCTGAGTTGACTTCTACGATTGCGGCTGTCTTTCCGTCTTCTGAGAAAGCAGTCTTAACAAGACCCATAGCAGCAATTCTTCCGGCCTTCTTTTCAGCCTTTGCAAGACCCTTTTCCTTCAGGATCTCAATGGCCTGATCCATATCTCCGTCAGCCTCTACGAGAGCCTTCTTGCAGTCCATCATTCCGGAACCTGTCATTTCACGGAGTTCTTTTACCATCTGTGCAGTTACTGCCATTATTCTTCCTCCTTCACTTCTTCCTCTGCTGCCGCTTCCGCTTCTTCATCGGCTTCTGTCGCTTTTGCTTCTTCTGCTTCTTCTACTGTTTCAGCAGCGTCCTCAGCCGGCTCGCTGTCGTCAAAGCTTTCGCCCTGCTTAGCCTCGATCACTGCGTCGGCCATGCAGCTTGCGATGAGCTTGACTGCTCTGATTGCGTCGTCGTTTGCAGGGATGATGTAGTCGACATCATCAGGGTCGCAGTTCGTATCAACGATACCTACGACAGGAATTCCCAGAGTTTTCGCTTCTGATACAGCGATCTTTTCCTTCTTAGGGTCTACGACGAAGATTGCGCCAGGCATGCCCTTCATTTCCTTGATTCCGCCAAGGTTCTTGTCGAGCTTCTCGTACTCAGCTCTGAGTTTGAGGACTTCCTTCTTTGACAGCTTGTCGAATGTACCGTCTGCTTCCATCTCTTCGATTTCGTAGATTCTCTTGATTCTCTGTGAAATCGTCTTGTAGTTGGTGAGCATGCCGCCCAGCCATCTCTGGTTCACGAAGAACATGTCGCATCTCTTGGCTTCGTCTTCGATCGCTGCCTGCGCCTGCTTCTTGGTTCCTACGAAGAGAATCGGCTTGCCGGAATCAGCAACTTCCTTCACGAAAGCATAAGCTTCATCGATCTTCTTGACTGTCTTCTGCAGGTCGATGATGTAGATACCATTTCTCTCTGTGAAGATGTAAGGAGCCATCTTAGGATTCCATCTTCTGGTCTGATGTCCGAAGTGTACGCCTGCTTCGAGTAACTGTTTCATTGAAATAACTGACATTCTTTTCTCCTTTCGGTTTTTCATCCTTCCACGCGTTGCTTCCCCGGGAAAAAACCTTCTGCACGCCTTGGCGCGACAGCCGTTTGCGGCCGTTAAGGCACCGTCTTCCCTCATGCCCGCGTGTGCTATTTTTATCCTGCGCCGCCCGCGGACGACGCCGACAATAAATATACTATAAAACAATAGGCAATGCAAGTGAAAAATGCCTTTGTTTCAAGGGTTTCAGCCATTTTTCTCACTTCTTCCGCTTCATCCTGTCTCCCGCCAGGATATCCGGCCTGCTGTGGATGTTCTCGGTAATATACTCCCGGTAGGCCTTTCGCAGCCTGGCGAAGCAACTGTTGCCCATTTCAATCGTGTCTCCGGAAAACAGCAGCGCCTCATTCTTCCCAAGTCTGTGGATCTGCTGCATGTTGATGACGTAGCTCTGGTGCGGGTGTACAAATCTGTCATCAAGCCATGGCATCATCCTGTCGTACTCCCCATAGAAGCAGATATTCTGTCCTCCCGTCAGATGGATCGTAATCTGCCTGCATTCCTGCTCCATAAAAGCAATGGTGTCCAGCCTGACAGCGAAGAACGTCTGCCGGGCCTTAACGTAGATTGTGTTTTGAACCGTCATATACCAGCCCTCCTTCTTCAATGGTTCCTGCGGCAATAAAAAAACCGGCTGGAAATACGCTCATTTCTCAGCCGGAATTCTTCCTAGTCTCAGTATTGTGTTGTCGAACCGCCGCTTAGCCTTCTCTGTATGTGATCAGATCCTCTGCGATCTCGTTGGCCGCAATGGATACAGGCTTTGTGACATCTTCTTCCGTCAGTTTCGGAATGCCGTCGATGACCTCTCTGGCTCTCTTCGCAGCCAGAATGACCAGCGTGTAACGGCTGTCAGCCTTCGTTCTAATTTCATTGACCGATGGATATAACATAATCAGACCTCCTTGCCCTTTTCTATTCTCATAATCTGCTGCACTTTCCATACAGCTGTGTTCAAATCATCGTTCAAAACCAGATAATCAAATTCATCCGCCTGTGCCATATCGTCCATAGCCTGGGCGATGCGGCACTCAATCTGCTCTTCTGTCTCCGTGCCTCTGCCTCTGATACGGGCCTTGAGTTCTTCCACAGAAGGCGGTGCGATAAATACCAGAACCGCTTCCGGATACGCATCCCTCACCTGGAACGCTCCGTGATAATCGATCTCGAGCAGCACATCGTGTCCCTGCTCCATCCATTCCACGACAGGTCCCCGGGGCGTGCCGTAGTAATTCTCTACGAACTTGTTGTGCTCCAGAAGCTGCCCCTCGCGCAAAAGCTCCTCGAACCGTTCTTTGCTCACGAAGAAGTAGTCTTTGCCTTCGACCTCTCCCTCCCGCGGCGCTCTCGTCGTCATGGAGACAGAAAACCGCAGATTTTCATCGGCCTCGAACAGCTTTTTGCATATTGTGCCTTTACCGACCCCGGACGGGCCGGATATTACGAATAGTTTTCCTCTAGTCATTGGTTTCCCTCTGGTCACTGATGGATTATAACACACACTGCCAAAATAATCCAATTGTTTTTTTATTCGATATTCTGGACCTGTTCGCGAATCTTCTCGATCTCACTCTTGGCTTCCAGCATCAGGGACGTGATTTCCAGATCATTGGCCTTAGAGCCGATGGTATTGGTCTCGCGGTTCATCTCCTGCACCAGGAAGTCCAGCTTCTTGCCGATGGCGCCGCCGCCCTCGGTCAGGAACATGCGCAGCTGATCCATGTGGCTGTCGAGCCGCACCAGTTCCTCGGTGATGCTGGCTTTATCGGCGAAGATGGCCGCTTCCACGAGAATCCGCTCCTCCGGCACATCCACCTTGTCATCCAGAAGTTCCTGAATGCGGCCGTACATCTTGTCCTTGTACTCTTTGGCCACTTCCGGGGCGCGCACGCTGATCTTGCGGACAATTTCTTTAATGTCTTCGCCTCTTGCCATGAGATCCGCAGCCAGTTTCTCACCTTCCCGCACCCTCATATCGTTCAGATTGGCCGCCGCCAGTTCGACCGCACGGCAAATCGCAGCGGAAACTTCCTCCTCATCAGCTACGTCCGGGATGGCTTTGAGCACGTCCGGCATGGAGGAAACGAGACTGATATCGATGTCTCCGCCCAGACCGTAGTTGTCCTTCAGCTCCCTGAGTCGCGCGATATACTGGTCCGCCACCGGCGTATTCAGGCTGACAGTAATGTCCCCTTCGGTCAGATTTTCTACGATGATAGAAACGTCGGCTTTGCCGCGCTTCATCTGCTGCTTGATGATGCCTTTGATTTTCTCCTCTGCGAATGAATACCGCTTCGGCATCTTGACGGTAATATCCGCGTACCTGTGGTTTACGGTTTTGATCTCGGCAATGACGTTTCTCTTCCCATCGGAAAATTCACCTCTGCCAAAACCTGTCATACTTCTGATCATACAATTTGCTCCTTTTTCTATACAATTTATGATACTATGAGTATGGTAAATCAAAAGGAGAATAATGTCAAAATGTCCTATGACGGCGTTGTCACCTGCGCCATGACGCAGGAACTGAAAAAAGAACTGACCCTCGGCAAAATCGAGAAGATCTATCAACCGGAGCCGGACCAGCTGCTCCTGTCCGTGCATACTGCACATGGCAGGAGGAAGCTGTTCATTTCCGCGTCCGGAAATCACTCTGCCGTCTATCTGACCGAACATTCTCCGGAAAATCCGGTTCAGCCGCCTCTCTTCTGTATGGTGCTCCGCAAGCATCTGGGCGCGGCCAGGATCCAGAGCATCAGCCAGCACAGCTGCGACCGCATCATCGAAATCGATCTGGAAACGGTGGATGAACTGGGGTTCAACGTCAACAAGCGGCTCATCTGCGAGATCATGGGTAAGCACTCCAACGTGCTTCTGGTGGATCTGGGAACCGGCAAAATCATCGAAAGCATCAAACATGTGGGCATCGACGTGAACAGAGCCCGTCAGATTCTGCCCGGAAAGCTCTACGAGTACCCGCCGGGACAGGAAAAGAAGCCGTTCACAGATGTCTCGGAAGAGGACATAAGAAACCTTATGGTCAACCAGCTTCAGCCAGAGAGAAACCTGCTTGCAGGCATCCAGGGGGTATCCCCTGCACTGGCCCAGTCCATCGCTTCGGCCCCGGAACCCTATGCATTCCTTGCAGCCATGCGGTCAGCGACGGATAATCCTGCCCCGCGGGTCTATCTCAAAGACGGCAAACCGGCTGACTTTCATATTGTGCCGCTGACGGCATACGAAAGTGATGACTCCTACGAGTCGAAAACGTTTGCAACCTTGAGCCAGGCTGCCGAGTACTTCTTCGTCAACCGGGAGTCTTCGAACACAGTCAGGCAGCGGGCCGGCGATCTCAGCCGTGTCATCAAAGCGCACCTTGACAAGCTCCGTCTCAAAGTGCAGCGGCTCAACGAAGACCTTGCAAAAGCAGCCGATTCGGACAAATACAGGCTTTATGGAGAACTGCTCAATGCCAGCCTCCATCTGGTCAGACAGGGAGATAAAAAAGCCGTCGTTACCAGTTACTATGACGGCAGTCAGGTGGAGATTCCTCTCGATCCGCGTTACTCCCCTGCCCGCAACGCCCAGAACTACTTCAAGAAGTACAGCAAAAGCAGGACCGCCCTGAAGGAAAAGCAGATTCAGCTGGATGAGACGATGGCAGAAATCGACTATCTGGAATCCGTCTACGCCTACACGGAGCGGGCCGGCACCGTGGAAGAGATCGACCTCCTGCGGGCGGAACTCACGGAGGGCGGCTACATCCGCCAGAGAAAACGCCGGGCGGACGGCAAAGGCAAAGGCGGCAAATCCCGCGCTGCCAAACCGAAGCCCCACGAATACACCCTCCCATCCGGGAAAACGGTGCTTGTCGGAAGAAACAATAAGGAAAACGACTTCCTGACCTTCAAAAAAGCATCCTCGACAGATATCTGGCTCCACACCAAGGACATTCCGGGTTCTCACGTCATCCTCCTTACGGAAGGCCAGGCCCCTGCCGAAGAGGATCTGCGTTGGGCCGCGCGCATCGCTGCCCATCACAGCAAGGCGGCTGGTTCCGCCAACGTCCCGGTGGACTACACCAAGGTGAAATACGTGAAGAAGCCGTCCGGTGCCAAGCCGGGGTATGTCATCTTCACCCACAACAGGACCTTGTATGAAGATCCGGGATTGCCCGAATAAAAAAGGACCGGCATATGCCGGTCCTCGTTTTATCTTATCCTGTTGTATTATCCCAGAATAAACTGGATCATGCTGTCGATGACTTCGTCCCCCTTTGAGACCGCGTTTCCGTTGTGGATCTCGTGGAGGAATCCCGGCCACTCGATCATCTGAACCTTGCAGCCTTTGCGCTTTAAGTTTTCGTAGACTTTGCGCGTGCCTTCAATGTTGCAGATGCCGTCTTCCGTGCCGTGCATGATCATGGTCGGAATGTCGTGGGCAGCGCCGTTGTCCTCAAGCGTTCCATTCTCCAGAGCCTTGCCCGTATCGAACCCGTCAATGGCACAGAGGAAGGAAATACGGTTGTGGACCATCGGATTGTCGTTGTATGGCTTCACAGACTCCGGATTGCCGAGCAATGCCTCGTCCACATCGCTGCCGATGGTTGCGGACGGCGCGATCTTGCTCATGAGTTTCACAACTCCATAGAGCGGGCCTGTAACAGGCTTGATTAATCTGACCCACGGTGCTGAAATCAGGTATTTGACCGGCATGTTGTTGAACTCTCCTCTGCTTCTGTAGTCCAGGGTGAGATTGCCACCCATGCTGTGGCCGTAGAGGATGATGTCTTTGCCCGGGTACTGCTTTTTGGCGTAAAGCAAAAGCTCACTGATGTCTCTGAGCACTTCGACTCTTGGCGCGCAGTGGCCCTTCGGTCCCTGGGAATCCCCGTGGCCTCTCAGATCCATGGAGATGACCGCGATGCCTTTTTTGCGGAAGGCTTCTGCGACTCTATCATATCTGCCGCCGTACTCGCCGATGCCGTGGACGATGCAAACGACTCTGACCGGGTCCGCAAGCGGCCAGTGATAGCCTCTGATGATCCCTTTTTCTGTTTCTTTCAGCGTAAATGTTTCATACATGATTCCATCCTCCGTTGAAATGTTAATTTTTAACAATTATTCTTTTGATTGTTACGAATATTCTGCTTCTGACTTGATGCGCTCCCTAACCAGGCATACAGTTTCCCCTGCGAGGCTCTGAAAAGAACCGACAGGCTGATCATTGGACGGAATATCCTGTGAAAGGAGATTTGCTATGGAGAACAAATGCAGTTTCTGCGGATGTACCTATCAGACGTTCTCATTCAAACATGGCTATGTCTGTGATGGATGTCTGCAGTATATCAAAGACGCATGCAAGACTGAGTCTCAGGCAAGTGACAACAAGTAAGTTCCCTGATCGACAGTCTCTTTTCAGGCCTCGCGCAGTCTATCCAGCACTTTCCTGAAGTCCTCCGGAAGAGGACTCTCGAATTCCATATAATCCCCTGTAACCGGGTGAACGAATCCCAGCACACCTGCGTGAAGCATCTGCCGCTTCGCGCCTTCTTTGTTTTTGTTCGGTCCATAGAGCTCGTCCCCCAGCAGCGGATGCTTGATATAGGCCATGTGGACGCGAATCTGGTGGGTCCTGCCCGTCTCAAGCCTGGCTTCGATGCAGGTATACTTCCCAAACCGTTCCAGCACCCTGTAGTGTGTCACAGCGCTCTTCGCGCTCTCATATCCGGGCATGCCCTCTCTGAGGACCGCGTTCCGCAGCCGGTTCTTCGAATCCCGCCCGATGGCCGCATCCACAGTCCCCTCGTCTTCCTTAATATTGTTGTAGACGATGGCTCGGTAGATTCTGTTGATGGAATGCTCCTCCAGCTGACGGGCCAGTCCTGTATGAGCCTTGTCTGTCTTGGCTACGACCAGCAGTCCGCTCGTATCCTTGTCGATTCTGTGGACAATACCCGGACGGATGACTCCGTTGATGGAGGACAGCTGATCTCCGCAGTGGTACATCAGCGCGTTGACCAGCGTACCGCTGTAGTTGCCCGGCGCTGGGTGCACCACCATACCGGCAGGCTTATCCACCACAAGCAGATCTCCGTCCTCGTAGACCACGCTGATCGGAATATCCTCCGCTTCGGCTTCCAGCTTTTCGGGATCCGGAATCTGGATCTCGACCAGATCGCCCTCGACGCACTTGTACTTCTTTGACGTGCAGACCTGCCCATTCACGGTCACAGCGCCCTTTTCGAAGAGTTTCTGTATGAAACTTCTCGAATAATCTTCGAGTCCTGCAGAAAGAACCAGGTCCAGCCTGGTTCCTCTCGTCTCTTCAGTAATATACAGCTCTTCTCTGATCATGTTATTGTTTATCGTCCTTGACAGACTTCAGTGCGTACAAAAGCATCAGTCCGCATCCGACGCAGATGCAGATATCTGCTACGTTGAACACCGGGAACCATCCGAAGTCGAACATGTCGACCACGTATCCGTAGGTTTTCCTGTCAATCATGTTGCCCAGCCCGCCGCCGCAGACCAGCGCAAGACCCGTGTTGAATGTCGACGGGAACTTCCTGTGGAACCCGATGAGGAATACGAGCACAGCGATCATCAGCACTGCGGTGATGATCATGATGACCGTTTCGTGTCCGTACAGCATGCTGAAGGCCACGCCTTTGTTCTGCACGTAGGTGATGTGAAAGAAATCACCAAGCACGGCCACGGTATCGCCCGGCTCAAATCCGCTCCGCAGCGCAATCTTCACGATACGGTCCAGGAATATGACAGTTACGATGATGATCGCGTAAATCATAATTTCCCTGAGTGAATCGTATCCTGGGTGACGACGGTCTCGAGCGGCTCTTCATCTTCCGCTACCGGCAGATCCTCGAAATCCACGATGCTGTGGGCGGTCACTTCCTCGCCCCTGCTGGATTCGAATCTCTGGAGCTCGTTCTCCAGCATTCTCTTGTAGCGGTTTCTGAACTCGATGTATCTGGCTCTGATGTTCTGGCTCTCCTTGGTGAGAGCTTCTGACTCTTCACGGGCGTTTTTGATCATGAGCTCAGCATCCAGTTCCGCGTTCTTGAGGAGGATCTCCGCGCGCTTTTCGGCGCTGGCAGCGATGTCGGTCATAAGCGACTTGGCAGCCTGCAGTGTTTCTACAACGTTGCCTTCTGTGTTTCTGATCCGCTCAAGCTCCTCCACGAGCCTGCTGTTCTCTTCACGTGTTTCGCGGAGCTCGTTCAGAAGGCTGTCCAGATCCACGGTGATCTCATCGAGAAACTCGTTGACCTCTTCCTCCTTATAGCCTCTCACCGCTTTCGTGAAGACTTTTTCCTGTATATCGATAGGTCTAATCATCGAACTTTCCTCTCTGGAGTTCTACCCCAAAGCTTACTTCCAAGGATTCTCATCCGCACCAGCAAAGCTGTACGGCTTGTTTTCGCCATCGGCGAAGATGGCTACGTTCTCAGGCGCGAAGATGAAGATGTTGTTCGCTACCTTCTGTACGTTTCCGTTGAGGGCATAAGTCGCGCCGCCGAGGAAGTCGAAGATCTTCCTGGCCGTGTCTGTATCCAGCTTCTCCAGGTTGACGATGACCGGTTTCCTGCTTCTCAGGTTGTCCACCAGTCTGGAACACTCATCGAAACTCTGCGGCTCGATGACCACCAGCTTGAACGCGTTTGTGATGGATTTCACTGTTTTGTTCTGCATCGGCACGATGTTCGTTGTATCATACTTCTGCACAGGAGCAGCAGGCTTTCTCGGCGCAGCCGGCGTCCTGTCCTGATAAGACTGCTTGTTCATTTCCTCTTCCAGCTCGTCGATGTCGTCATATTCCTCGATGCCGATCAAATCTCTGAACTTATTAAACATTCCCATTTTTCTTTGCCTCCTGATCCTTTCTGTACTGTACGTAATCTCTCTCTCCGAAGATCGCGCTTCCCACTCTTACCAAATTCGATCCTGCCTCGATCGCGACTGCAAAATCATGGGACATTCCCATGGACAGATACTTGAAATCGAGTTTCGGATCGTCGATCTGCGCCAGTTCGTCGTATTTGGCCTTGACGCCGTCGAAGAACGGTTTCACATCCCTCGGGTCTTCAGCGATCGGCGCCACGCTCATCAGTCCTTTGATCCTGATGTTCTCACAGGTGTCCAGAATCTCTCTGACCAGATCGCCGGCTCCTTCGATGGTTACGCCGAACTTGCTCTCCTCTTCGGCCGGATTGATCTGGACCAGAATGTCCATTGTCTTTCCATGTGCTTTCGCACGCTTGTCAATCTCCTTGGCGAGTTTGATCGAATCCACCGAATGTATCATGTCGACTTTGTCGATGATGTACTTGACTTTGTTTGTCTGCAGATGTCCGATCAGGTGCCATCTGACCGGTTTGATATCGTCGTATTTCTCCATGATCTCCTGGACCTTGTTCTCTCCGATATCTGTGGTGCCGGCATCGATGGCCGTGTTGATCTCTTCCGGCGTTCTGGTTTTGCTTACGGCTACGAGAATGACGTCGTCGCCGTCTCTGCCGACGGATTCCGCCGCCTCGGTTATCTGCGCCCTGACAGTTTCAAGATTTTTCTTTATGTCTTCCATTTTAGCTGACTCTCCTCCTCCCGGATGCTGTTATTCATCGGCCAGGTCTTCTTCGAGGGCTTCCTGCGGATGCCGCAGCACCTCCTGGTAAACCCTCACCGTTTCGACCTGCTCGTACTTGTCGTTTACGTATATCGATTCATAGATGACGGACTGCTTGCCGTCGGTGATCTTGACTTTGATCGGCCTGAAATAGGTGTCTCCGTCCTTGGTCTTCACATAGACGCCCTTCTGTCCGTGCTTCTCGATGATGCATTCGTTGTCCACAATGACGCCCATGGTGTTGCTCTGGACCACAGTCATGTCCACCTTCCTGGCGCTGCAGAAATCTTCATAGTAGACGTTCAGGTAGAACACCATTTTGAAGAACTCACCGTCACGCTTGATGGTCCTGACCTTAGCGTCCAAAGTGCTGTCACCGATGGTGATCCGGACCTTCTCGCCTTCTTCGTACTTCCTGGCGTCCGCTTTTTCGACCCAGGTGACGATGTACCAGGCGTCGTCATTGGAAATCTTGAAGACCGGTTCGCCCTGGTTAACCTTCTCCCGCTGCAGATCCACCTGCTTCATGCTCAGATCTTCCACGGTTTCCTTCTTGATCTTGTCCAGATTGTCAATGCGGAAGTACTTCTCGTTTCCATCCATGGACATGCTGAAAACGCCGCTGATTGGGGCGGTGCTGCTCTGCATCAACAGGTCGTAACCCTTCAGCTGATCGAGGAGTTTCTGGTATTTGCCCTTGATTTCGGACTCCTTTTCGCTGTCCGTCTCCTCTATGGACTCGATCTTGGTCTCCTTCTTGACCACGGTACCGTCCTCAACCCTATAGCTGATGGTGCCCGTCTTGCTGCAAACACAGATGGCCTCGTCCTTCACGATATAGCCTTCCGCCTCACATGACACTTCCAGTGTTCCGTTCTCCAGAACCTGCGTCGTCTCGAATTTATCGGACATCTTCGGCATCTGGAAAATCACAATATATAGTAGAACGAGTACTGCCAGATAAAGGACCAGTATTCGTCTTGTTTTCTTTGAGATTCTTATCTTCATCAATTCATTTTACAACAAAAGCAATGGCCTTGCAATGCACAACATATAGTCTTTCAGGCCTCTTCCGCCACCTTGTCGATCACTGCGCGCTCTGCTTTGCTGAACCTCTTCGTCCCGTCCTCGTTCTTATCGTTCCTGTGGGAGATGAACTCCTCGTAGAGCTCCGGCCGGCGCTCCTTCGTCAGGCGCAGCGACTGCTCCAGTTTCCACAGTGCGATTTTCTGATGGTTGCCGCTCAGCAGCACTTCCGGCACCTCCAGGCCTTCGTACTCCCGCGGCTGCGTGTACTGAGGATACTCCAACAGTCCCGAATACACAGATTCATTCAACGCGGAATCCTCATTGCCTAAAACCCCCGGAATGAGTCTGGCCACACTGTCGATGAGCACCATAGCCGGAAGTTCCCCGCCGGTCAGCACATAGTCGCCGATGGAGATCTCTTCCGCGTCCCAGTAATCTAGCACCCGCTGGTCCACGCCTTCGTAGTGGCCGCAAATAATAACGAAGCTGTTCATCTGCGCCAGTTCCCTGATCTTCTCTTCATCGAGGATTTTTCCGCGCGGAGACATGTAGATCACTTTTTTTGCTTTTGCATCTACGCTCTGCAGGGCGCCGAACAGAGGATCGGGCATCATGACCATGCCGCCGCCTCCCCCGAAGGGATAGTCGTCGGCCTTATTGTGTTTGTCGCGCGAATAATCTCGGATATCCGTAAGCCCTATGTCCAGTATTCCCTTGTCCACCGCTCTTCCCAGCATGCTCTCCTCCGTGACGGGTGTGAACATTTCCGGGAACAGGGTCAGTACGTCGATCTTCATGTTCCGCTTCCTCTGCCTGCTCAATCGAGCATGCCTTCAATCAGCCTGAATGTAACGCGGCGGCTGTCCGCGTCAATGTCGAGCACGAAGGCCGGCACATTCGGAATGAGCACCTGCTTGCCTTCCTCCGTCTCCACTTCGAAAATATCCTGGGCTGTGTTCTGGATCACGTCCGTCACCTTGCCCAGATGGCCGCCGTCTTCGGTGACAGCTTCCATTCCAATGAGATCCCTGACGTAGTACTCTCCTTCAGGGAGCTCGGGCAGATCGTCTTCGGTCACGTAGAGAAGGCTTCCTCTCGCGCGTTCCGCTGCGTTTCTGTCGTTGATGCCTTCCAGCCCCAGTACGATCATGTTCTTCTGGGTCCGCACGCTCCTGACGGGCATGAGAACATCATCCACGTAGATGGATGGCGTATCTTCATATATGTCGGGTCTGTCTGAATAGTTGTAGACCTTCACTTCCCCTTTCAGGCCCACGGCGCTGACGATCTTTCCGATCAGAATTTTTTCCATGACATTATCACGGGGCATGTCGGCGAATAAGCCCCATGCCCCTGTATTACAGTCTCTATTGAACTATTTCAACAACTACTTTGGCGTTTGTTTTAGTTGCGGCTGCTTTGACAACAGTTCTTATTGCCTTTGCGATCCTGCCCTGCTTGCCGATGACCTTACCCATGTCGTCGGAAGCGACGCGAAGCTGAATAACAGTAGTGCCATTAGTCTCGGTCTCGGATACTTCAACAGCCTCCGGGTGTTCAACTAGCGACTTTGCAATTGCACTAACTAATTCTTTCATTGGATCACCGCTT
>JAILDT010000084.1 GCA_024689085.1 Clostridia bacterium | reverse complement strand
GACACTTCCGTTCTTCTTCTGCCATTTTCTTTCTCCTGATTTCTGTACTGTCTCCGAATAAGTCCGTCCATTCACCGGTCTGATACATTGATGAATTCTAAAAAAGGAATATCTTTACAAGAGAATAATAGCACATGTCCGCTAGCTGCGCAATACGTCCGCTTGATTTAATACAATGTTCATACGGAATCCGAGAAAAGGATGATGGCGGAAATGTCATAGCAGGCAAGAAGAATGCAGAATGAGGTCTGACAAGGCATCGGTCGGAGCGAATGGCTGCCAGGAATAATTTCATGGCAAAGCAAACAGACGCAGAGCGCCAGATAAGCTATTCAGTTCGTCCGTTTTCAACTATACAGAGACCACGATGAAAGATGCACGGCCATCATGATGAGGTAAACGCGCGCATACCAGAAACAAGTGTGCCGATGACGAACATGTTCCAAGAGGAAATCACCCTTCATACGTTTGTTGACGCGCTCAGAGGCTGTTCGTCTATTGTACATGCTTTTCCACTCCTGGCTTTCTCGGGGCGGATCTGTATAAAGACGAATATTCGTTTTCATCGGAATGCTGCAAGTTCTGCCAAACGTGGCGTTGGTGCAGGGACAGGGACATGTGCAACCCCCCTTTTTCATCATCGGGCAGCGGAACTTAGCATATTGGCGATGGAGATCGTTTCCGTTGGTCTTCATTTTTAGGCCGGCACTACAAATAGGGATACCGTCCGGGCCGAGAACAACGCCATGGTAATCTGAAGTCTTTTTGGTGTTACAGAGGTTCAGGTCGATGTAAGGAGTGATATGAAGGCCTTGGCAAAGACGGTAGATGGCCATGGAGTCATGGGCGGAGTCGAGCAAAAGCGACGATGGCTTTAATTCAGGAAAGAGAGCCAGGAAGCGGAAGAATGCCTCACAAAAGCCGTGAGAATCGTGTTTAGACGCATAATTCAGATGGCAAAACAGCGGCAGTTCAGAGCGTGCTTCGGTAAGGACATACATATCGTAGCCGACGTAAAACATGCCTCTGGAGGAATCCCAGCCAACATTGGTGTCGGACTGAGAGAAGTATCGGTCACAAGTACAGTTGTGGATCCCCTTTTCCGCGCAATCACAGGTGCGATGGTGTCGGAAACGGGCGGCTGTAACGACAGGTGTTCCGTCTCCTGCGGTCTCGATCTGTCCTGGGGTTACGAGACCTTTGCTGACCGAAACGTCCAGGAAGCAGGATTTAAAGATCCTGAACAAAGTGGCATATGCTTCCGTGTCAAGGCCAAAGCGCTGGCCCATCAGGCGAAGTATGAGGTTATCAACAGATTCTGGTTCAACGGATTCGGCCTTCTTCCCCTTGCCTTTCGGCTTTTTGACCTTCACGGGCATGGGCTTGACGTGTGGAGAGAGATCCTTCGATGTCCCATCCCACATGCGATACATGAAATCATAGAATGTGGAAGCACCGGGAACATAAAACGGGTCAAATCCGGAAATGATTGCGTAGATGGGTGTTGTGCGCATCATATCCACCCAGACAGTAAAACGGGTGACATGGAGAAGAACCATGAGAAGCATAGAACGAAGCATCGCGGACGGTTGCCGTGGCGGCGGTCCGCACAGAGAATACTTGGTCTGCATAATCCGGTCGACGTCAGCCAGGTCGAGATTGAGGAACACCTTGTAGATCCGATACAGACTGTCAGGGCAGGCTGCGATGTGGATCTCTGCGGACCGAAGCTTCTGTTTGATGAAACTTCTGTAATCATGGAGAGAGATGATTGCGGGTTTCATAAATCGGCCTCCAATTTGATGATAGACTGTGCTGCGACACACATCTTCATCAAATTGGTCGCCGAAGGCGACCGCAAATTTTGGCGGTCTTGTCAAGTGCTATTTGGCGTTTTTGTCATACTTTTAACATTTGATCGTGATTAAAATGTGTGAGGAACGCTAAAAACTGAATCCCCGAAACCGTTGTACGCCAATGGTTCTGGGATTCCGAATGAGTATATAACAGGAAGAGGAGGACGATCATGAACGGCGGCAACCAGTTTGTCAAGGCGTATTGCCCGATCTCGAAGCAATACTACA
>JAILDT010000068.1 GCA_024689085.1 Clostridia bacterium | reverse complement strand
AAGTCCTGCCATCAACAGTTTCCTCATATATTCTCTCATATTTCCCTCCCTGCGCGGTGCGCGCATTTGTTTCAGTGTTGATTGTGGTACGGTAATGCGCACCTCTACGGCTATATTATACAACCTGAGAGCGCTGCCGTTCCATTTACTTTTATTAATGTTTGGCGGGCTCAGAATGGAGAAACAACTCTGCTGCTTTGCTTGAATAAAGGCCGCAAATGTGGTTTAATGAATCGGAAACCTATAGTATGGAAACACTATGAGGAAGGTTAAAATGGATAACAGACCTAAATCGAGAAAGACGTTCAAAACAGGCGGAACGAATTCTCTCAGCGGAAGCAGACCGCACGGCAGCCACAGCTCCGGCGGATTCAGCAGCGGTCACGTCAGCTCCGGCGGTCATGGGGGCTACAGCGGAAGCGGCGGCACCCGCAGCGGCGGAGGCGGTGGACTGATCAAGATTATCATCATCGCTGCGATACTCCTCTTTGGCGGAGGCGGCGCGACTCTGGGCGGGCTCGGCAATCTCTTCAGCGGAGACAGTCAGCCTGCGCAGCAGTACTACAACAATACGCCGCAGACGACCAACGGATGGTATTCCGAGGCAAACACGGGGCAGCTCAACAGAGAAGTTGATCCTGCGGCCAGAGATAAGTTCACGAAGATCCTGGGCGACGGCAAGGACACCGTAACCATCATGGTCTACATGTGCGGTACGGACCTGGAGTCCAACGGTGGAATGGGAACCTACGATCTGCAGGAGATGCTGAATGCTGATGTGTCAGACAAAGTGAATCTTATCGTATTCACTGGAGGCTGTAAACAGTGGCGAAACAATGTCATCAGCAGCAGCGTCAACCAGGTCTATCAGGTCACGAACGGCAACTTCAAATGCCTCGTACAGAACGCCGGTAACGGCGCCATGACAGACCCGGCGACACTCCGCAGTTTCATTCAGTGGACCGCGCAGAACTTCCCGGCGAACCGGAATATGCTGATTCTGTGGGACCACGGCGGCGGATCAGCCAGCGGGTTCGGATACGACCAGAAAAACTCTTATCCGAAGTCTATGTCTCTGGAAAGAATCGATCAGGCGCTGAAGAATTCCAAAGTCAAGTTTGACTTTATCGGATTCGACGCGTGCCTCATGGCGACGACAGAAACGGCGCTTATGCTCAGCGACCGCGCGGACTATCTTATCAGCAGCGAGGAGATGGAACCGGGCAAAGGCTGGTACTACACGAACTGGCTGACGGATTTGTCGAAGAACACGTCCACGCCGACGCTGGATATCGGCAAGACGATCGTCGATGACTTTACCACGGAAAGCGCGAAGATCAGAGGAAACCAGCAGACGACATTGTCGATTGTAGACCTGGCGGAACTCAGCCAGACCGTTCCTGAAGATCTGAATGCTTTTGCGACAAAGGCGCAGAGCATCATCAAGGACGGCGATTACAAGACCATTGCGACGGCAAGAGGCGGAACCAAGGAGTTTGCTGCGAGTACAGCCATCGACCAGATCGATCTGGTTCACTTCAGCGAGAGGCTGGGCACCAAGGAGTCCAAGGAACTGGCGCAGACTCTGCTGAGCGCAGTGAAATACAACAGAACATCACCGAATGTCACAAATGCATACGGACTTTCGATTTACTTCCCATACAAGAGAATCGGTACCGTGGACTACATGTCCCAGACTTACAACGAGATCGGTATGGATGAAAGCTACACCAGCGCAATCAGAATGTTTGCCCAGATGCAGGCGAGCGGACAGGCTGTCGGCGGCGGCACCACGTCACCGTTCCAGTCCATCTTTGGCGGCAATACGAACACTGGCAGTGATATGTCTGGCGAAGCGATGAACCAGCTCATCCAGTCGCTGTTCTCCGGAAGAGGCGTTGACCGGGCGAACATCGAAGGACTGGATTCCAGCAATTCAAGCTTCCTGCAGGATGGAGGACTTGAGCCGATCGAAGCAGCAGGCTACATCGCCAAGAACTGCCTGGACAAAAACAATCTGCAGTGGACGGAAAACACCCAGGGACAGAAGTGCATTTCCATGCCGGAAGGGCAGTGGTCGCTGGTACAGACTGCGGACAAGTCCATGCTCTATCAGGTCGGGGACGGTTACCTGGATCTGGGACTCGATAACGTGTTCGATTTCGACAGCGAAGGAAATCTGATTCCGAATGAAGAGAACTCATGGCTCGCGCTGAACGGCAAGACCGTAGCGTACTACCATACAGAAACGCTGGAGGACGGCGATGCTTACTGCATCAAAGGGTACGTGCCGTGTGAGCTCAACGGCGAAATGGCGAAACTGTATCTCGCCTTTGACAATGAAAGAGAACAGGGATATGTGGTCGGCGTGCAGTACGACTACGATGAGGAAGTGACAGAGGCCGAAGCGAAGATCGACGCGGAGCTTGCCGAGGGAGATGAGCTCACATTCACATGCGACTATTATCCAATCAACGGCGGCGACAAAGAGACCTATGACATCGGCACGATGAAGGTAGAGGATCCGGACAAAATCGTGATTTCCAACGTCGATCTGGAGCAGACGAAGTCTGTCATCACTTACCGGTTTACGGATATCTACGGCGAGTACTACTGGACACCGGCCCTGTAGACAATTATAATTTTACTATCGACACATTGCTGAGAAACAGCTATCAGATTTGAAAGGAGCAACACTATGGATAAGTATGAATGCGGACCTTGCGGACATGTATATGACCCTGCAGAGGGCGATCCGGATCACGGCATCGCTCCGGGAACACCTTTTGAAGAGCTGCCTGATGACTGGGAGTGCCCGGTCTGCGGCGTAGGAAAGGACATGTTCCAGAAAGTCGAATAACAGATAAGAAAAAACAGCTCCGGAGTGGTGGACTCCGGAGTTGTTTTTTTGAGGAGGGCTTGTCGTGGTCGATCTATATCAGTGACGATACTTTGTCGCCTGTTTCTGATGTTGTCAATGGCACTGTACCGTCGACGGCGATGTCAAAGGTGCGGCAGCCGGCTTCGAGAAATGCGCGGACTGCGTTTTCGATGGCATCGGCTTCCTCGCCCAGGCCGAAGGTGTACCGGAGCATCATGCCCGCAGAAAGGATGGCTGCCATCGGGTTGGCCTTGCCGGTTCCTGCGATGTCCGGTGCGGAGCCGTGTACCGGCTCGTACATGCCGAAGTTACCGTCTGCCAAACTGGCTGACGGCAGCATGCCGATAGAGCCTGTGATCTGGCTGGCTTCGTCGGAGAGGATATCCCCGAAGATGTTGCTGGTCACGATGACATCGAACTGTTTCGGGTTTCTGACCAGTTGCATGGCGCCGTTGTCTACATACATATTATCGAGTGTTACGTCAGGATAGTCCGCAGCGATTTCTGCGACGATACGACGCCAGAGACGGGAACTTTCCAGAACGTTCGCCTTATCGATACTGGTCACGTGCCTGTTCCGTTTCATCGCCATGTCAAAGGCGACCCGGGCGATACGACGCACTTCTTCTTCTGAATACTGTTCGACATCGTAGGCGGCAAGTCCCATATTTGTGTCTTTGAATCCCTTTTCACCGAAGTAAATGCCGCCGGTCAGCTCACGTACTACGACGATATCCAGACCGCCATCTATGATTTCCGGTTTCAGAGGAGATGCATCCGCCAACTCATCGAATACCATGGCAGGCCGGAGATTCGCGAAGAGCCCCAGGCTTTTGCGCAGGCCGAGGAGGGCACGTTCAGGACGTTCATCCCCCGGCAGCGTGTCCCACTTCGGACCGCCTACAGCGCCGAGGAGAACAGCGTCTGCTGCTTTTGCGGCGGCAACCGTTTCGTCCGGCAGACATCTTCCTGTCACGTCGATAGCTTCGCCGCCTGCAAGCACATAGTTGTAGTTGAACTTGTGTCCGAATCTGTTGCCGACTGCATCGAGCACTTTGATGGTTTCCTGTATGACTTCAGGGCCGATTCCATCGCCCCGAACGACTGCAATATTGTATTCCAATTCTATTACTCCTTATTCGTTGCTATGTCTGATTGAATTCATGAGTCCGCCGCTGCGGATGATGTTCTGAATGAACTCCGGGAACGGCTGGGCTTTATATGTTTCTCCCTTGGTAAGGTTTGTAATCACGCCGGAATCAAAATCCACGGCGACCTCATCTCCAGCTTCGATGCCTTTGCTTGCCTCAGGGCACTCCAGAATCGGCAGGCCGATATTGATGGCGTTGCGGTAGAAGATGCGGGCGAAAGTGGAAGCAATCACGCAACTGATGCCGGACGCTTTGATCGCGATCGGCGCGTGCTCTCTGGATGAGCCGCAGCCGAAATTTTCACCGCCGACCATGATGTCGCCTTCACAGACTTTCTTCGTGAAATCAGTGTCGATATCCTCCATGCAGTGACTGGCCAGTTCCTTGTGGTCCTGCGTGTTGAGATAGCGCGCCGGAATGATGACATCTGTGTCGATGTTGTTTCCGTATTTATGTACTCTTCCTTTTGCGTTCATTTATCTGCTCCTTTCCGGTCTGAAGTCGTCCGGGCCCGCGATGCGCCCGGCCAGTGCCGATGCCGCTGCCACCTGAGGGCTGGCAAGATATATTTCCGAATCGACAGCGCCCATGCGGCCGACGAAGTTTCTGTTCGTCGTCGCGACGCAGCGTTCACCGCTTGCCAGAATGCCCATGTGCCCGCCGAGGCATGGTCCGCACGTCGGCGTGGAAACTACGCACCCTGCATCGATGAATATATCGATGAATCCCGCCTTGATGCAGTCTTTGTAAACTTTCTGAGTGGCCGGAATGATGATCCCTCTGACACCCGGCGCGATGTGCCTGCCGGCGAGTATTTCTGCGGCAGCCTTCATATCGGAGAATCTGCCGTTAGTGCATGAGCCGATCACCACCTGGTCGATCGGAATATCGCCGACTTCATCGACGGTCTTCGTATTCTCAGGCAGGTGAGGGAAAGAGACTGTCGGACGAATCGATGACAAGTCGATGTCGTAGACGGCCGCGTACTCCGCGTCATCATCTGCCGCAAAAACATCATACGGTCTGTCTGTCCTTTCCTTGATGAACTGCTCCGTCACTTCGTCGACAGGGAATATTCCGTTTTTGCCACCGGCTTCGATAGCCATGTTGCAGATGCAGAGCCTGTCGTCCATCGACAGTGCCGCAACGCCTGGACCGGTGAATTCCATTGAGCGGTACAGGGCACCGTCGACACCGATCATGCCGATGATGTGGAGGATGACGTCCTTGCCGCTGACGCATTCCTGCAGAGATCCGGTAAGGTTGAACCTGAGGGCTTCCGGCACCTTGAACCAGGCCTGCCCTGTGGCCATTCCTGCCGCCAGATCCGTGGAACCAACACCGGTCGAAAAAGCCCCGACTGCTCCGTACGTGCAGGTGTGTGAGTCTGCACCGATGATGACGTCTCCCGGAGCGACCAGTCCTTTCTCCGGCAGCAGGGCATGTTCGATGCCCATGTCGCCCACATCGTAGAAGTTGTCTATGTCGAATCTCTTCGCGAAGGCGCGGCATTTTTTGCACTGCTCAGCGCTTTTGATATCTTTATTCGGTGTGAAGTGGTCCATGACGAGAGAAATGCGGCTTTTGTCGAATACACTGTCAAAACCGGCTCCGTCGAATTCATTGATGGATACCGGACCCGTGATATCGTTGGCCAGCGTCATGTCCAGGCGGGCATTAATGAGCTGCCCGGCGCTGACTGATGCAAGCCCCGCGTGGGCTGCCAGTATCTTTTGTGTCATTGTCATTCCCATATTATGATTATCCTTTCTGCCAATCTAGACGGCCTCGCTCCTTGCCTCATCTTCATCGAGGAAGTGGGTGTGCCTGTTCATTCTGTTCAGGGCGCTGACCAGTGCGTTAACGGATGCCAGTATGATGTCTGCCTGCGTACCAACTCCCCAGTACTGATTGCCTTCCTTGTCCGCAATGCAGATATAGGCGGCGGCCATGGAGTTCGAATCAGCGCTGATGGCGTGTTCCGAATAGGTGATGAATTCATAGTTACTGAAGTTGTATTCTGTTTTTCTGAGGGCGTTGCTGACTGCGTCCAGACGTCCGTTTCCTGCAGCCTCCAGATGATAGACCGCATCGTTGATCACCACGCGCATCTTCACGCCATAGGCCTCGTCGCCTTCGCTCTTCGTCGAGGACAGATGGCTGAACGTTGCATGGGTGATGTCGAGCGGATCGAAGTAGTTGATATACTCTTCCTTGAAGATCCGGAAGATTTCGTCCGCTGACAGTTCTTCGGCACGCCTGTCTGAAATACCCTTCATGAGGTAGCCGACTTCAGGCCGCATCATCTGCGGAATGTCGAAGCCGTGGTCGCGCTTGATGAGGTATGCTACGCCGCCTTTGCCGGACTGGCTGTTGATTCTGATCACATTGCCGTCATACTTACGTCCTACGTCATGCGGATCGATTGGCAGATATGGGACGGTCCACCTGGAAGGGTCTGTTTCCTCGCGCCAGTTCATGCCCTTGGCGATGGCGTCCTGATGGGATCCCGAGAACGCCGCAAAGACAAGGGAGCCGCTGTAAGGATGACGCGGGCTGACTTCCAGGCCGGTGAAATGTTCGTATGCACCCACCACGTCCGGCATATGGGAGAAGTCCAGTTCGGGATCCACGCCGTGACTGTACATATTCATGGCCAGTGTGACGATGTCCACGTTACCTGTGCGCTCCCCGTTGCCAAAGAGGGTGCCTTCGATTCTGTCACCCCCGGCGAGGAGGCCCAGTTCAGCAGCCGCAACAGCTGTTCCTCTGTCATTGTGCGGATGCAGTGAGATGCAGACACTGTCCCGGTTATGGAGGTTATTGCTGATATATTCCACCTGGTTGGCGAAGATGTGCGGCATGGACATTTCCACCGTCGCCGGCAGATTGATGATGACTTTGTTATCAGGCGTCGGATCCCAGATATCGATGACTGCGTTGCATACGTCGAGTGCGTATTCCATCTCAGTGCCGGTGAAGCTTTCTGGAGAATACTCGTACTGGTAATGGGTATCCGGATGGTGCGCCGCAATTTCCCTGATCAGTTTGGCGCCGTCCGTCGCAATCTTCTTGACTTCATCCTGTGACGCCCGGAACACCTGCTGGCGCTGGGCGAAGGAGACGGAGTTGTACAGATGAACAACCGCATGCTTCACGCCCTGCAGTGCTTCGAAGGTTTTCTCGATGATGTGCCGTCTGGACTGTGTAAGCACCTGGATCACCACGTCGTCAGGAATCAGGTTGTCCTGGACCAGTCTGCGCATGAATTCATATTCCGTATCGGAAGCAGCAGGGAAGCCAACCTCGATCTCCTTGAAACCGATGCGACACAGATATTTGAACATGTCCAGTTTTTCCTGCAGGGTCATAGGCTCAATGAGAGCCTGATTGCCATCCCTCAGGTCTACGCTGCACCATCTTGGAGGTGCCGTCACATGATCTTTCTTTACCCACTCGAAACTGTCCTGCGGCGGCGGGTAATAGCCCGGTTTGTACTTTGTGTGATTCTTCATCGTCGCCATTTCTTCTTCCTTTCTGTTGCATGAGCGACTGCTGAAGACGTTTTGGTATAAAAAAACGTCTCTTCAGCAATCATTGATTGTAAAGAGACGAAATTCTGCATATAGCAGTAATATTCCGCGGTACCACTCTTCTTGCCTGTATCAGGTCCATCAACCAGAGGGACAGGCCGCTCATTAAAGCTTCCGCTCGGGGGTGAGACACCGAAACGCGTCTGCGGTCTTTCACCAGATGGCCGCTCTCTGTTGAGACGTCGTATTTCGATTTGTTCCCGTCATGGCAGAAAAAGATTATTTGAATACGTTGACAATACTAACCCTTTAAAATATAAAAGTCAAGAGCGAAAATACATTATTTAAACATTTCAGAATGGATCTCTGCCTTGCCGTGTAAGGCTCTTTGATATGGAAAAAACCGCGGAATCTACACATTACGTTCTTTATGCGGTCTGAGATTTGTAGTATAATGAGCGAAGTGAATCAGCAGTTAATGTCAAATCATATGTAATAGAAAAAGGAGAATCCTGCATGAACAGAAATATCACAGATTCGATTATTTACATTGGCGCCAACGACCACGATATCGACCTGTTTGAAGGCCAATATATCGTACCGAACGGCATGGCGTACAATTCCTACGCAGTCATCGGTGAAAAAATTGCGATCATGGATACCATCGATCAGTCGAAGACAGACGAATGGCTGCAGAATATCGATGCTGCCATCAAGTGCGACGCCCCGGACTTCCTGGTCGTTCAGCATATGGAACCGGACCACTCTGCGTCGATTCAGGCTTTTGCGGAGAAATTTCCGAACGCAGTCATCGTCGGGAATAAGAAGACCTTCAAGATGATGGGACAGTTCTTCCCGGAGTTTGAGTTCAAGAATGTGATGGAAGTCGAAAACGGCGATTTCCTCGATCTGGGCGGACATAAACTGAATTTCGTTTTCGCACCGATGGTTCATTGGCCTGAAGTCATGATGACTTACGATTCCGATGCGAAAGTACTCTTCTCAGCGGACGGGTTCGGTAAATTCGGCGCACTGGACGTTGACGAAGACTGGGCTTGCGAAGCAAGACGTTACTACTTCGGCATCGTCGGCAAGTACGGTCCACAGGTGCAGACCGTTCTCAAGAAAGCGGCTGCGCTGGACATTGAGAAGATTCTGCCGCTCCACGGGCCGATGCTCGAAGAGGATCTGGGATATTACATCGGACTCTACGATACATGGTCCAGTTATCTGGCGGAAAGCGACGGCATCTTCATCGCCTACACATCAGTCTACGGACATACCAAGGCGGCGGCAGAGCTGCTCCGCGACGAGCTGGTAGAACTGGGCGTTCCGACTGTTGAGATCACTGACCTGGCCAGAGATGACTGGGCGGAGGCTGTCGAGGACGCGTTCAGATACGACAAACTGGTTCTGGCGACCACCACATACAATTCGGAAATCTTCCCGTTCATGAAGCAGTTCATCGATCATCTGACCGAGAGAAACTTCCAGAAGAAGACCGTTGCTTTCATCGAGAACGGTTCATGGGCTCCGACAGCAGCCAGAGTAATGAAGGGCATGTTCGAAAAGAGCAAGGACATCACATTCGCCAAGAACACGGTTTCGATCCTCTCCGCCATGAACGAAGAGAACAAGGAGCAGATCAAAGCGCTGGCCGAAGAGCTGGCAGCTGACTACATCAAGCCTGATGTTGAAGAGGAAGAGAAGAAGATCGATCCGACCGCGCTGTTCAAGATCGGCTACGGACTCTACGTCATCACTTCCAATGACGGCAAGAAGGACAACGGCTTCATCGGCAATACGGTTGCCCAGGTCAGCAACGATCCAAGCAGGATCATCGTCGGCGTCAACAAGGCCAACTACTCCTGCGAGATCATCAACAAGACCGGCGTGCTCAATGTCTGCACCCTCAATGAGCAGGCACCGTTCCAGATCTTCCAGCACTTCGGATTCCAGTCCGGAGGAGACGTGGACAAGTTCGCTGACTTCGAACACTACGACAAGTCAGGAAACGGGCTGCCTTACCTGAACAAGTACGCCAACGGCTACATGTCACTGAAGGTATTCGATACGGTCGATACGGGAAGCCACCTGATGTTCTTCTGCGACATCACCGAGAGCGCGGTGCTCAACGATGTGGACACCATGACGTACACCTTCTATCAGAAGAACGTCAAGCCTCGTCCGCAGGAAGAGGTCAAGGGCTGGGTATGCGATGTCTGCGGATATGTATTCGAAGGCGAAGACCTTCCGGAGGACTTCATTTGTCCGCTCTGCAAGCACGGCGCGTCAGACTTCTCAAAAATGGGCTAAGCAAAAGCAGCAGAAGGGGTTCAGGGAGCATACGAAAACGAACGGCAGATTGTGCAGCCTGAGATCCGGGCAGCGCAGTCTGCCTTTGCACGATACGGTATTGAGACAGAGAGGTGATTGATTATGGAACAGCTATTATACGCAATTGCCGGGCTGGTTGCCCGCATCCACTATTTCATCTTGTCGTGGAACGACTCGATTGAGACAAGCTTCACGGACAAGGAACTGCACTTTCTGGTGATCGGCATATTCGGACTGGCACTGATCTGTGTCCTGCACCCGCTGTTCCTGTGGTTGGCGCGTACCGGTCATACCATGTTCATCACGTTCTTTTACGTGTTCACGGTCATCATCGTGATCACCTTTGCCATCGAGATCGGGCAGGGCGTGCTGGGGACAGGCAGCATGGAACAGGGCGACATTACCTACGGCATCATCGGGTTCCTGTTCTTCTTCGCAATTTTCGCAGTGATACGGCTGATTGTGCATGGCATCATCAAACTGAGGAACAGGTCAAAACATGGACGCTACTACAGTTGATATTATTGCAGGGGCTGTGTTAGAATGGCATGGAATTCATAAAGGAGAAGCTTAGAAAATGGCAGAAGTTTTAGTAAGACAGTTATTCAGAGAAACGGAAAAATACGCGGACAGCGAGGTGACAGTCAGAGGCTGGATCAGGACCAACAGAGGATCTAACAAGTTCGGGTTCGTTGAACTTAACGACGGTTCCTTCTTCAAGTCCGTTCAGGTGGTCTACGAAGCGGACTTCCTCGACAATTACGCTGAAATCGCAAAAGCGCCGATCGCGGCAGCCCTCAACGTAACGGGCACTTTCGTGCTGACGCCGGAGGCCAAGCAGCCGTTTGAGATCAAAGCGAAATCCATCGAGATCGAAGCCGGGTCCGACCCGGATTACCCGCTCCAGAAGAAGCGGCATTCCATGGAGTTCCTGCGTGAGATTGCCCACCTGAGACCGCGTTCCAATACATTCTCAGCTGTGTTCAGAGTCAGATCCGTCACAGCCTATGCGATCCACAAGTTCTTCCAGGAGAGGAACTTCGTGTACGCCCATACGCCGATCATCACAGCAAGTGACGCGGAGGGCGCCGGCGAAATGTTCCAGGTTACGACACTGGATCTGAACAACCCGCCGAGAAACGAAGACGGCAGCATCGACTACAGCAAGGACTTTTTCGGAAAGAAAGCGAACCTGACGGTCAGCGGACAGCTGAACGGCGAGACCTTCGCCCTTGCTTTCAGAGATATCTACACCTTCGGACCGACGTTCAGGGCGGAGAATTCCTTTACCGCGCGCCATGCGTCGGAGTTCTGGATGATCGAGCCGGAGATGGCTTTCTGCGATCTGGAAGGCAATATGAAAGTCGCCGAGGATATGATCAAGTACATCATCCAGTATGTGCTGGACGAGTGCCCGGAGGAGATGGAATTCTTCAACAAGTTCGTCGACAAGGGACTTCTGGAGAGATTGCACAACATCGTCAGTTCCGACTTTGCGCGCATTACCTACACGGAAGCCGTTGATATCCTGCAGAAGAGCGGTGAGAAATTCGAGTACCCGGTAGAGTGGGGTATCGACCTGCAGACAGAGCACGAGAGATACATCACGGAGAAGGTGTTCAAGAAGCCGGTCTTCGTTACAGACTATCCAAGAGACATCAAGGCCTTCTACATGCGCCTGAACGACGACGGTAAGACCGTCGCGGCCTGCGACCTGCTGGTGCCGGGCGTCGGCGAAATCATCGGCGGTTCCCAGAGAGAGGAACGTTACGACGTGCTCAAGGCCCGCATCGAAGAGATGGGCATGACAGAGGAAGATTACTGGTGGTACATGGAGCTGCGTAAATACGGCGGCGTGGTGCACTCCGGCTATGGACTCGGATTCGAGCGGATCATCATGTACATGACCGGCATGAGCAACATCCGCGACGTGCTGCCGTTCCCAAGAACACCGAAGACAGCAGAGTTCTAAGCAAAACAATAAGGAGAATTGAGTTGGGAGTTTTTGAAGATCTGGGCGTCATGGTCGACGGACTGGAAGACGAGACGGCCGAGGAATTCGGCGGAGACGTGGAAGAGATATTCCGTTTTGATGTTCTGCTCACACCGGAGCAGGACATTGAAATCGGCGTCAATATCGCAGAACTGGAAGTTGAAGGATTTCCGGAGTTCGGCGAGGAATACAGCATGCTGGCGCATACCTTTGCGGAGCTCATTACCGAGCACGTGGGCATGTACACCGAAGGTCTGATGATGGCTGTGGCAGATCTGCCGGAGCTCGACGTGGAACTGACCGAGGCGGAGAGAGCGGCGCTGGCCAATGAGGATAAGAACGAAAACGGTTCGGTGCTTTTGTATTCCTTCCCGGTACTCATCATGGAGGACGAGGACGACGGCAGCAAAAACCTGGGTGCCGGATTCAACAGAAGCCCGAAAGCTGACGTGATGCTCAAGATCTACGGCGAGGAGTTCGTGGAGGCGGAAAACAGCTATCAGGACATGGTGACCGACGCGGTCCTCGACCACGGCGTGCTGTTCCTGAAAGCCGTGGAAGCCATTCAGAAATTGTAGGAACTGACGTCCTGAAGTATTGACATTACACCTTCAGGAAAGTACAATATCAGTGGGTTCGGAGAGGACCCGAACACAAATCAATAACATAAATCTGGACAATATTCGGAAGCCGGTGAAAATCCGGCACTGTGTCTCAGCAACCGTGATATCGACGAACGGGCACGCATTATGCAGTCACTGGAGCCAGAGCTCTGGGAAGGCGCCTCAGTAGGTTATAAAGGTTAAGTCGGTAGACCTGTCAGATTGGTTGAGTTAGTCTTCTGAGGTAGGACGGCGGCGTTTTTTATTATGTACGCACTCAGAAGGAGTGCGTTTTTTTATACCGGCTGCAGCCGGACATGAAGATGCCTTTTCATCCGCAGGCACAGATACTCAGGGAGCCACCATTTACCTGTGTATCTGTACCTGCTTTTCCTTATTCTGGTGGCCTTTTGGGCACATCGGCCGGGGCCTCGTCAAATTGACGGTTTGGGCCGATTATGGTAAATTATCCTGGGGTAACAGGGGCTAAAAGGAGCAGCAGCTGTGGCGTTTGAATACTATCACCGCAACGGAACAAAGATGCTCAGATACGGGTATACGACAGGGACCTGCGCCGCATTGGCGGCAGCCGCGGCGACCAGGGCTCTGCTTTCGCATGCCGATCCTGGCGAGCAGACCTTGATGACGTCCAAAGGCCTTCCGGTCAGCGTACCGATCGAGGTCTGGGGCTTCGATGAAACAGGCGCCTGGGCGTCGGTCTTCAAAGACGCCGGCGACGACTCGGATATCACGGACGGCATGGAGATTCGGGCCCATGCGGCAGCAGGTGGAGAAGGCATCACCATTGATGGCGGCAAAGGCGTCGGGCGGGTCACCAAGCCGGGGCTGGACCAGCCGGTGGGCAACGCTGCCATCAACTCGGGACCGCGGGCGCAGATCCGCGCAGCGGTCGAGGCGGTGTGCAGCGCCATGGACTACACAGGCGGTATCAACGTAATCATATCCGTGCCGGAGGGGGAAGACGCTGCGGCGAAGACCTTCAATCCGAAGCTGGGCATCGAAGGCGGCATCTCGATTCTGGGAACGTCTGGCATCGTGGAGCCTATGAGCGAACAGGCTCTGGTGGATACCATAGAGATAGAACTGAAACAGACTTCGCATGAAATGGACCGGCTCATTCTGACGCCGGGCAACTACGGCGAGGATTTTATAGAAGACAACGGACTGGACCAGCTGGGCGTGCCGATCCAGAAGTTTTCGAACTTTCTCGGAGAAACACTGGACATCATCTCCGGTCTGGGGTTCAGGGAAGTGCTGCTGGTTGCCCATGTGGGCAAGATCTCCAAGGTGGCGGCAGGCATCATGAACACCCACTCCAAGTATGCGGACGGAAGAAACGAGGTCTTCTGCGCCCACGCGGCGGTGAACGGTGCTGATACCGAAACCTGCCTGAAACTGATGGACGCGGCCACGACGGACGCCTGCATTGAGCTTCTGGAGGAAGCGGGAATCCGGGAACAGGTTCTGAACAGCATCATGCACGCCATACAGGAGAAGCTGGAGCACAGAGTGAAAGGAAACTACCGCATTGGAGCCATCATGTTCTCCAATGTGTACGGACAGCTCGGGATCACGGAAGAAGGGAAAGACATTCTTAAGAACTGGGAGGACAACAAATGATTCATTTCGTAGGCGCAGGCCCGGGAGCGGCCGATCTCATCACCATGCGGGGCGCGAGGCTTCTGCAGGAAACAGACATCATCATCTACGCGGGAAGCCTGGTCAATCCGGCGCTATTGGAGTATGCGAAAGTGGGCTGCCGAATCTACAACAGCGCCGAGATGACGCTCGAAGAAGTCATCGAAGTCATGAAGGATGCGGAAGCCAAGGGGCTCGATACAGTCAGACTCCACACGGGCGACGCTAGCCTGTACGGCGCCATTCGCGAGCAGATGGATCTGCTGGACGAGATGGGCATCGAATATGAGGACATTCCGGGCGTATCATCCTTCAGCGGCGCGGCGGCGGCTCTGAACGCGGAATACACGCTGCCTGGCGTGAGCCAGAGCGTGGTCATCACGAGGATGGCAGGCCGGACGCCGGTTCCGGAGAAGGAGAGCATCAAGGAGTTTGCGAAGCACGACTGTACCATGGTCATCTTCCTGTCCACGGGCCTTCTGGAAGAGGTCAGCGCAGAGCTGATGGAAGGCGGCTACGATGCGGACGCACCGGCGGCAATCGTCTACAAGGCGACCTGGCCGGAGGAGAAGGTCGTTCACTGCACCGTGAGCACCCTCGCAAAGGCAGCAAAAGAAAACAACATCACGAAGACAGCCCTGATTCTGGTGGGAGGTTTTCTGGGGGACAAGTACGAGAGAAGTAAGCTCTACGACCCGGGGTTCACGACAGAATTCAGACAGGCGAGCAAATAAAACAATGGAACTGGCGTATCTGGCATTTTCAGAACAAGGATATACACTGGCGCAGAAGCTGGCTGCCGAACTGGGCGGCACAGCGTATCGCAGCGGACAGCCGCTGAGCCTTTCGGAGTGGACAGAGGAACACTTCGGCAGGGAAGAGGGGCTGGTTTTTGTGGGCGCAGCCGGTATCGCGGTGCGCGCCATCTCCCCGTTCGTGTCAGATAAGACGACGGATCCGGCAGTCGTGGTCATCGACGAGAAAGCCCTCAATGTCATTCCGATCCTCTCGGGACATCTGGGCGGCGCCAATGATCTGGCTCGTTCGATCGCAAAGGCAACCGGCGCAGGCTGCGTCATTACCACGGCAACGGATATCAACGGCGTATTCGCGGTGGATGAGTGGTCAAAACGCCAGGGATGCAGACTGTTGGAACCGAAGCGCATTGTGAACATCTCCGGCGCGCTGCTGGGCGGCGGCACGGTTACAGCCAAGAGCCGCTGGGACATCGCAGGGGAGATTCCGGAGGGAATCGTTGTGCTCGACGGAAGTGAGACAGCCTGCGGCAGGACAGATATCACCATGGACGCCTTCAGCAAAGAGGCGGAAACCCTGCACATCGTACCGCCAGTGTGTGTGCTGGGCATCGGATGCCGCAAAGGCACCCCGAAAGAAGCCATTGAGCTTTTGCTTGAGAAACTGAAAAAAGAGACCGGGCTGCTGACCGAATCGGTCTGCGGCGCGGCATCGATAGATTTGAAGAAAGAGGAGGCGGGACTTCTGGAATTCTGCGCCGGTCACGGCTGGGACATTGATTTCTACAGCAGTGAAGAACTGGCGGCGGTACCGGGCAGTTTCAGCGCTTCTGAAATGGTCAGAAACGTTACGGGCGTTGACAACGTCTGCGAACGCAGCGCGGCGCGGAAAGCCGGCGGCGAAGTGGTCGTGCGGAAGATGTCCGAAGGCGGTGTGACCATGGCCGTGGCAATCCGGGAATTCAGACCAACATGGGAGTGGAAAAATGAGTAAAGTATATGCAGTAGGAATCGGACCGGGCGGAGAAGAATTCTTCACCCAGGAAGCGAAGGCGGCGCTGGACAGAGCAGACGTCATTGCAGGCTACACCGTCTACGTGGATCTGGTAAAGGATCTGTATTCGGGCAAGGAGTTTTTCACCACGCCGATGAAGCAGGAAATCGAACGGTGCAGATGGGCCATCGAAAAGGCCGGCACGGGCAGGACCGTTGCTGTCGTGTGTAGCGGGGACGCGGGCGTCTACGGCATGGCGGGACTGATGATTGAACTGGCTGATCAGTATGATGATGTGGAAATCGAAGTCGTCGCCGGCGTGACGGCAGCCAATTCCGGCGCGGCGGTTCTCGGCGCGCCGCTGGGACATGACTTCTGCCTGATTTCCTTATCCGATCTGCTCACACCGTGGGAGCTCATTGAGAAGAGACTCCACTGCGCAGCAGAAGCGGATTTCGCCATCTGCATTTACAACCCTCGTTCTAAGAAGCGGGCGGACTATCTGCAGAAGGCCTGCGAGATCATCATGGAACACAAGAGCCCGGACACGATCTGCGGATGGGTGAAGAACATCGGCAGAGAGGGCCAGGAATACAACATCGTGAAACTGGCGGAGATGGAACACGAACCTGTGGACATGTTCACGACTGTGTTTATCGGCTCCGCATCAACGAAGATCATAGACGGCAGAATGGTAACGCCGCGAGGATACGAAAAGCATGAAGATAGTTATTTTCGGGGGAACATCTGAAGGACGGGAGCTTTCCAATGAACTTGCGAAAGCAGGCGCAGAGGTCCTGGTCAGCGTGGCGTCGGAGGTCGGCGTCGAAGAGCAGGGCGCAGCGGAAGGCGTAGCAGTCGAATGGGGCGTCAAGGATGAAGACGGAATCCGCGGCATGATCCGCGGGGCAGATCTGGTTATCGACGCGACCCATCCCTTTGCGGTGCTTGTAACGGACAACATCCGGCATGCGGCAGAAGCGGAAGGCGTCGAACGGCTGCGGCTGTTGCGCGAGGAAACCCCGGCGGGAGAGGAAGCGGACATCCGGTACGCGAAGGATCCGCAGGATGCGGCGCGCATGGCCGCTGCAAATGGCGGCAGAGTGCTGCTGACCACAGGATCGAAGGATCTGGGCATTTATGCGGCAGCCATCGATCCGGAACTGCTGTACCCGCGCGTGCTGCCTCTCGTGGCGAGCATCGAGGCCTGCGAGGAGGCGGGTATCCCGCACCGGAATATCATCGCCGTGCAGGGACCGTTCTCGGAAGAACTGAACAAGGCGGTCATCAGGGATTACGAAACAGAAGTGATGGTGACAAAGGACAGCGGCGCAGCCGGTGGCTTTCCGGAGAAGATCCGCGCGGCGCAGGAGTGCCGGATTCCGGTCATCGTCATCATGAGACCGGAAGAAGAAGGACTCAGCTTTGATGAAATACTTGCGGTATGCAGGGAGAAGATGAAATGAAAGTAACACTTGTGGGAACCGGATGCGGAGATCCGGGCACCATGACGACGGAAGTGAAGAATGCCATTGGCGTAGCGGATATCCTGATCGGAGCGCTGCGGCTCATGGAAGCCGTGGATGATTACACTAATCCGGGCGTTCTCAAGGTGCCGGAAATCAGACCGGCCGCTATCCTTGACGCCATCAAAAACATGGCGAAGAAGAACGATGATATGGAAGAAATCAACGTCTGCGTGGTCTACAGCGGCGATTCCGGATTCTATTCGGGTACGCGGAGTCTGTTGCCTTTACTGGAAGAGGCGGGCATCGAAGCGGACGTGCTGCCGGGCATCTCCAGCATTCAGGTCATGGCGTCGCGGTTGATGAAACCATGGCAGGACTGGAAACTGGTATCAGCGCACGGAACTGACTGCGATCCGGTCGTTGAAGTTATGGGAGGCAAAGAAGTTTTCTTCCTGACCGGCGGACAGCTGGGGCCGGCAGAACTGTGTCAGAAACTGACGGACGCAGGGCTCGGTGAGCTGAAGGTGACGGTCGGGGAACGACTCTCCTACGAAGACGAGATAATCACATCTGGTACGGCGGCGGAGTTCGCGGGCCGCAGCTTCGATACACTGTCTGTTATGCTGGCGGAACCGGCCGAACATAAAGGCAATCTGGCGCCGGGCATTGACGACGGAGAGTTCATCCGCGGCGAGATTCCGATGACCAAGCAGATCGTGCGGGCCGCGATCATTGCGAAGATGAACGCAGAAGAGACGGACACCATCTGGGACGTCGGCGCCGGCACAGGAAGCGTTTCTGTCGAACTGGCCATGAAGGCCGCCAAGGGCAGGGTGTGGGCCATTGAACGGGAGCCGGAAGGCTGCGCGCTGATTGAAGAAAACAAGAAGAAGTTCGGTGTCTGGAATCTGAACGTGGTTCCGGGAAGCGCGCCGGAAGTGTTGGCTGATTTGCCTGTGCCTGACAGAGTCTTCATCGGCGGATCCGACGGCAATCTCGAGGCGATCATCGATACCGTCCTCGAAAAGAACAACAAGGCTCTGATTTGTGTTTCTGCCATCGTGATGGAGACCATGTCGGAAACTGTGGAATTAATGACCGCGCGCGGTATGGATGCGGACATCATTCAGGTCTGCGTCAACACATCGCGCAAGATAGGAGACCGCCACATGATGATGGCGGGCAATCCGGTATTCATCATAACCGGTCAGAAAGCCGGTGAAGGAGAAGCAGCGGATGCTTAAACTGATGCTCACTGCAATTTCATCCAACAGCGGCAAAACGGCCGTCACCTGCGGACTGCTGTCGCTCCTGAAACGCAAAGGCTGGGACCCTTGCGCGTTCAAGTGCGGCCCGGACTACATCGACCCGATGTTCCACCGCTCGGTTCTGGGCATCTCCAGCAACAATCTGGACGTGTTCCTGGCCGGGGAGGACGGCGTACGGGAGGTTTTCACACGCCACAGCAAAGGGCACGGCGCGGCGGTTATGGAAGGTGTCATGGGTTTCTATGACGGCGTGCGGCGATTCGGCATCGAAGAAGCCAGCGAGTTTGCCAGCGCCCATCACGTGGCGGATCTGCTGGATGTGCCGGCGGTCCTTGTCCTGCGTCCGAAGGGTGCGGCACTGACCATGGCGGCAGTCATCAAAGGCGCGGCGGAGTTCCGGGCGCCGAAACGCATCTGCGGTGTCATCTTCAACGACTGCAGCGAAGCCTATTACAACATGTACGGACAGTTGATCAAGCAGGAGAGCGGCGTGCCGGTGCTGGGCTATGTCCCGCACATGGAGGAAGCCGATTTCGACAGCCGGCATCTGGGTCTCATGACTGCGGGCGAAATTGAAGATCTGGCGGAGCGCATCGACCGGATCGGGCAGAAGATGGAAGAGACCATCGACCTGGAGAGATTGTTTGAAGCCGCGGGCGCGGATGCAAAAGCAGACATTCCGGATGAAAGACCGTGCGATGAAGCGGCAGCGAAGGGCTCCGGCGTGCGCATCGCGGTGGCGAAGGACGAAGCCTTCAATTTTATCTATGCAGAAACACTGACAGCGCTGGAAGAAGCGGGAGCGGAGATCGCGTTCTTCAGCCCGGTCCACGACACAGCGCTGCCGGATGATATAGACGGACTGTATCTGCCGGGCGGATACCCGGAGCTTTACGGCAGGCAGCTGTCGGAGAACAAGTCCATGCTCGCATCAGTCCGTGAAGCGGTACGCGGCGGACTTCCGACCGTGGCGGAGTGCGGCGGATTTCTCTATCTGTCCGCGAGCCTGGAAGATTCCGAGGGGAAGGACTGGACGATGGTCGGCGTGCTCCCGGGAGAAGGGAGCAATGCGGGCAAACTGGTCCGCTTCGGATACGGATACATCAGCGGGAAGCACGACAGTCTGCTTCTGCGGGCCGGCGAACAGGTGCCGGTCCATGAGTTCCATTACTGGGATACGACGGCGGACGGGTCTGACATGACGCTGACCAAGGTCTCCAACGGCAAGCAGTGGACGTTCGGCTACGCGAGCGATACGCTCTACGCTGGATTCCCACATCTCTATCTCGGAGGAGGCGGACTGGCGGAACGCTTCGTCAGCGCGTGCAGGAAATGATGCTGTTTTTGCTGTTGTTTGAATTATCGATCATATTCGGCTTTCTGCTGGATCTGCTCTTCGCGGATCCGGCGAAACTGCCTCATCCGGTGGTGATCATCGGCAAAGGCATCACTGTGCTGGAGAACGCGCTGCGGAAGATTTTCCCGCAGACAGTCGGCGGCGAACGTGCCGCGGGCAGGTTGATGGCAGGGATCATCGTCGTGGTCACGTACGCAGTGACGCAGGGATTGTGCATTCTCGCGTGGCTCATTCATCCCGTGGTCTTCCTGCTTTTGCACACGCTGTGGTGCTGGCAGGCGATCGCAGTGCGGGGTCTGGCCAATGAGGCGAAGAATGTCTACGGATACCTGAGCCCGGAATGCGATATCGAGGGGGCCAGAAAGGCCGTTTCGAGAATCGTCGGACGGGACACGCAGGAACTGACGGCGGAGGGCGTGACCAAGGCCGCGGTGGAGACCGTGGCAGAAAGCTTTTCCGACGGTGTGGCGGTACCGTTCTTCTACATGATGATCGGCGGCGCGCCGTTGGCGCTCACTTACAAAGCCATCAACACCATGGATAGTATGGTGGGATATAAAAACGAAACGTATCTCAACTTCGGACGGGGACCGGCTCATCTGGACGATCTGGCAGGACTCATTCCATCACGGCTGGCGGCCATCATGTGGATCGCTGCGGCGGGCATGATGGAACACACCGCGAAGAACGCCTGGAAAATCTGGCGGCGGGACAACCGCAACCATCCGAGCCCGAACTCGGCGCAGACAGAATCCGCCTGCGCGGGCGCGTTGGGCGTGCAGCTGGCGGGACCGGCGTACTACTTCGGCGAACTGTACAACAAGCCGACCATCGGCGACAGGACCAGACCAATCGGGCCGGAGGATATCCTGAAAACGAACCGGATGATGTACGCAGCATCGATCATTGCCTTGCTTCTGACCATAGCGGTCAGTACAGTACTCATTCTGATTGCAATATAAAAGTATGGAACAGAAATTACCGCACGGAGGTGACTGGGCCTCCTACGAAATCGAATACGGACATGCGCCGCTTGACTTTTCTATGAACGTCAATCCTCTTGGCATGTCGGAAAAAGTGAAACAGGCAATCGCCGACGCAGCGGCCACTGCGGACCGGTATCCGGATCCGATGTGCCGGCAGCTTCGCGACGCTCTCGCAAACGCGGAAAACGTGGCTGCGGAAACCATCTTCTGCGGTGCGGGCGCGGCGGACATCATCTTCCGCCTTGCAAAAGCAACAAAGAAGGGCGAGGAACCGCGGCTTCTGATCACAGCGCCGACGTTCTCTGAATATGAGGAAGCCTTCGCGTCAGAAGGATGGCGCGTGGAGCGTTGGCTGCTGAGAGAAGATGAAAACTTCATGATCGGTGAAGATCTGGCGGCAGCGATCTGCGCAGTCAACCGGGAAGAAGATGGCGGCGCAGATGTGCTGTTTCTCTGTGAGCCGAACAATCCGACAGGCATCGCCACAGACAGAGCGCTGCTGGCGGAAATTCTGGATGCCTGCAGACAGGCGGGAACGCTGCTCGTCATCGACGAGTGCTTCAACGGATTTCTGGACAACCCGGAAGCGCATACCATGAAGGAATACCTGGCGGATTACGACAACCTGATTATCCTCAAGGCGTTCACGAAACTGTACGGCATGGCAGGGGTCAGACTGGGCTACTGCCTTTGCCCGAATGGTGAGATGGCGGACGCCCTGCGTAAAGCGGGACCGCCGTGGAATGTCTCGAGCCTGGCGCAGGAGGCAGGGATCGCGGCGCTGGAGGATGCGCAGCACACGGCAGAAGGCACGAAAATCGTGGCAGCGGAGCGGCAGTGGCTGAAGGATGCGCTGCAGGAGGCAGGCTATCCCAGAGTCTACGGAGAGGCGAACTACCTGCTGTTTAACGGGCCGGACGGGCTCGACGAAACCATGAGAGAACGCGGCATCCTGATCCGGAACTGCGACAATTATCACGGCCTCGGCAAAGGCTGGTACCGCATTGCGGTGAAACAGCATAAAGAAAACCAGAAACTGATCGAGAAGCTGAAACTCGCTATGGAGACAGAATAAATGAAGACGAGATGCATCATGATACAAGGCACGATGTCGGACGCGGGCAAGAGCGTTGTCTGCGCGGCGCTGTGCAGAATATTCAAACAGGACGGCCTCCGTGCGGCGCCGTTCAAGAGCCAGAACATGGCCCTGAACAGTTATATCACACGGGATGGTTTTGAGATGGGAAGAGCCCAGGTCATGCAGGCGGAAGCAGCAGGGATAGAACCTGACGTGCGCATGAATCCGGTCCTGCTCAAGCCGTCCAGCGACACGGGCAGCCAGATCATCGTCCTCGGCGAGGTCCGCGGCGAAATGTCCGCCATGGAATATCACAATTACAAGAGAGAATTGCTCCCGGAGGTTCTGAAGGCGTTTCAGGACCTGGCAGCGGAGAATGATGTCATCGTCATCGAAGGTGCAGGCAGCCCTGCAGAGATCAATCTGACGGACAACGACATCGTCAATATGGGACTCGCATCCTATCTCAATGCACCAGTCATCCTGGTCGGCGACATCGACAGAGGCGGCGTCTTCGCTCAGCTTTACGGCACGGCGGCGCTCATGAATCACGATGACAGATCGCGCATCGAGGGTATGATCATCAACAAGTTCCGGGGAGATCTCGAAATTTTGGAACCGGGTCTCGACATGCTGGAGGAGAAGACGGGCATTCCGATGCTGGGCGTCATCCCGATGCTACATGTGGACCTGGATGACGAGGATTCTCTGTCCTCGCGTCTGACGAAAAACGGCGGTGTCAGCCCGATTGACATTGCGGTGATCCGTCTGCCGAGACTGTCCAATTTCACGGACTTCAACGCACTGGAGATGGAAGATCTCTCAAGCGTTCGATACGTGCGGGAGGTCAGGGATCTGGGCGATCCGGACCTGATCATCATTCCGGGTACGAAAAGTACCATCGATGACCTTCTGTGGATGCGGCAGAACGGACTGGAAGCGTCGATCCTGAAACATGCAGCTGCAGGCAAGCCAGTACTGGGCGTATGCGGCGGCTATCAGATGCTGGGCGAGCAGCTCTTCAATCCGGATCACTATGAAGGCAAAACAGAGTACCTGAAGGGCATGGGGCTTTTGCCGGTGGATACGGTATTTACCGCGGATAAGTCCCGGACGAGAGTCCAGGGTGAGGTCAAGGCGGAGGCTTTCGCCGGCGTGCAGCTGGATGGTTATGAGATCCACATGGGTGTCAGCACCGTCAAAGGCGAACCATTCTGTCACCTCAGCAACGGCAAGGATGATGGCTGCTGCAAAGGCAACGTCTTCGGTACGTACCTGCACGGACTGTTCGATACAGGTGAACTGACAGAGACCCTGATCCGGTGGCTTGCCACGCGCAAAGGCATCGATCCGGGCGAGATGACAATCATTCCGCACGAGACTTACGTCCAGCAGCAGTACGACATTCTGGCAGACGCTGTCAGGAGAGCTCTGGACATGGATAAAATTTACGAAATAATGGACCGCTATGAGGTAAAGATATGAGCAACTATGAATACGTCCGTCCGGCGGACATCGAAAAAGAGAGCATGCGCATCATTGAAGCGGAGCTGAAAGAACGGAGCATTGAGGTCCCAACGGAGAACATGACCGTTGTCAAGCGCGTCATCCACACCTCCGCGGATTTTGATTACGGCACGAATCTAAAGTTTACGGAAGGCGCGGTTGCCCGCACAGTGGAAGCACTCCGGAAGGGCGGCTGTACGTTCATCACCGATACGAACATGGCGCTGTCAGGAATCAGTAAGCCGTCTCTGAAGAAACTGTCTTCTCAGGCGGTCTGTTACATGGCCGATGAAGCAATCATGAAACAGGCGAAAGAACAGGGGACGACCAGAGCTTACGCGTCCATGTATCGCGGTGCGGAGGAATATCCAAACGGGATTTTCGTTTCGGGCAATGCGCCGACAGCCCTCATTGCTCTGTCAGAGATGATTCGCGAGGGACTGAAACCGACGCTGGTCGTCGGAATGCCGGTCGGTTTTGTCAATGTTGTGGAGAGCAAGGAAGAACTCTTCGAAGTCTGCGAAGAGTATGATATCCCGGCGATTGTTGCATTTGGAAGAAAAGGCGGCAGCAATGTTGCGGCATCGGTCTGCAACGCGCTGCTGTATACGGCAGTTGATATGGTGGACCCGATGAAGAGAGGATGGCAGAAATAGTGAAGACTAGTTACAAGATAATCGTGGCGCTGTTCACGGCCATTTGTATGCTGATGCTGACGCTGGCGGGATGCGGCGGCAACACCGGCAATGAAATGGAGGAAGGGGGCGCGCCGGAGATCAGCGGGCTGGCTTATGAGTCAGAACTGCAGCTGGAGCGTGCGACGGAATTCAGCGTGTACCACTATGAAGGCGGCTACGATCTGATCGATATTCATGAAGGAGACAAGTTCCTGCTCGTGCCAGAAGGCGGCAAGGTACCGGAAAGCGTTCCGGAAGGCATCACTGTGCTCCAAAAACCAGTAGACAAAATCTATCTGGCGGCAACGGCCACCATGGCTATGTTCTGCTCCTGCGACGCGCTGGATCACATCCGGATGTCGTCCATCAAGGAGAACGACTGGTCCTTCGACGAGCCGAGGGAAGCCATGGCAAATGGCAAGATCATCTACGCCGGCAGGTACAGCACGCCGGATTATGAAACTCTCTTTGATGAAGAGTGTGATCTGGCCATCGAATCGACCATGATCTACCATACGCCGGAAGTCAAGGAGATGATCGAGAAACTGGATGTGCCGGTCCTGGTCGACCGGTCCAGTTACGAAGAGGATCCGATGGGCAGGGCTGAGTGGATCAAACTTTACGGAGTGCTGACAGACCATCAGGAAGAGGCTAACGCGTTCTTTGATGAGCAGATGCAGAAACTGAAGGATCTGGATGACTTTGAAAACACGGAGAAGACCGTTGCGTTCTTCTATCTGACAGCGGACGGTAAAGTCGTGGTCCGCAAGAGCACTGACTATGTGCCGAAGATGATCGAGATTGCGGGCGCACGGTACGCGTTCAGCGATCTGGAGGATGACAGCGACAGAACCTCCGTGGATATGTCCGTCGAGACTTTTTACGCTACAGCCGTTGACGCAGATTACATCATCTACAACGGCAGCATCGACGGTTCCGTCAAAACCATGGAGGACCTCCTTGCGAAAGATCCGGTCATGAAAGAACTGAAAGCGGTCAAAGATAATAAATGTTGGGTGACCGGCGACTCCATGTATCAGAGAACGGATATCATCGCGGATCTGATCCTGGATTTCCACAAAGCATTCACAGAGGACGATCCGTCTGATCTGCAATATTTACAGAAACTGCAATGAGTAAGACAGAAGCAAAAACAACAAATTACAATGGGCCTACGCTGGGCGGTTACCATGAAGCGAATTTCCGGCGCCGTACGCGGTGCGTGATTGTTTTTGCTGTCATGATTGCTGCGTTTGCGGTAACGATCGTGGTCAACATCAACTCAGGCAACGTGCACATCGGCATCGGTGACATCGCCAGGGCAATCTTCCTGCGGGAAGGGCCGGATAAGGTCCTGGATATCATATGGACGATTCGCCTGCCGAGAATCATCGCCTCGATGCTCCTGGGAGGAGCATTGGCACTGGCGGGATTCCTGCTGCAGACATTCTTCGAGAATCCGATCGCAGGACCGTACGTTCTGGGTATTTCATCAGGCGCCAAGATGGTGGTCGCTATCGCCATGATTGTGTTCATGCAGAACGGGCTGCACGTGTCATCAGCCACGCTGATCATCGCAGCCTTCATCGGATCTCTAATTGCGACGATGTTCATCGTGGCGGTCTCCTATCGGATCCGCAACATGGCGGCGCTCCTGGTCGCCGGTATCATGGTGGGTTACATCTGCAATGCGGTGACGGAATTCATCATCACCTTCGCGGAGGACTCGGATATCGCGAACCTGCACGTCTGGTCTATGGGCAGCTTCTCCGGCATGAGCTGGAGCAACGTGGGCGTGTGCCTGATCGTTGTAGGCCTCGGATTCGTGCTTACCATGCTCATGAGTAAGCCGATCGGAGCCTTCCAGATGGGGCAGAACTATGCGGCGAGCATGGGTGTCAATATCAAGTGGTTCAAGATCGCCCTGATTACTTTATCGAGCCTGCTCACAGCCTGTGTGACTGCGTATGCAGGTCCGATCTCATTCGTCGGCATTGCCGTTCCGTTCCTGATCAAGGGAGCTATGGGAACCGCGAAGCCGCTGGTTGTCATTCCGGGATGTATGCTGGGCGGCGGCGTGTTCTGTATGATCTGCGATGTTATCGCAAGGCTCGCCTTCGCGCCGCAGGAACTGAATATCAGCACCGTCACGGCAGTCTTCGGCGCGCCGGTCGTAATCTACATGATGGTCAGCAGAAGGAGGCAATTGTAATGAACAAGCAAGATGCCTACATCAGCATGGACAATCTGGCCGTCGGTTATAACGGCAAGGCCATCATAAAGGACATATGTATCGACATCGGCAAGGGCGAGATCGTCACACTGATCGGTCCGAACGGAGCCGGCAAATCCACCATACTTAAGAGTATCACCCGGCAGCTGGCGCTGATCGGCGGTAAAGTCATATTCGAGGAAAAGGATCTCCATAAGATGACATCTAAGGATGTCTCGCAGAAGATGGCAGTCGTTTTGACGGAGCGCTTGAAAGCCGAGCTCATGACCTGTTACGACATTGTCGCCAGCGGCAGATATCCGTACACAGGCAAGTTGGGACTGCTGACGGAAGAAGATGAGAAGATGGTCGATGAGGCCATGGCGGCGGTCAACGCAACGGAATTCGGTCCGAAGGATTTTAATGCCATCAGCGATGGGCAAAAGCAGCGTGTGCTGTTGGCCCGCGCCATTTGTCAGGATCCGGAAATCATCGTTCTGGATGAACCGACGTCCTTCCTGGACGTCCGGTACAAACTGGAGCTCCTGTCCATATTGCGAAATATGGCGAAGAAGAAGGACATTACAGTCATCATGTCCCTTCATGAAATCGATCTGGCAGAGAAGGTCTCTGATAAGATCATCTGCGTGAAAGGCGACCGCATCTATCGGTATGGGCGGCCTGAGGAAATCTTCGAAGAGGAAATGATCCGGGAACTGTACTCCATCGATAACGGTTATTTCGATCCGCTGCTGGGCAGCATCGAACTGCCGGCGCCGGCGGGGAATGCACCGAAGGTGCTGGTCCTCTCATCGGGCGGCAGCGGCGTTCCGATCTTCCGGAAGCTGCAGAAGGAGGACACCCCGTTCATCGCGGGCGTGCTCGCAGAGAATGATATCGACTATCAGCTGGCGCGCCTCCTGGCGGCAGAGGTGATCACGACACCGGCTTTTGAGAACATCGGCGAGGAAGCTTTTGCAAAAGCAACCGAAGCGATTGAAAAATGCGACCGGGTCATCGTGACGGAGTTTCCGATCGGCGATACGAACGCCCGGATTCGCGAGTTGATTGCGGCAGCGGAGGCGGCCGGGAAACTTGAAAGGAGATAGAACATGCTGATCAAATACGCTTATGTTGAAAACGTGCCTGATCTTTCTTCCAATCATTACATGGACAGCTTCGATGATGGGGAATATCTCAATCATGTTGCTGGCCTCGACGGGATCGAGGTTTGCATGGACTATGTGAAACAACTGATCCGGGACGGCTACACAGTGATCAATCTGTGCGGTGATTTCGGCAGCGAACAAGTTGCTGAGCTACTGAGGGACGCGCCGGAAGGCACAAAGGTGAAATATGCGTCTTATCTGCCGGAGGAACAGGCTAAACTGGAAGCGCTGGAGCAGTATGTTGAATACGGAATGATCATTCTGGGTAATGTGGAAGAACCGGTCAGAAGGGAACTGACTGCACCAGAGATGAATACCCACATCGTCTATGTGAAGGATTTGGAACAGGCGGCCGCGGCAGCCAAACAGCTCGCGGAAGAGGGCGCGGACGGCATCGAACTATGCGGATGGTTCGATCTGGAAAAGACGGAGAAAATCATTGCTGCGGTAGAATCGGTCAGCAAGACAATACCGGTTGGTTCAAATGGCCTGTCATAGATTCAAAAGAGAGAAATAAAAAAACGGGTGTGACGAAAATGTCGCCCCCGTTTCTTGTTTTTTGCTTAATTCTCCACCAGTGTCAGTGTCAGCGTATACTCGATCTCGTGCGGTTCGCTCATGGCCGTCGTGTCTGCAATGACCTTGAACGGCTCGCCCATCACCTTGACCGGAATCTCAAATACAGAATTACCTTCTGTGTTGACCGGCTCGTACTTCTCGCCGTCTACGATCATGTAGTCGTAGTGTTCGCTGGACCAGCCGACTGTCAGCGTAGCCTGACCATCTGCCACGACTAGCTTGGCAGGGCTGTCGATGGATGCCTTGCCCGTACCGCCTTCTTTGGTAACATCAACCTGATACTCACCGTCTTCCAGATCGATGGCAGTGCCGGCGTGGATGTCATCACCTTCGACGGGATCGGAAACTTTGACCTTGTGGTCGTACCAGTTGCCGTGCGTTCCAATCAGAGCAACATCGAACTCTTCATCGAGGGCAGGTACAGGAATATCGAATCCATACACCTCATCCACATAGCCGTCGCTGTAGGTAACCTCATCCGTCGTCGGTTCGATCAGCTCGGCGCCGTCCTTCTGAGCGTCCTCTGCCAGACCGTAATAGAGGTTTACTATTTTTTTCGACTGCAGGCTGACGTGAATCATCATCTTTCCGTCTTTAACGGTAAGAATGCCTTTGTCGTTGTTTGCTTCGCTTACATGGAACATCGGGCTGTCCGTCGTGAAGGTGGCCACGTATGTTCCATCAGGAATTCCAGGATCTGCGGTTGCTTCTTCTGATGACCCGCCGCATCCTGTGAGTGTGAAGGCTGCCATAAGAAGTACAGCCAGCATTGCCAATAATGTTTTTTTCATCTTCTCTTCCTTAATATAGCAGGAGCGAGAGCGAAAGAACTTCGCGCCCGCTCCACACATTAATTACTGCAATTGTCCTCTGCAAGAGGTTCGCTATTATTTGATCACTGCACCAGTGTGCTCTACGTACATCTTCTGAATGTCAGCGATTCTTCCCAGACCTTCAATCTGGCTGGTTACGTTTTCCTCACCAAAGCCTTCACCGAGGTCTACAGGAGCATCAGCACCTTCGACTTCAAACTCACCGCCGTTGATCAGAGCATCGCCCCAGTCGCCTGCCATGTCGTTGTTAGCATGGTCGCCGGCGACTACCATCATCGGACGGAGAATGACCTTGGTGTAGCCCGCTTTTTCAACAGCTTCCTTTACTGCAGGGAGTGCAGTGTCAGGAGGGTTGCCTTCAACGGTTCCTACGAATACGTTATCATATCCGAGCTCGCCCATCTGAGTCTGCATCTGATCATAAGTTACGTTCGCTTCGTGTGAAGTGCCGTGTCCCATGAATACGAGAGCAGTGCCGTCTTCCTTCATGGCGTCGAGTGAGTCATAATCGGAAACGGAAACAGCTTCTGCAACCATCGCTTCTGCAGCCTTTGCCTTATCTTCGTTGATGACGGATGCGTCTGCACCGACTTCACCGAGGAGTGGCTCAGCGATTTCTACGGATTCAAATTTGTCTTTGTACTGGTCGAGAACACCAACCAGTTCGTCATACTCAGCGCCGTGCATCAGGTGTGTCGGCTGTACAACCAAGTTCTTGACTTCGTTGGCAACTGCACGATCCAGAGCCTGCTGCATGTTGTCGATTTTCTCGCCATCACGAGCCTGGATGTGGTTGATGATGATCTGAGCAGTGAATGCTCTTCTGACTGACCAGTCAGGATAAGCTTCCTGCAGAGCCTTTTCGATTCCGCCGATGTCGGTCGCTCTGCTGTCGTTGAATGACGTACCGAAGCTTACTACGAGCAGTTCGTTTTCGCCGATTTCATCGCCGTTGAGCGGATCGTCAGCGGAAGCGTCGCCAGTGTCGCGTCCGAAGTAATCGAATACGTCCTCGTTCTCTTCCTTCTGCTCATCAGTCAGCGCATCGTATGCAGCCTTGGCAGCTTCGCACTGCGCATCGGTCTCATCGGTTCTCTCCTGAACCTGAATGGCCTCGATCAATGCTGCACATTCTGCTACTGGATCACCTGATGCTGCAGGTTCTTCTGATTCTCCTGATTCACCGCAGCCTGTGACCATCAGCATCATTCCCAGCGCCATGACCAGTGACAGCGCCAAAGCAATGAATTTTCTAAGATTTTTCATAACAAAAACCTCCTTAGATAATAAAAATAACTTGATTCGAATACAAAGGCCTTCGCTAAACGGAGCAAAGACCTTCTGACATTTCGTGTTCAAGCTATAATCAAGTAGGTTGTTATGTTCCGCCAGTTACTCGTGGCCCGAAGCGCTTACAACGCTTCGATTCAAAGACAGGCAGGTTTCCTGACTTACGGATCATTGCTCTGCCGCCGCCTTCCCAGGTTTCCCCAGTGGCACAGTGGCGAAAAGCCATCCGATTACAGTGACGAGTTCGCGCAGGATTTACACCTGTTTCCCTATTATCTGAAGCCGAAGCTTCAGCACCTGTCAGTATTTGTATTCGGCAGTATTATAACATGAAAACAGGAGCATATCAACTGGGAAGGGGACGTATCCCCCCTAGGGGGTCAGGTTGACAGAACCCTTACCGCACTATATGATAGTACGCAGAAAGCTGTTCTGGCATACTGGAAGCCGGTGAGAACCCGGCACTGTGTCTCAGCAACCGTGACATCTACGAGGCGGGCAGGTAACAAAGCATTACAGCCACTGGGCAAACTGGGAAGGCGTCCGCTGAGGTTATAAGGATCAAGTCGGGAAACTGTCAGTAGCAATAGTCGTCTTCTGAGGTAGGACGATGTTTTTTGTCGTGTTTAAGAAGAAGTGAGGAATGGAAATGGCAAAGGGTAAGGCATACGGCGTCGGCGTAGGTCCGGGAGATCCGAAACTGATGACGCTGCGAGCAGTAGAACTCATCAAAGAAAACGATGTATTCTGTTTCCCGGGCAAAGAACCGAAGGAGACGGTCGCATATCAGATCGCGTACGCGGCTGTGCCGGAGCTGGCGGACAAGGAACTGGTTCCGGTGTACATGCCGATGAAGATGGACAAGGATGAGATCCGCAGGCAGCACAAAGCGGGCGCGGAGATCATCGAGAAGTATCTGGACGAGGGAAAGAATGTCGTCTATCTGACACTGGGGGACTCCACGGTCTACTGCACCTTCACCTATTTGCAGGCGATCATGGAAGAGGACGGTTATGAAACAGAACTGGTGCCGGGCATCACGTCCTTCTGTGCTGCGGCAGCCAGAGTGGGCATTCCGCTCTGCGAATGGAATGAGCCTCTGCATATCATGCCGGCGCTCCATAAACTGGGAGACGATCTGAGCCTGCCGGGCAACTACGTGCTGATGAAGTCCGGAAGCCACATGGCGGAGGTCAAGGAAATACTGAGAAAAAGCGGACGGGATGTCAATGTTGTGGAGAACTGCGGCATGCCAAATGAGAAAGTATACAGGGGCGTAGATGAGATTCCGGATGAAGCAGGGTATTTCTCACTGATTATCGCGAAGGAAGATGAAAGGGATCTGTAACAGCCGAAACCAATGATCGAGTTAAAGGATATCACAAAAAAATTCGGTGACTTCACGGCAGTGGATCATCTGAACATGACCATAGAGACGGGAGAGTTCTTCGGTCTGCTCGGGCCAAACGGTGCGGGCAAGACTACGACCATAAGCATGCTCTCCACTGTTCTGCTGCCCACGGAAGGCCAGATTTTCATCGACGGACAGAAACTGGACAGGAAAGCATCCGCTGCGAAGAGCAAGCTGAGCGTCATCACACAGGAGTTTTCCATGCGTCAGGATATGACCATCGACGAGGTCATGGAGTATCAGGGAAGACTCTACTATCTGCCGAAGAAGGTCATCCGCCAGAAGAGTGACGAACTGCTGGAGTTCGCAGGACTTCTGGAATACAGACACCGGGTGGTCAGACATCTGTCGGGCGGCATGAAGCGGAAGCTCATGATCTGCCGTGCGCTCATGACGGAGCCGCAGATTCTGCTGCTGGACGAACCGACGGCGGGCATGGATGCCATCTCCAGACGTCAGATGTGGAACCTGCTGCGGCAGCTCCACGGGGAGGGCATTACCATCCTTCTGACGACACACTACATTGAGGAGGCGCAGTCCCTCTGCGAGCGCGTGGCGCTCATCGACAAGGGGAAACTGAACACCGTAGATACGCCGGACAATCTCATCAATGAGCTTGGTCCGTATACCGTGGATGAGACAGCGGACGAAACGCTGCATTCCTCCCACTTCCGCAGCAGGGAGGAAGCCATTGAATACCTCAGCAGCTCCGACAAGGATGCATCGCTGCGGAACACGACTCTGGAAGATGTCTTCATCTACCGGATCGGCAGAGGACTTGGGAGCAAATAGAAGCAAATAGAAGCAAAGGCATCAGTACGTATGGGAATCATCGCAGTTTTGTGGGAAAAGTGGAGAGAGTTCCGGAGGGACTTCTACAAGATCACATTAGCGGCCACAATCACGCCGCTGATGTATCTTATCGTGTTCGGACTCGGAATCCAGACCACGTCCCACGGCGAGCCGTATCTGAACTTTCTGGTGCCGGGCATTGTGGCTATGTCGACGATGACCGGCAGCTTCAGCGCGGTGGCGCAGAACATGAGCGTCCAGCGACTCTATGAAAAGGCGTTGGATCAGGTCATGGTATCGCCGACACCGCTCTGGCAGTTCATCCTGGGACAGGTCATCGGCGGCAGCCTGCGCGGGATGTATGCGGCAGGCATCATCATGCTGATCACGCTGCCAATCGCGGCGGATCTGACCTTCAATGGATGGTCCTTCCTGGTGATGTTTCTGAACGGCCTGGTCTTTTCGACCATCGCCCTCGTGCTGTCGTTCCTGGCAAAGAGTTACACGGATGCGCCGCGTTTCACGTCGTACATCATTATGCCGATGTCCTTCCTGTGCAATACCTTCTTCTCAACAGACCAGATGCCGATGGGCATCCGTCAGGTGGTGGAACTGCTGCCTCTGTCTCAGGCCTGCGAGATGATCAGAAGTGTATCGGCGGGAGGCTCGACGGGAGTCTTCGGATGGATTGTGCTGCTGGTTTATCTGGCGATCTTCTCGGCGATTTCCGTTGCTTTTGTATATAAGAAAAAGAATTTGTAGATATGGATAAGGCACTGCTCGTCGTGAGCTTCGGAACTTCATACCCGGAAACGCGGGAACGCACCATCGGCGCCATCGAACAGAAACTGGCGGAGCGTTTCCCGGACAGAGTGGTGCGCCGCGCCTGGACGAGCAACTTCATCATCAAGAAAGTTGCAAAGAATGAAGGCCTGATTGTGGATACACCGGAGGAGGCGCTCGGAAAGCTGGCGGCGGAGGGGATCAAGGATGTCATTGTGCAGCCGACCCATTTGTCAGATGGATACGAGAACCAGCGGCTGATGGAGATTGTCAGAGACAGCGCGGGACAGTTCGAACGCATCGCTGTCGGGCGGCCGCTGCTCTTTACGGAAGTGGACAGGGAAACCGTGGCGCGGCTCATGCCGCAGCTGTGTCTGGGCGATGCAGACAGCAAAGCCCTGATGCTCATGGGACATGGATCGGACAAGCACCCGGTGCCGGTTTACGGACAGCTGCAGGATGCTTTCGCAAAAGCATCAGACTGCGTTTTTGTCGGTACAGTGGAAGGCACGCCGACCTTCGAAGAGGCCAGGGCGAAACTTGCAGCGTCAGGATACAGAGACGTTGTTCTGGCGCCTCTCATGATCGTGGCGGGAGACCACGCAATTAACGATCTTGCAGGCGGCAGCCCGGACTCCTGGAAGAACCGTCTGGAGGCGGATGGATATCAGACAGAGGTCATCCTGAAGGGACTGGGAGAACACGAAGAAATCCGGGAACTGTTCGCGAAACACGCCGCAGACGCGGAAAACATATAACAAGGAAACAGCAATGGCAGAATGCAGAGTACACAAGTCAATCCAGAGAAGCATCGCGGGAATCTTTTTCGCCGCGGTTCTTGCTGTGTCGCTGACTGTTTTCTGCCCGGCAGATACTTACGCTGCCGAGGGTTACGAAGACGTGGCCTCAAGTGCTGAGACAGCAGAGACCAAGGACGTCGGCAAGTACGGTATGACGCCGATCTACGGCAACAGCGTCAAAAACGGCGAGTACGAAGCGGACATGGAGAGCAGCTCCAGTTTCTTCAGCATCTATTCCTGCCATCTGACCGTCAAGGGCAAGAAGATGGAAGCCGTCATGACCATCGACAGCACCAGCTACGAATGCGTGTACATGGGCAAGGCGACGGACGCCGCAAAAGCACCGAAAGAGGATTATATCTTCGCGGAGGAGAAAGATTACAGAGGCAGTTTTACCATTCCAGTCGAGGCTCTGAATGCGCCGATTGCCTGCGCGGCCTTCAGCAAGAAGGAGAAGCAATGGTACGACCGTGACGTTCTTATCGATGCCTCCAGCCTGCCGGAAGGCGCACTGAAGATCAAACTGCCGGACTACGACCTCATCGATAAAGCCGTGGAACAGTACGATGAGAATCAGGGCAAGGAAGAGAGTCAGAATCAGAGCAGCAACCAGACGGCGGAACAGACAGGGAACGCCGTGAACTATCTGATTCCTGCCGACGTGGACATGGAGGACGATACGTACTCCGTCGAAGTCAATATGACGGGCGGTTCCGGGAGAGCGTCGGTCAGTTCGCCGACCTGGTTCATCGTCAAAGGGGGAAAGGCGTATGCCAGGCTCCTGTGGAGCAGTTCCCACTACGATTACATGAAGATTGCCGGTGTGAAATACGAAAATGAATCAACGGATGGGGGAAACTCCACGTTCACCATACCGGTCGCGGTATTCGATCAGCCGATTCCCGTCATTGCCGATACGACGGCTATGGGAGACCCAGTGGAGATCGAATACGAACTGACTTTTTACAAGGACACTATTGGTTCCGTGACGAAGGTGCCGCAGGAAGCGGCCAAGCGCGTCATCTATATCGCGCTCCTCATCATCATCGTGGGCGGAATCCTGAATCTGGTCCTGAAGAGGAGGAAAAAGCAGTGAGTAAGAAACCATTTTTTCCGCTTTACATGGATCTGAGCGGCAAAGACATCCTTTTTGTAGGAGGAGGAACGATTGCAACCAGAAGGATCGCGGTCCTGCAGCCGTTTACGGAGTGCATCACCGTCGTGGCGCCGGAGGGAGATGGCAGCATTCTCGCTCTCGTGGAAGATGGGAACGCCAGCTGGATCATGCGGGAATTCGAAATGGAAGACCTCGAAGGCCGTGATATTGTTTTCGCGGCTACTGACGACAAAGAACTGAACGCGCAGATCGCGGCGGCATGCCGGAAGAAAGGAATTCCGGTCAACAACGCCAGCGACAGGGAACTCTGCGACTTCTACTTCCCGGGCATCGTGCGCCAGGGGGAGACAGTCATCGGCGTCAGCGCATCTGGCGATGATCATAGGAAAGCACGCAGGGTGCGCGAGCGCATCCAGCAGATACTGACGGAGGAAGGAATACTATGAAGACCATAAGAATCGGCACAAGAGAGAGTAAACTCGCCGTCATCCAGAGTAAAATCGTCGGGGACTATCTGACCAGTCTGGGCATCAAGTATGAACTGGTCAAAATGAAGACCACAGGAGATAAGATTCTTGATAAAACCCTGGACAAGATCGGCGGCAAAGGCCTCTTCGTCAAAGAACTGGATCATGCGCTTCTGGAAGGGCGCAGCGACATTTCCGTGCATTCCCTGAAAGACATGCCGATGGAGCTGCCGGAGGAACTGCCGATCATCGCATTTTCGGAACGCGAGGATCCGCGGGACGTCCTGGTACTGCCGGAAGGCGCAACAGAGATTGATTTCAGCAAACCGATTGGAAGTTCCAGCTTCCGCAGACGGATTCAAATCGAGAAACTGTATCCCCAGGCGAAGGTGGAGAGTGTCAGGGGCAATGTGCAGACGCGTCTGAAAAAGCTCGATGAAGGGCAGTACGGCGCGCTGGTGCTGGCTGCGGCGGGACTGATCCGGCTCGGTCTGGAAGACAGAATCTACAAATATTTTGAACCGTCCGAGATCCTCCCGGCGGCGGGACAGGGCGTCCTGGCTGTACAGGGAAGAAAGGACGGAGATTACGGTTGGGCCTTCGGGTACAACGATGTGAATACAGAGCGAGAAGTGCGGGCGGAGCGGGCCTTTGTCAAATGGCTCGACGGCGGCTGTTCGTCGCCGATTGCTGCTTTTGCAGTTTGCGGCGAAGATAAGATGACCATCGAGGGCCTGTACTATGACGAGGCGACCGGCAAATGGCACAGAGAGTCCATGACCGGCAGCCCGTACATGGCGGAAGAACTCGGTATTGAACTGGCAAAGACAATGAAAGGGCGCTACGAATAATGACTACAGGAAAAGTCTGGCTGGTCGGCGCAGGTCCAGGTGATCTGGGACTGCTCACTGTCAAGGCAATCGAGACAATCAGAGAAGCAGACATCATCGTCTACGACGCGCTCATTGGAGACGCGCTGTTTTCCCTGTTCCCGGAAGGGGCGGAGACCATCAGCGTCGGCAAGCGGTCGGGCAACCACACCATGCCGCAGGAGCAGATCGACAAGGTGCTTTTAGAAGAAGCGCTGAAAGGCAAGAAGGTGGTCCGTCTCAAGGGCGGCGATCCGTTCCTCTTCGGAAGAGGCGGCGAGGAGCTGGAACTGCTGGCAGAACAGGGCGTGCCTTATGAGGTAGTGCCGGGCGTGACGTCGCCGATCGCGGTGCCGGCTTATAACGGCATTCCGGTCACCCACAGGGATTACACATCGTCCCTGCACATCATCACCGGGCATAAGAGAAAAGGTTCCGATGATGACATCGATTACGAGGCGCTGGTTCGCACAGAAGGAACCCTGGTGTTCCTCATGGGCATTGCGAGGCTGCCGTACATCTGCGGCGGACTCCTGCAGGCAGGTATGGATCCGGATATGCCGGCTGCCGTGCTGCAGCAGGGAACCACAGCAGGGCAGAAGCGCGTTGTCGCTACGGTTGGTACCCTGGAGGAAGAGGTAAAACGCCAGGGCATCGAAACGCCGGCAATCATCATCGTGGGCAAGGTCTGCAGTCTGGCAGATGCGTTCGCCTGGTATGAGAAACTGCCGCTGGCGGGAAGCAAAGTCATCGTGACACGTCCGCGCGGTATGATTTCCGGCATGGCGGCGCGCCTGCGGAAGCTGGGCGCGGAAGTGCTGGAACTGCCGTCCATCGAAACGAAAGCCCGGGAAGATCAGAGCGAACTGGAAGCGGCTCTGGACAAGATCAGCACGTATACGTGGATTGTGTTCACCAGTCCGACGGGCGTGCGGGTGTTCTTCGATGTGCTTCGGAAGGCCGGCAGGGACGTACGCTCTCTGGCAGGCGTGAAGATCGCGGCAATCGGTACAGGAACGAAGAAGGAACTGTCGAACCGGCACCTGCTTGTTGATTTTGTACCATCCATCTACGATGGGAAAACATTGGGCAGAGAGCTGGCGGAACTCGTCGGGGAAGGCAATCAGATTCTGATTCCGCGGGCGGCACTGGGAAACGAAGAACTCGTGGCGGCGCTGACGAAGTCCGGCGCGGGCGTTACAGATATCGCAACCTATGACACCATCGATGCGGCGCAGGATCTCGTGGATGAAGCGGCTCTCTTCGAGGCAGACAAAATCGACTGCGCAGTATTCACCAGCGCGTCGACGGTGCGGGGATTCGTCACCAGAAATCCGGAACTGGACTTCCGTCTTGTCAGAGCGGCCTGCATCGGCAAGCAGACGAGAGCTGCGGCGGACAGCTACGGAATGAAGACCTTTATGGCTGAGGAGGCAACCATGGACAGCCTCACACAGCTTGTGATAGATATGCGAAAGCACTAGAAAGTGGAGGAAGATAGAATGGAACTGAAAGTAAGACCGAGAAGATTACGTACAACGGAAGCCATGCGAAAGATGGTCAGAGAAACGAGGGTGGACAAATCCTCGCTCATCTATCCGATTTTCGCCATTGACGGTACAGGCATCAAGGAGGAGATCCCGTCCATGCCGGGTCAGTACCGCTACAGCGTGGATCAGTTGCCGTACGCATTGGAAGAGGCGGCAAACCTAGGCGTCAACAACATTCTGATGTTCGGTATTCCGGAGCATAAGGATGAATGCGGCAGCCAGGCCTACGCTCACGACGGCATCGTACAGAGGGCGCTCAGAGAAGGCAAAAAGGAATTTCCGGACATGCTCTACATCGCGGACGTCTGCATGTGCGAATACACGTCCCATGGGCACTGCGGTATTCTCGACGGAGAGTACGTAGATAATGATAAGACACTGAAGATGCTGGCACAGATCGCAAGTTCTCAGGCGGAAGCAGGCGCGGACATCGTTGCGCCGTCCGACATGATGGACGGACACGTTGCCGCGATTCGTGAGAAACTGGATGAGGACGGATTCATCAATACACCGATTATGTCCTATGCAGTCAAATTCGCGTCGGCATTCTACGGACCGTTCCGTGACGCGGCGGATTCCGCACCGCACTTCGGCGACAGAAAGAGCTACCAGATGGATTACCACAATGGCAGAGAAGCCATGAAGGAAGCGCTGCTGGACGTGGAGGAAGGAACGGATTTCCTCATCGTGAAGCCGGCAATGGCCTTCTACGATCTGCTGGAGCGCGTCGTCAGCGCGACCAACATTCCGGTGGCGACTTACAGCGTCAGCGGGGAATACTCCATGGTCAAGGCAGCGGCACAGAATGGCTGGATCGATGAAGAAAGAATCATCAGCGAGATGGCCATCGGTGCGTTCCGTGCAGGAGCAGGCATGTACATTACATACTTTGCGAAAGAACTGGCGAAACTGATTGACGAAGGGAAAATAGGCTAACAAAGGAACTGGCCGGAGAAACAATATGGAACATACACTGATAAGTGCAGAAAATACATGGGCTCTGTTCGCGATACTGGCGGCGATCGCTACGATGGCGGTATATCTTGAGCAGAAGACAAAGATCGGTTCGAAGGTGACGGGCTGCGTCATGGCGCTCATCTTCGCCATGGCTCTTTCCAATACGGGCATTATTCCGCTGGATGCGGCGGCTTACGATTTCGTATGGGATTACATCATTCCGCTGGCGATACCGATGCTTCTGTTCAACGCGGATATCAAGAAGATCGGACGGGAGAGCGGCCGGCTGCTGATCATCTATCTGATCAGCGGGATCGGCACCGTTGCCGGCGGTATCGTGGCATACAACCTGCTGAAAGGATCCCTGGCGGATCTCGGGCTGGTGCTGCCGATGATGATTGGTACCTATACAGGCGGCAGCGTGAATCTGGTCGCTATGGCAGACGCGTACAGCGTCGGCGGAGAACTGGTTTCTTCGTCGGTCGTTGCAGACAACCTGCTGATGGCGTTGTATTTCTTCGCTCTGATCGCGGCGGCGGGATCGAAGTTCTTCCTGAAAGCCTACCGTCATCCGATCATCGATGAGCTGGAAGCACAGAGCGGAGACGGCGAACACAAAGGCGCCGCCACGTTCTGGCAGCCGAAGCAGATTTCACTGAAGGATATTGCGCTCTGCATCGCGCTTTCTCTTGTGATCGTAGCGGTATCCGTCAAGATTGCAGAAGTCTTTGCGGGACTGATTCCGACATCGAACTTCGGTTTGTCGCTTTTGAACGGTCTGCTGGGAAACAAGTACCTGATCATCACATCGCTGACCATGCTGGTGGCAACGCTGTTCCCGAGGCAGCTTGGAGATATGCCTGGCGCGCAGGAAATCGGTACATACCTGATCCACATCTTCTTCGCAGTCATCGGCGTTCCGGCGTCCATCTACATGATCGTGACAAAAGCGCCGCTGCTGCTTTTGTTCTGCGCGATCATCGTATTCGTGAACATGCTGTTCTCATTCGTCTTCGGCAAGCTGCTGAAGTTCGGCCTGGAAGAGATCATCATCTCCTCCAACGCCAATATCGGCGGACCGACCACTGCGGCAGCCATGGCCATCGCGAAAGGATGGAACGCCCTCATTGTGCCGGCCATCCTTGTGGGAACGCTGGGATACGTCCTCGGCAACTACTACGGTATCTTCGCCGGAACACTCATCGGACTGTAAGTGCAAAAACAATCATCTCAGGCATCGCCCTATGGCGGTGCCTTTTTTGTTAAACATAATTTAAGAGTGTTCTTGTTGCGGTACAATCGACGCTTGTGAGAAAATATAGACGTAGAAAACTACTCCTGACAACGATGGAACCGGGGTGAGAGCATATGGCAAAAGACACTTCGAAAAACAGAATACTCCCAATCCTGACTGCTGTTTTTGCAGTGGCGGTGATCGCCTTGGGTGCCTTCATGTTCCTCAGCGCAGGAGACAAGGCAGCGCAGGAGCCGGTGGCTGCGACAGAACAGACAGAAGCGACGGAGCCGGTGGAAGAACCGTC
>JAILDT010000059.1 GCA_024689085.1 Clostridia bacterium | reverse complement strand
GAAGCGGGTCACATCACCGCGAAAGAATACAACGCGGCCCTCGCCCAATCTCTGGAAGGGCGGATCAAGATCAATACGGGTAAAGACCCGGGCAGCTATTCCTACTACATCGACTGCGCGATCGAAGAAGCCGTGAATGATCTGGCAGAGCGCTACGGTGTGACAGAAGAGGGAGCCCGTTCTATGATCTACACGAAGGGCTATCATATTTACACCTGCCTTGACCGAAAAGTGCAGGACACTCTGGACAAGCAGATCAACAAAGATTCCAACTACGCAGCAATCAGCTACATCAATAAGGACGGCAATGGAAACATCATTTCATCTTCTGGCGCCGTGCTCATGCGCCCGTATCAATCCTACTTCGACGATGATGGGAACTTCACCCTGACCAAAGGAGAATTCACCAAAGGCGATGACGGTGCAGTCACGCTGAAGAAGGGGAAACGTCTGGATTTCTACGCGGTCAGCGCAGGAGACTCCGAATACGTCAGCGTGGAATTCAAGGGACTGTACAAACAGGAAGACGGAGCCCTCTACTTTATCGAGGGCGGATCCCTGTCCATTCCGGCAGGCTATACCAGTTTTGACGGTGACGGAAACTGCGTCATCGCCGCAAAATTCCGCGAGGATTTTCCTGACTTTTTCAAAGAAGATGACGGCAAGCTGATCGTCAGCAAAGATAACTATCAGACAGGACAGAAAATGCGGCAGCCGCAGGCAGCTGCCGTGATCATAGACAACGAAACCGGTCGGGTGGCTGCCATGACCGGCGGCAGAGGCGCCAGAGGCAAACAGCTGTACAACAGAGCGACGAGTCCGCGCCAGCCGGGGTCTTCCATCAAACCGCTCGCTGCGTACGGGCCTGCTCTGCAGCAGAGCGCCGAGTTGGCCAAGCAAGGAGAGAAACCTTCCCTGAAAGTGATCGGAAACGATAACTGGGGCGACTACATTACCGCGGGCAGCATCATCGATGATGCGCCGCTGAAATTGAACGGAAAGACCTGGCCGAGGAATGATAGCGGCGGATACGGCGGTCCGATGACATTGCGAAAAGCAGTGCAGCAGTCTGTCAACGTTGTCGCAGTCAAGGTGTTCCGTCAGGTAGGCATAGACTATTCCATCGAAATGCTGCAGAAAGTCGGCATCTCCTCCCTCGTACTGGAGGGCGAGCCAAATGATAAGCACGACGCGCTGACACTCGGCGGCATGACGAAAGGAGTCAGTCCTCTTGAGATGACCGCCGCATACGCAACGTTTGCCAGCGGCGGCACCTATCGCGAGCCGATTTTCTATACGCAGGTCACCGACGCCAGCGGACAGAGCGTCCTTGAGAACGTACAGGAGGAAGAGCGTGTCTATGATGATTCCGTCGCCTGGATCATGACAGACGTCCTGAAGTCGGCCGTACTCTACGGCACGGGCAAGAACGCTCAGGTCGACGGATGGGACGTGGCCGGCAAGACAGGCACCACATCCTCCAAGTATGACATCTGGTTCTCCGGATTCACGCCGCGCTATACGATGGCCTTATGGATGGGCAGCGACGTGAACATCGCCCTGGCGAATTATTCATCCGCCGCGGCAGCCTTCTGGTCTCACATTATGACCGCTGTCAGCGAGGGCCTTCCGGGCGAACATTTCTCATCCATGCCGCCTTCCGTGGTGAAGGTGGACGGTGAGTATTACGCTATCGGAACGGAACCGCCGGAGCCAGTAGAAGAGGGGACCTCCGAAATAGGAACGGATGAAAACGGCAATCCAATACCGGCTGATCAGACCACCCAGCCGTCACAGAGTACCGAGCCGGATGATGAAGACGTGGAAATCTATTGATAGACATGCGCAGCAAGACCATTAACAAAATCATGATTGTTCTGATCGTTCTCGGGTTCGCGATTGTCGCAGGAGCGTTTCTTCATGCGGCGCATCTGACTGAGTACGAAGGAACGCTGGAAGAGAATCTTTCCTTTACGCTGCCGGCAGGATATGCGGAGCCGGCGCACCAGGGAAATAATGTAAATGATAAAACCTACGTCCGCGAAAAGGCCGACACACGGGAAACGATCAACATCTATTATGCCGGCCTGGAAAGTGACGACGGCATTCTCACCGACGAGACGATTCACCTGGGGGATGACACAGAGATCGGCATCGATCGGTACGACTGGGGTCATGACAACACCAACGCTCTGTTGTTTACGATCAATCACGGCGACGAAAGTTATCTCGTAGAATATCAGTGTCGGATAGGGGACCAGCGGTATTACGATTCCTGTTCCAAAGAACAGGAAGAGGAGATGATGTCGTTTATCGGCACCTTTGATTTTCACCGCCCGGATGGTTCCGACATGACAGCACTGCAGCGACTGTACCGTAACTTCGGCACGGCCGGATGCATCGTGCTGGCACTGACCGTTCTGTTCTTCGTCGGCGTACCGGTCGCGATGGGCATCGCGGGACTCACGGGTTCCCAGGAGAAAGGCAAAGGCAGCACGTCCGATGCTGCCGTCAGCAGCAAAGACTTACACGCAGACATGAATCGCGAACGCGCGGCGAAGGGTGAGGAAAGTCTCCCGTCCATCAACACGGTGCAGGGCATGAGCACAAACAATCTGGCCAGGAGAGACCACTCCTGGAGCAGTGTGCCAGATTTCTTCGTCAAGCTGTTCCGTAAAAAATAAAAACCCGCATGAAGCGGGTGTGCGCCAATTGCCTGACCGACGAGTCAATGATCAGACGAAGAAAAATGCCGCGCCGATAATGACATATACGACCACAAGCTGCAGACCTTCCAGCCAGTTCGATTCGCCGTCGGCCGCGACGCGGTTGGCGATGAGAACAGAAGCTGCCAGGGCAACCAGCTCGAACGGTGTGAACACGATGCTCATCGGCTTGAAGCACAGGCTGAGCAAAACCAATACAGGAATCACGAACAGGATGATCTGCAGACTGGATCCGAGCGCAATCTCGACCGCTGCGTTCATCTTGTTTTTGATTGCCATGATGACGGCCGAGGAATGCTCGGCGGCGTTACCGATGATCGGCACGAGAATGATACCCACAAAGGCCGTCGACAGGCCGACGCTTTCGGCCATCGGTTCGATGGTGCCGACGAAGATTTCCGAAAGAATCGCGATGCAGATTGTGGAAGCGATCAGCAGGCCGATTGCAAATGGCAGCGACATGGTCGGCTTTTCTTCATCATCAGACATGAGCGTCTCTTCGTAGAGCTGACGGTGGGTGACAAAGATAAAGACGAACTGCATGAAATACACGAGAAGCATCAGCAGCGCAATGATGACGCTGAGCCCCTCGAAGGTCGTGGTCAGAATCCGCTCCGGCATCGTATGCGTGAAGATGGCCGGAATGGAAAGCCCGAGCACAGCCAGAAGCAGCATGCTCGACGTAATGTTGATGGAATTTCTGTTGAACGTCTGGGTCTTGTATTTGATACCTCCGCACAGCATGGACATGCCGAGCACCAGCAGAATGTTGCCGATGACAGAACCGGCGAGAGAGGCTTTGACGACGTCGAACATCCCCGCCTTCATGGCGACGAAGGCAATGATCAGTTCTGTCGCGTTGCCGAAGGTCGCGTTCAGCAGACCGCCGATTTTCTGCCCGCAAAAGCAGGAGATAATATCGGTGCTTTTGCCCATGATCCCGGCCAGCGGAATGATGGCGAGTGAACTGCAGGCAAACAGAAGGGGCTCTGAAAGCCCCATCAGCTGTCCGATCATTGCAACCGGTAAAAATATCAGAAGTGGGTACAGAAATTTCATGTTATTCACTCACGGCGTCGCCCTCTTCGTCTTCTGCCCAGAGTGCGTCGTTCAGGATCTTCCACATTTCACCGTAACCTTCCGAAGCAGGGGTGACCGGCTTCGGAATTTTGTTCTCCATGTTGACCTTGATTTCGCCGTCCTTTGACATTAGTATAACACGATTTCCGAG
>JAILDT010000130.1 GCA_024689085.1 Clostridia bacterium | reverse complement strand
CTGGTTGAACGGGTCGACGCCGTTGAGCATGGCCGTGATCGCGCAGGTCGTCTCCAGAAAGTAGATCAGCTGCCCGAAGTTGTAGGTATCCAGCTTCGGAATGTGCACTTCAGCGATCGGGATGCCCGCCTGCATGTGGGCCCTCGTCACACCGCCGATCATCGCTTCGTTGATGTCTGCGACAGTCTTGCCCTTCTGCGGTCCGCCCGGAATCTCAATGGATACAGACGGCTCGTCGACGATCATCAGCGTCTCCATGAAGATTTGCCGTCCTTCCTGCATGTACTGGCCCATGGAGTGCAGGTCCGTGGAATACATGAGACTCGTCGGCATGAGGCCTTTGCCTTCCTTGCCTTCGCTCTCGCCGAAGAGCTGTTTCATCCACTCTCCCAGGTACGCCAGTCTCGAGTGGCACAGGCCGAAGACCTCGACAACCTTCCCCTGCTCCTCGAGGAGATGTCTGGCAATGGCGTAGTCCGCCAGGTCGTGATCCCATCCCGCGTCGGTCGCACAGGTTTTCGCGCCGTCCAGGAATTCGATGATGTCGATGCCGCTCACCGCCATAGGCAAAAGCCCGACCGGCGTTCCGACGGAATACCGTCCGCCTACATTTCCCGGTACCGGCAGGGTGGAATATCCAAACTCGGTCGCTTCGGACCGGAGTGTTCCCGTCTCCTCGTCGGTGATGGCCAGGATCCGCTTCGCGGCTTCCTCCGCACTTCCGTACTTCTGCGCCAGGATCGGCTTGACCACTTCGAACGCAGTCCGTACTTCCATGGTGTTTCCGGATTTAGAGATGACGCACAGGATCGTGTTCTTTTTTTTGATCGCCTCCAGGGTTTCCCAGTAGTAATCCGTGCACAGATTGTTGCCCAGGAAACGGACCTCGATACCGGAGCTCGCCTTCGGCAGCGCTTCGATGGCCGCTTTCGCGCCCATGTAAGACCCGCCGATACCGATGACGACCAGAAGCTCTGCCTCGTCCTTGATGATATCGGCAATCTGCTGGATTCTGTCCAGCTCTTCCTGATTTCTGTTCACTGGCAGGGTAACCCATCCGGTCATCGGCTCATTGCCCGACCATAGTCTGTCGAGTGCCTGCGCCGCCTGCGGGCGCATGGCTTCGATCTCAGCCGCCGGGATACCTGTTTTATCTACTTTCGCGATGATATTCATCTATCTTCTCCTGTTTCTTTAACTGTAATAGAGATTGTTCGTGATGTATTCCGGATCGCTGGTCACATCGATGCCCAGGCCCTTCAGCGTTTTCTCATCTTTATCACTTAAGATCGCCGTGCAATGGGCTTTGCATCCTCTGAGTTCCGCGATTTTGTTGAGGGCTGCCTCCGCTGTAGGGTTCGTTGTCGCCGAGATGGTCAGCGCAGTCAGCACTTCCTCACAGTTGAGGGAGGACTTATCCGCCTGCAGAAGCTCCGTCTTCAGATTCTGGATCCGCTCCAGAATATTCGGGGAGATGAGGTGTATCTCATCTGCAATACCGCTCATATACTTAGCGGCATTCAGGATAGCTGCCGCCGCTGCAACCATGCGCCTGGAGCTGCGTCCGGTAATGATCTTACCGTCGTCAAGCTGCATGGCAACAACGACAACGTTTGTATATCGCGGATTCAGATCCCGCTTCATCTCCGCGTACTCTCTGGCCGGCAGGACAACAGGTCTGTCTTCCACCTTCAGTCCCATGTCGTCCATGAGCAGCTTCTGCCGTTCCAGAATATCCGCGCCGATCTTGCCCTTCTTGAAGTCGCACTCGGCGATGATATATCTGCGGATGATTTCCTGACAGGCCGCCTCCCGGCAGACTTCGTCGTCGATGATGCCGAATCCGGCTCTGTTGACACCCATATCCGTCGGCGATTTGTACTCCGCCTCCGCGCCGGTGATTTTCTCAATGATTCTCTTGACGACCGGGAACACTTCCAGATCCCTGTTGTAGTTCACTGCCGTTTCGCCGTAAGCTTCCAGATGGAAGGAGTCGATCATGTTTACGTCTTTCAGGTCTGCCGTTGCCGCTTCATAGGCCACGTTGACCGGATGTTTCAGCGGCAGATTCCAGATCGGGAACGTCTCGAACTTCGCGTATCTGGCTTTGCGTCCGCGGATGTTCTCGTGGTAAAGCTGGGACAGGCTCGTAGCCAACTTGCCGCTTCCGCCACCCGGACCGGTCACGACGATCAGCGGTTTTGTGACTTCGATATAAGGGTTCGCACCGTAGCCCTCTTCGCTTACGATTGTGTCAACGTCCGTCGGGTAACCTTTGGTGAAACGGTGTTTGTAGGTCTTGATCCCGCGCTGCTCCAGTTTGTTGATGAACTTGCTGACAGCCGGGGAATCCTCCTCAAACCTCGTGACGACAACACTGTTGATCTCCAAATCGTACTTTCTGAATACGTCGATCAGTCTCAATACTTCCAGGTCATATGTGATGCCGAAATCTGCTCTCGTCTTGTTCGTCGTAATATCTCCGGAGTAGACGCAGATAATGATCTCCGCCTGGTCTTTCATCTTCTGCAAAAGCTTGATCTTGGCGTTCTCATCGAAGCCCGGCAGCACTCTCATGGCGTGCTTGTCCTGAACGAGTTTTCCTCCGAATTCCAGATAGAGCCGGTCTCCGCCGCCCTTCTCGATTCTCTCGAGGATGTACTTGGACTGCTCCTCGATGTACTTCTCCGCACTGAAGCCTATCTTTCCCATAGGATCACTTCCTTTCTCTGTATATTAAGTTATCTTTAACATAGTAAGGAACATCACTGCTGCATGACGGTGATGTTGATGCGGTTGCGTCCCTCCAGAAGACCCTTGAGGCTGACCTCGTAATCGATTTCCAGTTCGCCGCCTTCTTCCGAAACGGTGCTGTTTAAGCTGTTGGTCAGAATCTCGATCTCAATCGGTCCAAATGGCGTATCGTAGTAGCCCACGTTGCGCTTGCCCTTTTCGAAAACGAGTTCGTTCCCGGGCTCCGCCCCGTCTCCGAACCGCTTCATCTGGACGTCCTTCTCCCTGAGTCTGAGTCTGGTCTTACATCCGGGAACGCCGCTGAATTCGCTCTCTTCGTAGAGCAGATAGGTTGTATTGTTACGCCTGTAGAGCTTCGCCTCGGTGATGAATTCCATTTCATCTTCGCCGGCTTCAGCGCTCATCTGCATACTTTTGATTTTGATTAATACGTCTTTCATATTCGCTGAATCCCTTCTCCTTTATAACTTATTTATTTTACCACAGTTCTGCTCTCAGAGGGAGTCAAAAAACCCGGGGCGACATCATTTTCTGATGCGCTCCCCGGGTCGGTTTCCATTCTGCTGCAGTGCGGCAAGCTGCCCTTACGGCATGCTCTGTTCTTTTGTTTTCTCCTGCAGTGTGATGGTCAGAGTCATCGTCTGTCCGTCGCGGACGACCGTGTAAGTCAGTTTGTCTCCCACCTTGTGGGCCGAGATGATGGATGTCAGATCTTCAATGGATGTGATCTGGCGGTCATCAACGGCATAGACCACGTCGCCCGGTTTGAATCCTGCCTCCTTAGCCGTCTTCGTATCGACAGAGTAGATGTAGACCGTCGCACCGGAGCTGCCTCCGAAGATGAAGTCCAGCCCGCTGCTGCCTTCCGTATAGGTCATGCCCGTCCACGGTTGTCCGCTCACATAACCCTGGTCCATGAGCTGTTGGGCCACATTGGCCGCTGTATTGATTGGGATGGCGAAGCCCAGACCTTCTACGTCAGATCCCGCCGACTTGGCGACGACCAGTCCAACGAGCTGCCCGTCCCCATTGAAGAGACCTCCGCCGGAATTGCCCGGATTGATAGAGCTGTCAGTCTGCAGCAGTTTCATGGTCTTGCCGTCGATGGACAGTTCTCTGTCCGTCGCGCTGATGATACCTGCGGTAACCGTTCCGCCCAGTTCACCCAGCGGGTTGCCGATGGCGACTGCCATATCGCCGACCTGCAGCTGATCACTGTTGCCATATACAGCAGGGGTCAGTCCCGTGGCCTTGACTTTCAGCACGGCGACGTCGTTCGTCGAATCCGTTCCCACCAGCGTCGCTTCATAGGAGTGCTTATCATAGGTGGTGACGGTGATTTTATTTGCGCCCTCGATGACGTGATTGTTCGTCATGATGTAACCGTCTTTGCTGATGATGACGCCGCTTCCAGCGCCTTCTGTTACGTACTGCTGCATCCAGCTGTCGCTGACAGCGCCTTCTGTCTTGATTTCAACCACGCTCTTCTGCGCGGTCTTCGTGATTTCCTGTATGGTGAGATTGCTGCCTGTGGCATTCTGCAGATTGTATCCTGTTGTTGAAATCTCGCCGGCTGATTCCACATCCGCCGTCTCTGTCGAAACGACGGCGTTGTTCTGCCCGTTCCACATGCTGTTTCCCAGAAGCGCTCCGCCCATTCCGAACAGGCAGGAAATCGCCATGCAGCACGCGATGAGCAATGCCAGCGTCTTTCTCGTCAGCGTTACAGGCTGAGAAGATCTGCGGTTCTTTTTGACCTTGTCCCGGAAACCTCCGCCTCCATCGCCACCGCCGCCAAAGCCAGCGCTAACGAAGCCGCTGCCTGCAGGGCTGCTCTCTGCTCTTGCTTTGCCGCCAGCCCATCTTGCCGACGCTCCGGCTGTTCCTGCTTTGCCATTGTTTCTGAATTTTTCTCTCGGGTCAACATAAAGCCCTTCCTCTTCTGTCGGAGTCTTCGGCTGCTGTGTTGCGTACGGCCGTTCCTCTCCGAAATATGTATCCGCTTTGACATAAGATGTGTTCTCCGCAATCGGAGACTCGCTGGCATGACTGCGCCAGACCGACGAAGCCTTCTGCGGCCCGGTTTCCTGCGCTTCCGCCTGTTCCGCTTCCCGCATGGCTTCGGAGACCCACTGTTCGGCCTCCGTCGGCTTCGGTTCGACATCCTTCATCACGAAGTTCGGTTCATAATCTGTTCTGTTCTCTTCCATAAATCTGCTGCCTTTCTCCCATTCTGATACAGCGCGGACCCCTCTTGACGGTACTATACCACTCGATTATGTTGGTTTTGTGTCGAATCTGTAGTAATATGCTGGTGGCGGCCAACGTGCGCCGGAGGAGAATTGATATGAAACAAGACAGCAACAACATTCGCCGCAGCTGTATCGATTGCGCGGCTGGTGCCTGCGACGGCAAAAGCGGAACGTACCCGGATTTCTGCCTGACCTGCGAACTGCTCTCAGAAGAAGACAATCCACTCATCGCGGAAACCCTGGACAAATACACAAGCGACCCGGAGGACAGCCTCATTGCAAAGGCATCCGCCACAGTCGAATACGAACACTATTGCAAAGCAACCCGCGTGGAGGAAATCTGTGCATTTGCCAAAAAGATCGGCGCGAAAAAACTCGGCGTTGCCACCTGCGTGGGGCTTTTGAAAGAAGCGCGCGTCGCCGCTGCGATCTTCCGCCGCAGAGGCTTCGACGTCGTCGGCATAACCTGCAAAGCCGGCGCAGTCCGAAAAACTGACATCGGTCTGGATCCGGAGCAGGAAGACCTCGGTCCGCACATCTGCAATCCGATTCTGCAGGCAGAGTATCTGAACAAAGAAAAGACCGATCTGAATATCGTGATCGGTCTTTGTGTCGGCCATGACAGCCTTTTTTACAAGTATTCTGACGCCCTCTGCACGACCCTCGTGACAAAGGATCGCGTCCTCGGTCATAATCCAGTGGCGGCACTCTATCAGACGGACAGTTATTACAGCCGTCTTCTGAAGTAGCCGTCAGTCGACTTCGGCTGCAACCAGATCGTCTCCCTCATAGTGCAGCGTCATGGATATGGCATCCACGCCTTCAAGAAGTGGTTTCAGGAAGAGACGATCGCCTTTCCACATGGGCAGATCCATCAGCTGATCCTCCGGGATCCAGCGCAGCTCGCCTTCTTCACAAGCGGGCGTTTTGATTGACGCGCCGGCCTCCGCCCGATACAGGTACATGTCCTCGTCCTCCCAGGTGTCGGAGATAAAATGAATCACGCCGCAGAAATGATAGGACATGAGCTCCAGCCCTGTTTCCTCACGGACTTCCCGCAGCATGCATTCGTCCGGCGTCTCGCCCGGTTCGAACTTACCGCCGACACCAATCCACTTCCCTTCGTTGGGATCATTCTGTTTCCTGTTGCGGTAGAGCATCAGGTACTCCCGGTTCAAACCGTTATATCTGCTTATATAACACAGCGTTGCTTTCTTCATATTCCTTCTCCTGCTTCGTGTACTATTATACACCTTTGTTATATAATATACGCAGCAAGGAGAATTCTAATGCAAAAGCTCACAATGCACACGTCAAGAATCTATGACATCCTCATGGAGGATGGTCTTCTCGCGTCCGCAGCAAACCGCATCGCGGAGGTACTGCCGCCCGGCACGGGGCGCAAGTGCTGCGTCGTGTGTGATAAGACCGTCTACATGCTCTACGGCAAAAGCAACAAACCGCTGCCGAAGAGTCTAATGGATGCCGGCTACGAGGTGGGATACTACGCCTTCCCGCCGGGGGAAGAGAGCAAGACCCTGGACACCGTCGCGGATCTCTGCGGGTTCATGTCTGAAAGCCATTTCACCAGAGAGGATTTCATCATCGCTCTGGGCGGCGGCGTGTGCGGGGACATCGCAGGTTTCGCCGCGTCTGTGTACATGCGCGGCATCCCCTATGTACAAATCCCGACAACGCTGCTGGCCATGGCCGATTCCTCTATCGGCGGCAAGACCGGCGTCAATACGGAAGCAGGCAAGAACATGATCGGCACCATCTGGCAGCCGCACCTGGTCCTCATCGATCCGAAGGTTCTGGAAACACTGCCTGAGGATGAGCTTCTGAACGGTCTGGCCGAAATCATCAAGGCCGGGTTCCTCGCCGACGGCACCATCTTCGATACTATCAGCGAAGGTCTTCCCGAAGCGGCATTCAAAGCCATTCAGGTCAAGCAGGCAATCGTGGAAGAGGACGAGCGGGAGAGCGGCAAACGCAGACTGCTCAACTTCGGCCACACCATCGGCCACGCTATGGAGAAGTGCAGCGGCTACTGCATCCCCCATGGCTGCGCCGTCATGAACGGTATGTATCTGACCGCGCTGGCCGCCGAGGATCTGGGCTGGAGCAGCGAGCCGATCGCAGGGCTGATCAAAAACGTGATTGATGCTTTTGCATATCCAATCTGCAAAGACTATTCAGCCGAGGCGTTAGCCGAAGCGGCGGCGGGCGACAAGAAGCGCGTTTCAGATAACATCATCATCGTCTATCCCGACCGGCCGGGTTGCTGCGCGATGAGAGAACTTCCAATCAGAGAGCTGGAAGACTTCATCGGCAGAGGGCTCGCAAAAGCGTAACGGAGGACACGGATATGGAGATCAAAATCACACCGCGCAAACTGGAAGGTACCATCGAGGCCATGCCATCCAAATCCCACGCTCACAGGCTCCTGATTGCAAGAAAGCTTTCAGAGCTGCAGGGTGAGGCGCTGGAAGGCGGCATTGAGATTCCGCCGTTTTCGGATGACATCGAGGCGACGATGGCCTGCATCAGTCAACTCGACAAAAACACCCCGTACCTGGAATGCAGAGAGAGTGGCTCCACGCTCCGCTTTCTGCTGCCGGTCGTCATGGCCCTCAAAAGCAGCGCGACCTTTTTGGGCACCGGACGGCTTCCTGACCGTCCTCTCTCTCCGCTGAAGGAGGAGATGGAGCGACACGGCTGCCGTTTCCGCATGGGGTCGAATAAAAACACAGACCGCTTCAAAGAGATCTGCTCCGTTTCCGGGCGGCTCACACCGGGCGATTACGCACTGGCCGGCAACGTGAGTTCCCAGTTCATCACCGGACTGCTCTTCGCGCTGCCGCTTCTGGACGCAGACAGCACCATCACGCTCACGACGGAACTGGAATCCGCCGGCTACGTGAACATGACGCTGGATGTTCTGCAGGCGTTCGGCATAGAAGTGGACGTGTCGGAAACAGAAAGCGGCTATCTGAAATACACGGTTCCCGGCAATCAGATCTACCGGGAAAAGCCGGGCATCACGCTGGACGGCGACTGGTCCAACGCGGCCTTCTGGCTGGCGGCCGGTTCCCTCAGCGGCGACATCACCGTTACAGGACTGCGTTTGGAATCCAGCCAATGGGATAAGGAGATCCTGACCATCCTCGACCGGATGGGGGCGGATCTGGATATTGAACCGCAGGTGGACGGCACGGTCAGCATCCGCTCCAGGGCATCCATTCTCAAAGGTGCTGACGTCGATGTAGGACAGACGCCTGATCTCATGCCGATTCTGGCTGTGCTTATGGCCTTCTCCGAAGGAACGTCCATGATCACCCATGCGGAGCGGCTCCAGTTCAAGGAATCAAATCGTCTAAAGGCGATTTATTCCGTACTCTACAATCTCGACGCGGACATCTCCTACGGCGGCGACTGGCTCTCCTTTACGGGCAAAGCTTTCCTTGAGGGAGGCCACGTGGACAGCTACGGGGATCACCGCATCGCCATGGCCGCAGCCGTTGCAACCTGTCTCTGCCGGGAGCCGGTCTACCTGTCGAACCCGATCGCTGTGACAAAGTCTTATCCGGACTTCTACAATGACTTCACCGCTCTGGGCGGGGAAATCGAATACTAAAAGCGCATACGAAAAGAGCCCCTTTTCGGGGCTCTGTTTTTTCTTAAACGTGCGCGTCAGACCTAGAACGCGTCCGTGTAGACCTTCGTGAGTTCTCTGGAATATTCCGTGTACGCTTCCGTCATCTTGTTGAAATACTTTTCGTACTCCTTGGCGTCGTCCTCCGTACTGGCGAGCATGGCGTCGACCATCTTGTCCTTGCTTCCGTCGTAGATTTTCTTTAGGGCGTCGATTCTGTCCTGGGTCTCGTCGTACAGTTTGCTCTTGGAAACAGACGATACTTTATCTTTCAGCTCGTCAACGTATTTTGCCGTCGCTTGTTTCATCTCGGCGTCGCAGTCCTTGTAGATCTTCGCGTACTGGGATGACGATGCGTCAATCTCTTCGTCGCTGTCAGAGCTGTCGGAATCGTCTTCATCCTGCTCCGTGTCTTCGGCCTTGGTTTCGTCATCCGCCGGTGCAGTGGTCTCCTCTGACGGTGTCGTGATTTCGATCGTCTCCTCGGTGTTGCTGTCGCTGCCGCAGGCGCACATGCAAAAGCACATCAGCATGCTGATGAGAAGCGCCGTTATGATTCTGATTTTGTTGTTTCCTGTTGCGTTTGCTTTTTTCATATGCTGATTTTGTTTACAGTTTCTTCTTCATGGTCAGAATATTACTGCCGTCGCAGTAGTTATATTCAATGTCATCCATCGTTTTCCTGGTCAGGAAGATGCCGAGACCTCCGATGTCACGTTCCTCTGCAGTCAGAGATACGTCCGGATCGTCTTTTTCCAGCGGATTATACGGCATACCCTGATCCTTCAGCGTAATCACTGCCGTCTTTGGTTCGCCGGTGACCTCCACCTTGATCGTTGCTTCGCCCGCACCCGGCGCATAGGCGTATTTGGCGATGTTGATGAAAATCTCTTCCAGCGCCAGTTCAATTTCCATCTGGGTCTTGACCGGGCATTCGGCTTTCTCGAGATGGGCGTCTGCAAAAGCAATCACATCCGGCAGCTTTTCTTTTTCCGCCTCAAGTTTGATTTCATACGGCAGGAATGTCAGCGAGTCGATGCGTCCGAGCAGCTCGATCAGTCTCGTCTTCCAAAGCTCTATCTCGGCCGCCTTCTCCGGATCCTCCAGGCCTTTGCGGCGGATGGATCTGCGGATCAGCCTCGTGTAGCCGACGATGCGGGCCTTGTCTTCAACCTCGCGGATCTTCTCTTCGTCGTCCGTTCCCAGATAGGCAGCCAGAGCTCTCTTCCAGAAATTATGTGCAATGCGGTGATCGAATCCCATGAATTTGTCCGTCGTCGCGCCGTTATCGTATTCTCCAAAACCGACAAAGGCATTGTACATGGACGCCAGTTCGAAAATCGGGTGTCCGACCGCCAGCGTATCCATATCGATCAGCAGCACTTCATCACCGGTCAGCTGGATGTTCTTCGTGTGGTAATCGCCGTGAATCATATGATCGTCCTTCGGGACAGCGCGAACCAGCCGTACCAGTTTCCTGCCTTCTTCTTCCGGCAGATATTCCTGTACGAAATTCGCCCAGCCGATGGCAACCTGCCGTTGATCCGGAAGGCTGCCTTCCGGCACGACTGTTCTGTGGATCTTGCGCAACAAATCCACATATTCCTCCACGCACCAGTCCAGTTTCTCCGGCTGCGTCGCCAGAATCTTCGAGAAAGATTTGGCGTCGAGCAATTCGAATACGGATCCAAAGCTGTCACCCACACGAACGACATCATAAGAGATGGCCGTCGGGATTCCCAGCACCAGGGCAAGCCGTGCGACTTCCCGTTCATGCTGAATCTCCTCCAGCGCGTCCGCGTTGTTGTATGCCTTGACTACGCTATCCCCGTCGATACGGTATACTGTGCCGTTGGCTCCCTGACCAATCACCTCGCAACCGTCTACCGATACGCGGCGATAGGTCTTCTCGACCGTCATCAACTCTGTGAATCCCGTCATGTGCAGAATCTCGAAAACCTCAGGGCCGACATTCATAAGACGAAGATCGCCGTACGCTTTTCGCAGACGCAGCAACGTGCGGAGGCCGGCACTGGAGATGTACTCCAGCTCCTCCAGATCGAGGCGCAGAGAATCACAGGCGTTTTCGGCAATCAGTCTGTTTATCTCTTCTTCTACCTGCTGAGCATTGTTGGAATCGATGCGCCCGGACAGAGCAATCACCAGCTCGTTCCCCTGTAGGTATCCTGTAACTTCATTCATGTCGTCTCCGTTCCCGTTTTTTATCGGATGGTCAGAATATCGGTGAATCCGGTAATGTCAAAAATCTCCATGACCGTATCATTTGCGCCTGTAACAATCATCTCGCCCTGTGTGTTCATGACTTTCTGTGCGGAAAGCAATACACGCAGTCCTGCGGATGAAATGTACTCCATGCCGGAGAAGTCCATGACGAGCTCCTCGACACCGTCAAGAGTAGCCTTCAGCTCTTCATCCAGTTCCGGAGCAGTACTGGTATCCAGACGTCCGTCGATACTGATCGTGAGTTTCTTGTCCTCCAGTTTCTTCGCAATGTTCATCTCTTTTTGTTCCTCCTGTCTTTATTCAGCAATTGTCTGTCCAGCAGTCCGATCTTATCTGACTGCATGATCAGATCCATTAGTAACATCGTCTGATTTCCGGCTGACGCGAAGATGCCGAACAGAACTTCAAATATCATCGCGTCGATGAGTACCACATCAGGCACGCCCAGGAAATCGAAAATCATGATATAAGCCAGCAGATTCGCGCCCGGTACAGGCGGCGTGGCTACGAACATGACGATCGCCAGCAGCCATGCGATAATGAGCCAGCCCGGAGATATTTCTACCCCAAATTGCGCTGCCGCGAATATTGTCAGTATCAGTGTGCCTATCACATTGATCGGCATATACAGAACCATCCCATGCGGGAGGCTTACCTGTACGTAGTGTTTCTCAATTCCAAGATCGCTGATGCAGGCAGCTTCCGTTTCACCATATCCCTCGTCCAGACCGCCGCTCCTGACCGCCATCGCGAAGGACGGCCAGACCTTGCTGACCAGCAGTCTCGCGTTCACCTGCTTTCGCTGCGCGACAATGATGACCGCCGCTGCAATACAGATCAGGGACACCACGAGCGCAAGCACCATGATCAGCCAGAGATTTTTCAGAAGCGATGTTTCATGCCACAGTATTTCATAGCAGATGAGGCCTGCAGCAAAATACGGCACGCACCGGCTGACCCAGTCTGTCATCAGAAGACCAACCATATTCATCTGGCGAACCAGACTGACGAGCCCTGCTACACGCGTTCCAATGATAACCAGCCCGTTGCCCAGTACAAAAGCGAACAGAAGAATCTGCGGTGTGTTGGTGTCCAGGATCGGCGTCAGAATATCCTCCGGCACGACATGTAAGATGTGGTCCAGATACTTTGACGCATCGACACCCAGCGTTTGCCCAATGACCAGATCAGATCCCTTGAACAGGCCACAGACGATGATCGCAATCAGCCCCGAAACGGCACTGAACACAAAATATCGTATGGCGACTTTCGCGCTGCTTCCTCCTTCTTCTTCAATACTTCCCGTATTCAGTACTGTCGTCAGCACCATGAAGAAGATAACAGGTCCAGATAACACTGACAGGATTCTGATCCAAAGATCGTAGATCGGCTGCAGGACGACTTCTGTCAGCGCCGCCTGCTGCGTATCCGAACAGCACGTTGTGATGAGCATGCCCAATACGATGCCGACTGCAAGCGCAATCAGTATTTTGAACGCCGGATTTATCCTGCGCATCGGAAGGTTGAGCCGAAGAATGTTCCTGCCCCTTGTGTAACTGTACTGCGGATACAATCCCACCGCAGTCAGCAGGGCACCGCTCCAGTCTTCCAGGTCCACTTCGCGTTTGCTCAGCGGATTGAAGACGTCCCCTTCGAGGGAAAGCTGAATGAACGGTCTGCCGAGGCTGTTGCCCATGGACAGCACCACTGTCGCGTCCTTGCCGAATTTGTCGCGCAGTCTCAGCAGCGATTCCTCGAAAGAGAGGCGGATCCTGATCCGGTTCCGCTTCTCCATACCGAATTGCTCCAGCGCATTACTCAGGGTTTCCGAAATCAGATCGATTCCCTCTCCGTTCAGCTTATATTCTTTTGAAAACGCAGGTAGTGTTCTACGCATGGTTTTCTTCTCCCCTGTACACAAGACAGAGCATTGTCAGATCATCGAACTGTTCGGCCTCTCCCACGAACTGTTCAACAGCATGGTGAACGCCGCTGAGGACCTGTTCAGGATCCGCGTCTGCCGGAAGTTCTCCTGCCGCTGCCAGTGTGCGTTCGATTCCGAATAATTCCCCTGCTGATGAGGTGGCTTCTGTCACACCATCAGTATATACGAAGATTCTGTCTCCCCGCATCAGTTGTATCTCATAATCAGTATATTTCATGCCCGGCATGCCGCCGATCACAAATCCGTGTTTATCACGGATGAGTTCTGCAGACCCGTCAGCCTTGATCAGAATCGGGTGTTCATGGCCGGCGTTGGCCGCAGTCAACTTCCCGGTGGAGATTTCCAGGATTCCAAGCCAGACGGTTACGAACATTCCCACACTGTTGTTGCTTCCACAGATCCGCTCGTTCACCGTTTCCAGAACCTGCGCCGGCGTCAGACCCTCTGCCGCTTTGTTTGCGAGCAGAATCTTCGACGCCATCATGAACAGTGCAGCAGGAACGCCCTTATCTGAAACGTCCGCGATTTCTATTCCAACATGATCGTCATCGATAATGAAGAAATCATAAAAATCGCCACCGACCGCCTTGGCCGGCTCCATGGTCGCATAAATATCGAATTCTCCCCGCTCCGGGAATGGAGGGAAAATATTCGGCAGCATGTTCTGCTGAATTTTTGCAGCAACGTCCAGCTCTGTGCTGATCCTCTCTTTCTCTGCGGTAATGTTCGTCAGATTCTCCACATAATCGGCCAGATCATCTTCCATTTCTTTCAGTGTCTGTGCCAGATTCTCAATTTCGTCTCCCGTCTTAATGCCCAGATCGTTGAAATGTCTGAAGCCGATGTCCTGTTTCTGTCTGTCCGCTCCATAGTCTCTCGCCGCTTCCGTCATGCGGTTGATTGGTTTCACGATCTTTCTCCGCATCACGGCCATTCCGATGAATGCTGTGATCAGCGTAACAACAAAGAGCAAAATCACATACTGCGTCAGGAATGATTTGCTTCTCTCTATCGCCGGGTCAAGTTTTTCATCGACGCAGACCATGACTGTGTAACGGTCTGTCTTATATAGCGTCGCTCCGCCGGTGCAGCGCACACCGAACTGCGGCAGGTCGGTAATGACGGACTGCACTTTCTGCTTAATACCCTGCCTTTTTTCCAATGACGTGAGCTCTCTGCCGTCAATCAGGGTGTCAACTTCTTTCTGCGAATAGTCCTGCCAGCTGCCCGGCCAGCAGAACGTCTCCTCATGCGGATCAGAGTCCACAAGATAGATCATCCTGCGCTGTTCTCTGTCCATGGCGACGATAAATGCGTTCATCGGACCATTGCGGTTTTTCAGATCACGCATGGACTTCTGCAGACCTCTGAACGTCGTATCCAGAACGACGTCGAAGCGCGCCTGATACTCAGGCGATATCCCGTCTCCCCGTTCCTCATCTGTGAGGCTGTCGTAAATACTCAGTATTTCATTACACTTGGCTTTGTATTCTGTCTGCTCGACGACCGCCGCTTCCGAGTTTGCCTGATTCCATGTACTGACGTAAAACTCAACGGCAACACCTGACGCATACAGAAAGAATCCGGCGATCAGTATGGTGCTGCCCATACCCAGCACGAGCATCAGCAAAATCAAAAACGTCTTCGCGTTCAGCGAACGGCGCAAAAAAGATTTCTTTTCTTTTCCGGCAGTTTTCTTTGCCATGCAAATAGGTCTCCTGTTCTCTGACGCAATATCGCGCCCGAGTGTATTGTATCACACGGAAAACTTGATACAACTATCTCTTTTTATGTTCCCATCATATCCGGTTTTCCTACCAGACCGGATATGGTTCGTCGCCGTATGCCTTGGTCAGCAGCTCGCGGGCTGTCTTCGAAGGATCGGAAACACACTCCCACTTATCCTTCTCGATAACCATGGTCATTCTATCTGCTGTCGTATACTTCAGCCACTCAGCGCCTTCTATGGAAGGATCACCATTCGTGGCAAAATTCGTCCAGGCTTCCTGTGCTTTTGCAGCAGTGTCCGCGTCGACCTCGCCGGCGTAGATGTCATCTTCCAGATTGTTGAACACATAGGCCAGCTCGATTGCATGAACTGCGCTCTTGTACATATTGTCTCTGGTCGACGGCACCTTCCACAGATAGGCGTAAATGTCGCCGCCCGCATCGGCATACTGATCCGCGAAGTGCAGGATTTCGTATCTCCAGGTTTCGGTGACGAATCCTGACTTGGCAAGCGCCGCCTTCACATCCTTGTCGCCTGCATACTCTTCCGGAACGATGCTCTCCTCATACTTTACCAGTTCTTCCAGAGCCGCTTTTCCCTCGTCGTCACAGCCGTCATAGGCTTCTTCATACATTGCGTCCATGCCTTCCACCCAGGAAGCGAATTTCTCTTCATCGGTCTCGCCTTCTGAGTCTTCCTGGAAGTAGTTCCATTCATCGTTGTTGGTGCCCACGATCATCTGGATGCCGCTTGCCGCCGCGTCCGCGATGGCTGCGTCCATATCTGCCGGAATGATGTCGTCGTCCACGACTGCGCCGCAGCATTCATCTGCGATCCACTCTGTCGCGTCCAGTTCCATCCACTTGTCACCGGAAATTGCCAGCAGGTCATCCATGTTCTTGGCTCCGGAGGCTTCCATGATGTAGTTCGCAAACTCCTGTGCATCCTCTCTCGTTGCAACAGGGAGCCCGCCGCTTTCTGCAATGGCACGTTTGAAAAGGCCTCTCGCCTTTGGCGAAATCGTCAGGGCTGTCGTCGACCAACCGCCTGCTGATTCACCGAAGATCGTCACGTTATCCGGATCTCCTCCAAAAGCACCGATGTTCTTCTGGATCCACTCCAGCGCCGCAATGTGGTCGCGGAGTCCCAGGTTGACATCCGTATAATCTTCCCCGCCTTCAATCTGGGAGAAGTCCGCCCAGGACATGAGTCCAAGACGGTAGTTGCAGGTGATCAGAATCATGTCGTCGTTGGCCGCCACGAAGTTCTGTCCGTCATACATCGGGTCTGTAGTGCCGCCCCATCCGTAGGCGCCGCCGTGGAAGAAGACCATAACCGGTTTCGCCTCACCAGCGTCAGCCGTTCCTTCGCTCTCCCAGATATTCAGGGTCAGGCAGTCTTCATTCTTCGGGAATGAGGACGCCGGCTCTGTCGGCCACTCGTACTGCAGGGCTGTATAGCCAAAATCGTAGCACTCTATTTCTTCATCACTTGGGTCCGGTGCTTCCGGTGCCTTCCACCGCAGGTCATCTACCGGCGGTTTCGCGTACGGAACGCCTTTGAACGATGTGACGCCGTCGATGGTCTGTCCCAACATCACGCCGTTTTCGCAGGTGACCTTCACCGGATCCGTTACAACGGTTGCGTTCTCTTCTTCATCTGTCGCACCCGCATCACCGCATGCGGTGATGCCGAACAGGCACATGGTCAGTGCCAGGAGCCATGCGACCCATATTGATTTCTTTTTCATGTCGTTCTCCTTCATTTAATACGGTAATGAATGATATGCCTTATTGTAACACTTATTCGCACATTGAAAAACACCTCCGAAGAGGTGTTTTGTGTTCCATCCCTGCGGTAGAGGCGCATACAATCAGAGGAATTTCCTGATCGCTTCCTGAAACTCCTCTACTTCCTCCGTATCCCCTTCTTCAATCGCATGAACAATGCAGTGCGTGAGATGCTCGTTGATAATCTCCTTGCCCAGATTGTGCAGGGCTGATTCCACAGCGGAGAGCTGAATCAGAACATCCGCGCAATCCTCGTCGTTTTCAATCATTGTCTTCACATGCTGCAAATGCCCCGTTGCCTTCGCAAGGCGATTGAGCTGTTTCTTCTTCTCTTCCTGCGAATGGTGATGTGTATGGGTATGGGTTGTATTGCTCATTGCCGTTTCCTGTGTTCCTTTTATTGAAGTAACTTATTCTATGGCTACCTGTTTCTCAAGAATCATATGCACGCCGATGACCTTACACTCCAGGCTGCCGTCCTTGTCCATGAATTTCATGTTGATGTCGTCGCCCTTGACTTTGATGCCGCCGTTGATTTCTTCCACTTATCCCCTTTATTGATTTATTATAACAGTGGGGCGATAAACTTCGCAATCGGTCCCACGATTTTATAAAATTTTTCGTCTCCCTTTATCGTCTCTTCCGTAACCTCCCGGCACTGCACCAGAGTCTCCTGGAAGTCTTTCTCGATATTCGAGATGCAATCAGTCCTGTACATATAAGTCGCGCATTCGAAGTGGTGATACAGGCTCCGGTAATCGAGGTTGATCGTTCCTACCACGCCCTTTTCATCATCACTGACACAGACCTTGGCGTGGACAAAACCCGGCGCGTACTCGTAAAGTTTCACTCCGGCCTCAATCAGCGACTTATAGTGTCCCTTCGCCAGAGAGTAGGCAAGTTTCTTGTCCGGAATGCCCGGAAGGATCAGCTTGACGTCGATGCCCCGCTGCCCGGCGTACTTCAGCGCCGTCTCCAGTTCGCCGTCCAGAATCAGATATGGTGTCATGATGTGCACATATTGTCCAGCCCGGTTCAGAATGTCCATGTAGACAGTCTCACCGACCTTGTCTTCATCGAGCGGGCAATCGCAATACGGTATGACGTAGCCTGACGGATCGATTGTCTCCTTCTTCTCCGGTGCGGCCTTGGTCAGCCTTTCGACCTCGCCGAGATCCGGATTCTTCTCGTCGACATTCCACATCTGCAAAAACATCAGTGTGAGACTGCACACTGCATCGCCCTTCAGCATGATCGCGGTGTCCTTCCAGTGTCCGAAGCGTTCGATTTCATTGATGTATTCATCCGCCAGATTCACGCCGCCTGTGAAGCCGGTCTTCCCGTCGATCACACAGATCTTGCGGTGGTCTCTGTAATTGTAATGGGACGACAGCAGCGGTTTGATCGGCGCGAAGGCTTTCGCGCGGATTCCCTCCGCGGCCAGCAGCTTGCAGTAGTTCGACGGCAGCGTGGAAATCTCGCACATGCCATCATACATAATACGGACATCCACACCGGCCTTTGCTTTTGCAATCAGGATCTCAAGGATTTTACCCCACATGTATCCCTCTTCGATGATGAAGTACTCCATGAAAATGTACTGCTCGGCTTTTGCCAGTTCCTCCAGCATCGCCTCAAACTTGGCCTCCCCGGACGGGAAATACGTCGTCTCCGTCTGCGCAAAAGCAGGAAAACAACCGCTGCGGTTCAGATATCTGACCAGGTCGTCGGTGTAGCTGTCTTCCTTACGCAGCTTTTGCAAAACCTCCGGGTCCTGCGGGATCGTCGTCTTCGTGTCTTCGATCATCTTCGCGGTTCTCTCGCAAATCAGCCTGTGCCCGGCGTTCGTCTGGGTGAACAGGAGCATGAGCGCCCCCGCAATCTGGAACAGTGCGATAATGAACATCCATGTCAGCTTCGCCGTGGAATCCATCTTGCTGTTGAACAGATACACCAGCATGATGAACGTAAAAATGCCAAGGAACGCAACGAAATGCGAAAATAGCTCCCCCAGGAAAAACAGCGGAATGAGGATAACCAGTATTTCAACGATAATCAGCAGCGCTATGATAAAAAACCTGCTGAAAATCAGCGAAAGGAGTCCCTTTCGTTTTGGTTTTGCCAAACGTGTTACATTGTTTATTTCGCTCATTTTTCTCCCTTACATACTATATGTATCAGCTTACAAGCGCCTGCCAGTAAGGCTGTAGTTTGCATTGCGTGATGCTCATTATAGCATATCTATTGCTTCCGTCGGTTTTGCCGTGCGCTGATGATTTCAACAATCAGTATGACTGCGGCAAATCCAAGACACCATCCCGCCAGAACATCCGTTGGATAATGTACGCCCAGGTAAATCCGGGTTGGTCCGACAAGAAGCATCGGAATTGCCAGAAGAATCGTCAGAACCCACTTGACTGTCCTGTTGTCCACATACCGCCAGACCAGCCAGATCGCCAGCCCGTAAAAAAACAAACTGCTGATCGAGTGTCCGCTTGTAAATGAGAATCCGTCCTCCTCCACAAGATGTAGCACCTCCGGTCTGGGCCGGTGCACAAAATATTTAATGATGCTGTTCAACAGAATCGTTCCCAGCGCGCCGGCCGACAGCGGAACACCGAAGGTCATGCGGGTCTGCGGTATGATCAAAAGCAACAGGCAAAGACCTATGAACCAATACTTATTCGCAAGGTTTGTGATGACAACGGCAAAATGAGTGAGCGCCGGGCTGCGGAGACTGTAAAAAAATTCTCTGATTGGGTCGTCAAAGCCAGCCGTATGGCCTGCCAGAACGCAGACAAGAAGCACTGCGAAAAGGCCTATCGACAGGATGCCTGCGACCCGCCTTGCGGCGGCCTTCTTTTTTGCAATTGTGACTTCATTGATATTCATGGCGCTACTATAGTCTGCTTCAGTTTAGGGCTTCGCTGTTGACTGGAAATGTGAAGTACGTATCAGGGAATGGTTCATCCTCAAGCGTGAAGTGCCACCACTCTTCGGGCAGCGGCTTGAATCCGTGTTCTGTCATCGCGTCTCTCAGAATCATCCTGTTGTTGTACTGCTCATCCGTGATGCCTTTGTAGTCCGGATGGCTTTCCTCTCCGAAGTAATCGAAGGTTCCTCCCATGTCGACTTCCTTCTCAGTCTCCATATCAAAGAGCGTCAGATCTACCGTGCTGCCTCGACTGTGGCCGGAGTGTTCTGCAATATATCCCTGCGGGAAGAGGACGTCTTTGTCCAGTTCCGGGTAGAAGTATTCCTTCATTCTAGTATCGTCTTCATCCTTCGCCCACTCTACGAAATTCGTAACAGCCTCCTGTGGGCGGTACGCATCGTAAATCTTCAGGCGATAGCCATCCTCTTTCACATCGTCGCTGACTTCCTTCAACGCTTCCGCAGCCTCCTCTGTCAAAAAAGCCAGCGGCTCTTCGTACCCATCGATACGATCTCCGACGAAATTGTATGTGGAATAGTAGCGGATCTCAAAGATTGCATCCGGAACAACGTCAGTGACTAACACAAAATCTGAAGAGTCGTCCGACAGAATGACACCGTCGTCGGCTACCGCCGTCGTTGGCTCCTCTGCTGCAACCTCTGTCGTATCATTTTCTTCGTTGGCACTTTGATCTCCGCAGCCGCACACGAAGCAAAGCGACATAAGCAAAATCATCAATAGTGAAATCAGCCAATAAGCTTTCTTTTTCATTTTACTCCTCCATTGTATAAGTCTTATGACTGCCTTTACTTTACCACATACTATGTTTTGGAGATAAGGATCTCAAACGAAAAGCCCGAAACGATTATGGTTTCGGGCCTTTCTTACTCTGGCACCCCCACTCGGAATCGAACCAAGAACTAATCTTTTGCTCTGAAGCAAA
>JAILDT010000091.1 GCA_024689085.1 Clostridia bacterium | reverse complement strand
ATGTGGAGCGCCAGTCGCTGCGCAGTCCTTTCGCCGATACCCGGCAGACGTGACAGCTCGTTGATCAGTCTGTTTAATGGTTTTGCGTAATACTTCATTTTAGAATCCCGGAAGGCCGAGGCCTGACGTGAACTTATTCATTTCCGCCTGTGAAATCTCCTCCATCTGGCGCAGCGCTTCATTGGCAGCCGCCATGATGAGATCCTGGAGCATTTCAACGTCGTCCGGATCGCAGGCGTCCGGCTGGATCTGGATGTCCTTGATTTCCTTCTTGCCTGTTACAGTCACCGTGACGGCGCCGCCGCCTGATGTGGCTGTGGTCTCCATCTGTTCGATCTCTTCCTGGACCTTGTCCATCTCACGCTGCATGGCCTGCATCTGCGCCATCTGCTGCGCGTTGTTCATCTTAGGCTGTTTCGGCTTTTTGCCTGCTTTCATTCCTTTGCCCATGTTATCTCTCCTTTATTGTATGTCTATCTGTATGCCCAGAAGATCCGAACCTTCTGCGGCGATTTCCTCTGCGGAACGCCCCGTCCGGATGCTTTCGTCGAGGATCAGTTTCATCATTCTGAACTTTCCTGTGTGCTTCTCAACCAGGTGCTCGATGAGCTTTCTGTTTTTTTCCGCCTGCTGTTTGGTGATATCGCTGCTGACGGAAACGCTGAATGTATCCTCATCGATGGATGTGAGTCGTCCGCTGTTTCTGATGATATAGAAACTTCCCTTCTCACTCTCACCATCTTCGAAGACCTTGTTCCAGATGTCTTCGCAGTCGAACGTTTCCGGTGCTTTCGCTGCAGACGGTTCCGGTTGCGGTTCATGTTGCGGCACTTCTGATGCCGGTTCTGGCTCAGGTTTCGTCGGTTCCGGTGGTGCTTTTGCAACTGGCGCGGCCGGTTGTCTTGCCGGTATCGGCGGCTCTTCAAACTCGACTTCTGTCAGTTCGCGCACCTGCCCCGCGCCCATGCAGAGCCTAACGATGGCCAACTCCAGAAGGATGCGCGGCTGTGTCGACCATCTGGCTTCATCAGCCTTGGACGACAGTTCCATGATGCCTCTGTTGATGTCCTCCAGTTCCATCACCGCAGCCTGCCGGCGAATACGCTCGATGTTCTCCGCGGACATGTTGATCACGGTCTCAGGGTTCCGCATGAACCGAACCATGAGCAGATTCCTGTAATGGCTGATCCAGTCACGCATGAACTGGCGCACATCCTTGCCGTCGGAGAGCACGCCGTCCAGGAACACGATGGCCTCCTCCGTCTTCTTTCTGCGGACCAGTTCCGTGATTTCGATAAAGTCTTCATCACCGGAAGCCCCGAGGAATTCCAGCACTTCTTCTGCGGTAACCTGATTGTCCCGGCCGGAAATACACTGGTCGAGGATGCTCAGACCGTCTCTGACTGATCCGTCCGCATTGGCGGCGATGATCCTGAGGGCATCTTCCGTGACGTCGATGCCAATCTTCGCGCAGATATCCTCCATGCCTCTGATCAGTACGGATTCCGGAACTCTCCGGAAGTCCAGACGCATACACCTCGAGAGCACAGTGGCCGGAAGTTTGTGCACTTCCGTCGTCGCCAGAATGAACGTCACGTACTCCGGCGGCTCTTCCAAAGTCTTCAGCAAAGCGTTGAAAGCCTCTGTCGAGAGCATGTGCACCTCGTCGATGATGTACACTTTCATGCGGCCCACAGCCGGCGGATACTTGACGCTTTCCCTGAGTTCTCTCACATCGTCAACACCGTTGTTCGACGCAGCGTCGATTTCTATGACGTCGAGAAAACTCCCGTCTCTGATGGCCTGACAGTTTGCGCAGACGCCGCACGGCTTTTCGCCGTCAGAAAGACAGTTCAGGCCTTTGGCCAGAAGCCTGGCCGTGGTGGTTTTGCCCGTACCTCTCGTGCCGCAGAAAAGATACGCGTGGCTCGTTCCCGAGGTCGCGATCTGATTCTTCAGTATGCGTACGATGTGGTCCTGTCCGAGTACTTCATCGAAGACTTCCGGGCGGTACTGTCTGTAAAGCGCTTTGTACATCAATAAACTCCCTTGCTTGACTCTCTTTATCCCATTTTGGCAAATTGCCCTTTGATGATCCCGCAGGCGTTGGAGAAGGCTTATCTGCGGCACATAAGAAAATCCGCTTATTGCTGCTTCCTTCCGGACCTGACAAGGTTCACGGCATCCTATTGCGCAGGACCCAAACCATGCCCACGGAACCATCAAAGGGCAATTTGACTGCCTATGATTATATTCTCTATGTTTTTTGTCGTCAATTATTATTTATCATCCACGTTGATGGTTGCCTGCTGCTGGAGATAAAACCCTGCGTGCCAGTCCTCTCTGGCGTACCTGTTGATGACTTTTACCGCGAGGATGTACATGGCCAGTACAAAAGCAAGAAGCACAAATGTCGTACCATACTCTCCCATGAACGCCAGTGAATCGTAGATGCCGTGGATGAGGAACGGAGCGAACAGCGCCAGGAAAATCGATCCCCATGCTTTGCTGTGCTGTCCCTCAATGGAATACCTCTTCGCCGCACCGTAATGGATACCCATGTACACGCCGCAGAAGGCGTGCAGCGGAACTGCCAGAACGCCTCTCATCAGCGCAGTGTACAAGCCTCCCTGCATGACATACATGACATTCTCCAGAAGCGCGAAGCCGACAGCAACACAGACACCGTATACAATACCGTCAAATCTGTAGTTATAGTTACGGTTTCTCCATGAGCCGAGCCACAACAGCAGGAATTTACATACCTCTTCGCAGAGGGCCGCAACCAGGAACGCATTGAATACTGCGTAGCCAACGCTTCCTTCCCCGAATCCCGCCGGCATGAGCGAACCCATGAACGTCTCCGCAAAAATCGCGGGGATGCATGAGATGGCGCCGAATATGAGCAGCCTGACAATGAGGCTCACCGGTTCGTGTTCCACCTTATCCTTTCGGAAGATGTAGACGATGATTAAGATTCCCGGGAGTAGAGCCAGGAACAGAAGATTTGTTTCCATCTGATTATCTCCTTAATTTAGATCATCTGCAGGTCTTGTATATCTCGTCTGCGTACGGCGGATCGATTTTGACTCTGATCCTGCCCATGCAGCCCGAACCACATGTGAGCGTGTGCTTCGCCATGCAGATACCTTCTGATTCTTCTTTTATTATACCAATAACAGCGGCGGCGACGCCTGCTTTTTTCATCGCCTCTTCCATCTCGGTTCTCTTCGCCTTTGGCACGATGATGATCATAGAGCCGCTGGATATGAGGCGCAGCGGATCGACATGGAACAGCCTGCAGATTTTCTCCGTCTCCGGCTGGATCGGAACTGCTTCTTCCCAGACCTCTGCACCGGTGCCGGAAATCTGACACATTTCCCAGATCGCGCCCAGCACGCCGCCCTCCGTGATGTCATGCATGCCGTGGGTACCAACTTTACCTGCCGCGACCCCCTCAGGCACTACGCTGACCAGATCGAACATGGTTTTAGCCGTTTCGATCTCTTCGTCGCCGACGAGCCGGCTGCCGTCCTCCGCCTTTGCCTGGCGGATTTCCTCTTCATGATCGCTGGCCATGATGGCTGTTCCCTCGAGTCCAATCGATTTGGTCACCATGATGAAATCACCCGGTTCCATATCGTTGCCGCTCTGGGATGTCCCTGCCGGTGCTTTGCCGATGGCTGTGGATACGATAAGCGGCTGCCCGACCGATGGTGTGATCTCCGTATGTCCGCCGATGATCTCAACGCCTACTTCTGCAGCGGCGGTAGCTGCCTGATCCATGATTTCCGCCACATCATCATCCGTTGTCCCCTCCGGCAGCATACAGGCCAGCATGATGCCCAGAGGCTGGATGCCGTTGGAGGCGATGTCGTTACAGGTGATGTGGATGGCCAGCCTTCCGATGTCGCTCACGGTCGAGGAAATCGGGTCCGTGGACATGACGCAGTCATAGTCCCCGAAGTCGATCAGCGCGCAGTCCTCCCCAATGCCGGGGCGCACCCTGACGTCTTCGCTTCTGTATGTGATTTTATCGAACACGATCTGTTTCAGCAGATCGCTGTCCAGTTTTCCTGTAGGCAGTATCACTTTATCATCTCCAGAAAATCTTCTTCTGTAATAATCGGAATACCCAGTTCCTTGGCCTTCTTGTTCTTGCCGGAACCAGATGTAATATCGTTGTTGATGAGGTAATCGGTCTTGCTGCTGACGGAACCAGCCGTCTTTCCGCCCAGTTCCTCGATTTTCGCCTTTGCAGCGTCCCTGTTCCCGAAGTGTTCCAGGCTGCCGGTAATGACGAACGTCTTTCCTGCCAGCTTGTCGGAGGCTTCCGCAAAGCTTTCGTCGATGGTCAGGATGCTGAGCAGATCTTCTACCTTCTCTATATTATCAGCTTTTGCAAAAAACTCCACATAGGCTTTTGCCATGATGTCGCCGATGCCTTCGATGGACGTGAGTTCTTCCTCTGTCAAGCTCATGATACGGTTCCAGTTGTTTTTGCAGGCGCGGCAGATCATGCGTGCGTTGGCTACGCCGATGTTAGGAATGCCAAGTGCGTACAGAAGCCTGTCCGGCGTAGTGTGCGAGGCTTTCTCCGCAGCAGCCAGCAAATTCTCATAGGACTTCTCCCCGAACCCGTCCATGGAAACGATCCGCTCCTTATGGTCTTCCAATCGGAAGAGGTCCGCAGGGGTTCTGACGAGTGCTTCGTCCACAAACTTTTCCAGCGTCGCTTCCGACAGTCCTTCGATGTTCATGGCGTTTCTGCTGACGAACAGTGTGAATGCCTTGATCATCTTAGCCGGGCACTCTTCGTTGACACAGTGTACGGTTTCGATGCCATTTTCACTCCTGACGACGGTATCATGACCGCAGACCGGACACATCTCCGGCGCAGCGAAAGGTTTTCTCGGCTGCCTGTCATCCGTCTTCTCCTTGCCCTTGGATCGATTCTCCGCAATCTGTGGGATGATCATGTTTGCTTTGTAGACGCTGACGGTGTCTCCCTCGCCCAGATCCAGTTCCTTCACAATACTCAGATTGTGTACGGAAGCGCGGCTGACTGTGGTTCCTTCCAGTTCTACAGGGTCGAAGACCGCAATCGGATTGATGAGTCCCGTTCTGGACGCGTTCCAGAGAATCTCACGAAGCGTCGTGTCTCTGATCTCATCCTGCCACTTGAAGGCGATGGAGTCCCGCGGGAACTTCGCTGTGGTACCCAGAGATCTGCCGTAGGCAATATCGTCATAGATCAGCACCAGCCCGTCTGACGGGATGTCAAAGTCGGTTATTTTGCGGGCATACTCCGCAACGGCATCTGCTACCGTCGCAGCCGTCACCGGCATATCGTCGACTGTCTCGAAACCCTGACTCCTCATCCACTCCGCCTGTTCGTGGCGGAACCGGAACTCCCCACCGCCTGCGGCGAGTGAGAACGCGTAGAATCTCACGCGGCGATCCGCGGTGATTTTGCTGTTCAGCTGCCGAACTGATCCGCTGCAGAGATTCCGGGGATTCTTGTACGTCCCGTCCGTATTGATTTCTTCGAAGTCGCTGTAACTGATGACAGCTTCGCCTCTTACGACGACCTGTTCCTTCTCAGGAATCGATACCGGAATGTTGATGAAGGTCCTGGCGTTGGCAGTGATGACTTCTCCTATGACCCCGTCGCCGCGCGTGACTGCTTTGGCCAGCCTGCCGTCCTCATAGGTCAGTACAACGGTGAGCCCGTCCAGTTTCCAGGACAGCCGGCCCTCCTTATCGCCCAGCCAGCGCTGCAGTTCCTCCACGTCCTTCGTCTTATCCAAAGACAGCATCGGGGATGGATGGGGCTCCTTCGGGAGACTGCTCACGACCTCATATCCAACGTTCACCGTTGGGCTCTGTGCCATGACGATGCCCGTCTCCTTCTCGAGAGCGGCGAGTTCATCGTACAGAGTGTCGTACTCCTGATTGGACATGATTTCTCTGTCCTGCTGGTAGTAGGCCTTGGATGCTTCATTCAGTATTGTGACTAATTCTTCGATTCTCTTTTTCATTGTGATTTCACAGTTTTTCCAGAGGCGCGATGCCCAGAGCAAGTTTTCTGACCTGATCTTTAAATTCGATGCGTATCACCTGACCGCTGACCTCGAGGACCCTTCCTTCACCGAACTTGGCGTGAGCCACCCTGTCTCCTACCTGGAAACTCTGCCCTGCAGCCTTCGCCATGGCTTCCGCCTTCTGCTTGGTCTGCGCCTGGGCGTACTTCAGCTGATCGAATGGTTTGAATGGAGTCCCCGCGGAAGCACCGTCCCGGAAGACGCCTTCCGTCTTTCTGTCTTTCTTCTCGTAAATACCGTCGCCATCCATCAGCTTCTGGTCGAGTTCGCGGAGGAACACCGACTCACGGGTGTAGTCCGTCCTTCCGTAGAGTGTTCTCGTCCTGGCGCTGGTCAGCCACAGGCGTTTCTTGGCTCTGGTAATGCCGACGTAACAGAGTCGCCGTTCTTCTTCCAGACCGTCCTCCCTGTCAAAGGCTCTCCATCCCGGGAAGAGTCCGTCCTCCATACCCGGCATGAACACGTATGGGAACTCCAGTCCCTTGGCGCTATGGAGTGTCATGAGTGTCACCGCGTTCTCTTCCGCGTCGTGGTTATCCACATCGGCGAGCAACGCAATCCGTTCCATGAACTCCGCCAGGTTCATATTCGGATCTTCCTTCTCGTATCCTGCAATGACGGTCTTGAATTCCATCAGGTTTTCAAGCCGGCTTTCCGCTTCAACGGTATGCTGATCTTCCAGCGCTTTCATGTAGCCGGAGTTGACGAGGAGTCCGTCGTACAGATCCGAGAGTTTCATGTTATCCCGCTCGATGCCGTAGGACTCGATGAGACCCGCCAGATTTCTGAGATTCTCGGACACCTTCGAGCTGAAAGAGGCGATGACCTCATCATCCAGCAGCACATCGAAGAGACTGCTTCCTCTGACCTGCGCGAGTGTCCGGAGTTTCTCCAGTGTCTTGCCGCCGATTCCTCTCTTCGGTTCATTTATGATACGGACGAGCGCCAGATCATCCGCCCGGTTCTGCACCAGACGCATGTAGCACATCATGTCCTTGATTTCTTTTCTGTCGTAGTATCTGAGGCCGCCCAGCACCCGGTATGGGATATCCCTGGTGGACAAAGCTTCCTCAAAGGTTCTGGACTGGGCGTTGGTCCGGTAGAGAATAGCGAACTGCCGATAGTCCTCCCCCGCTTCATCCGCTCCCGCGAGCCTGTTGATCTCGCTGGCGATGAACCGCGCCTCGTCCTTCTCATCATCGGCATTGTAGTAGATGATCTTATTTCCGTCTTCCGCGTCGGTCCAGAGTTTCTTGGCCTTCCTCCCTCTGTTGTGGGAGATGACGGAATGGGCCGCCGCCAGAATGTTGGCTGTCGAGCGGTAATTCTGCTCGAGCTTTACGGTCTTTGCGCCCGGAAAATCCTTTTCGAATTCCAGGATGTTGCGGATGTCCGCGCCGCGCCACTGGTAGATGCACTGGTCGTCGTCACCGACGACGCAGAGATTCCGGCGCACGTTTCCGTCCCCGTCGCGGGCATCTGCCAGAAGCCGCAGGAAGGTGTATTGTATCATGTTTGTGTCCTGGTACTCATCTACCATGATGTACCGGAACCGGTTCTGATACATCAGCAGGATTTCTTCATCCTGCTCAAACAGTTCCACCGTCTTCAGCAGCAGATCGTCGAAATCCATGGCGTTGTTCTTCTTCAGAATCTTCTCGTATTGCCCGTAGACCTGTCCCACCATCTGCTCCTTGAAATCCGTGCCGAAGATGTTGTTGTAGTCCTTCGCAGAGATTCGCTGTTCTTTGCAGTGGGAGATGATGCCCAGAAAGTAGGACGGCGTGAACTTCTTCGTATCGATGTTCAGCTCCTTGCAGATGTTTTTGACGACCGTCTTCTGGTCCGTCGGATCGTAGACGGCGAAATCTCTGCCGTATCCCAGCACTTCCGCGTGACGGCGCAAAATCCGCAGGCACGCCGAATGGAACGTGAGGATCCACATGTTGACGCCTTCGCCGATGAGTTTCTGCACTCTGTCCCGCATTTCCTTGGCCGCCTTGTTTGTGAAGGTGACCGCCAGGATGTTGTACGGGTGCACGTCCATCTCCCGGATGAGATAGGCGATTCTGCAGGTCATGGTGCTGGTTTTGCCGCTGCCTGCGCCTGCGAGAATCAGAAGCGGACCTTCCGTGCACATGGCTGCTTCCCGCTGTTTGTCATTCAATTTGTCCAGATAATCTGTTCTTCCCATCGATACCCCTCGATCTTATATGATGATGTTCCAGATAATGTTCATGAAGAACTGAACGCACGGCGAAATAATCATGCCGGTCACACCGCACACGATGATAATCACAAGAATCCAGCTGCCGTATCTGTAGATATTCCAGTAGGTCTGTGTCCCCGCAAATCCGAATATGTTGGCGATGATATTGAAGCCGTCCAGCGGCGGACATGGAATCAGATTGAAAATCATGAGAACCAGATTAATCTGGATCGCGTAGATGATGATCATCCAGACACCCTTGCCGATGGTGTTGTACATGACCCATTCGCTTCCGGCAGCCATCAGGACCACCTTGGCAATGACGGCGAAGACAATCGCCAGCAGCAGGTTCATGACGACGCCCGCCAGCGCGACGAACAGCTCGTCCCTTCTTCTGTGATTGAAATTATATGGATTGATCTGTACAGGCTGCCCCCAGCCGAATCCGCAGAAGAACAGCGCGGCCAGACCCATCCAGTCGATGTGAGCCATCGGATTGAGTGTGACTCTGCCCTGCAGTTTCGGTGTATTATCGCCCAGCTTGTAGGCGACGACAGCATGCCCGAACTCATGGAAGGAAAGACCGATGATGATGCCCGGAAGCAGCAGCATCTTATCCACCAGCCACTCTGTCGGGTTGCTGATTCCGGTCCTGAGCGAACTCATGGCCAGGATCACGATGATCACGATGAACGTAATGTCGAAGTTGTTTTTTCTCAAAGTTTCACCCCTTATTCTGTTTCTGCGAGCAGGGCGTCGATGACCTGCTCCGCATCCAATACTCCTTTGTAGTCAGACGCCGCGAATACGTCGGCATCCTTATCGTTGTTGATACTGATGATGGTATCGGCTCCTGCAATGCCGCATGTGTGATGGGCGGCGCCGGAAATACCGAACCCGATATACACTTTCGGCCGCACAGCTTTGCCGCTGGTACCGATCATGGAGTCTTCGGTGCAACCCCATTCCGCATCGAGGGCCGCTCTCGTGCATGCCACGGCTCCGCCGAGTCTGTCAGCCAGCGTTTCGAGTTTATGCCAGACTGCTTCGCTTCCCAGTCCATAGCCGCCGCAGATAATAAGTTCTGCCTGCGCGACGTTGCCTGCA
>JAILDT010000078.1 GCA_024689085.1 Clostridia bacterium | reverse complement strand
CCGTCCAACTTCTGGGACGATATCACCATCCCGTTTTGGTCCATGCCTGAGAATACGGCGCACCCTACGCAGAAGCCGGAGAAGCTTATGGCAAAACTCATACTTGCCAGTTCCAATGAGGGTGACCTTGTTTTTGATCCCTTCGCGGGGTCAGGGACGGCTTGCGTCACAGCGAAGAAACTAGGCCGTCACTTCATTGGTATTGAGAAGAACGAACAGTATTGCGTCTGGGCACAGCAGAGACTCGAGATGGCTGAAAAAGAGAAAGGAATACAGGGTTACGAGGCAGGTGTTTTCTGGGAGAGAAACTCCCGGCGTTAATATCTTTATCATTGCTTATCACACCATAAAATGGTAACATCTTACTGTATTTTTATTGTACCTGATTTGATGGTACTTCATATAAAAGGAGAGCGGGATTAAATGCTGACGAAATACAGCGTCAAACGTCCATTCACAATCTTTGTAGGAGTCATTATCGCCATCGTTTTTGGCGTAGTTGCGCTATACAGCATGACGCCTGACCTCATGCCGAGCGTCAGCGCGCCTTATTCTGTTGTCATGACGACTTATCCCGGCGCGAACGCAGAGGAGATCGAAAAAGAAATCACAGAACCTCTCGAGCAACAGCTGGCGACTCTTTCCAAACTCAATGACATTTCATCCGTTTCATCTGACAACTACTCGGTGGTTACTCTTGAGTTCACCGATGATGTTGACATGGATTCAATGTCCGTGGATATCCGCGATAAGATAGATCAGATCGAGGGAAACTTCCCTGACACAGCCAGCAAACCTCTCGTAATCAAGATGAACCTTAACATGATGCCTGTTACCGTTGCTGCGGTCGGCTTAAAGGGGAAGACACCGGTTGAGGTATCCAGATTCGTCAAGGACAACATAGAGGATGATCTGGAAGGAATTGAGGGTGTCGCTTCGGTTAACAAAATCGGAATGATCGATGAAGGAATCCAGGTTGTACTGGATCAGGATAAAATCGATAAAGTAAATGATGACGTGTCCGACGCCATCCGTTCCAAGTTCAACGAGGGCGAGGGCAAAGTCAAGGGCGGGATCAATCAGGCAAAGAAAGGGTCTTCGAAGGTCAGCAAGGGAAAAGAACAGATCAATGATACTGCGGGCAGCGCCACGTCCGGATTTGATTCTGCTATCAATCAGGCGGAAAAGGCAAAAGGCGAACTGGAGAATCAGAGAACCAAACTGGAAACCGAGCTCGATGAGCTTAATATGCTGATTGGACAGCTGGAAGCACGGCAAGCTGCGCTGGATCCTACCAGCACAAGCTATGAAAGAGATTACGAGAATCTCCAGCAGCAGATTGACGCGCTGAAGAACGGTACCGAAAACACGCCGGGTGCAAAGCAGCTGGAAGAAGGTGTCGAGCAACTGAAACAGAAGATCAGCGCTCTTAATGATACAATTAGCGATCTACAGACACAGAAGAGCAACGCGACATTCCAGCTGGGCACAGCGTATTCCGATCTGGCTGCAACACAGAGCATGCTTCAGTCTACAGTGATGCAGCTGCAGAGCACGCTGTCGCAGATAGAGTCGCAAAAGCAGGCGGCGCTTGACAGTGCCGATATGACCGGCATCATCACCATGGACAATGTTTCTGCGCTGCTGAACGCGCAGAATTTCTCCATGCCGGCAGGCTATGTTACTGATAATGACGCTAAGATTCTCGTAAGCGTCGGCGACAAGATTAAGGATCCCGACGAGCTGAAGAATCTGATTCTCTTTGATATGGACATTGACGGGGTGGCGCCGATCAGGGTAAAGGATATTGCGACGGTTTCCTATATTGTGGACGATGGTGACGCCTACGCCAAAATCAATGGAGAGAACGGTGTTCTGCTCAGTTTTACCAAGCAGTCCACATATGCCACAGCAACGGTTGCAGACAACATTTCAGAGGAATTCGAAAAGCTCGAAAAAGAGCATAAGGGCCTTACATTCTCCCCTCTGATGGACCAGGGCAAGTATATCCATATCGTCATTAATTCCGTATTCAGAGATCTGCTTCTTGGTGCAATCTTCGCAATACTCGTGCTGCTGTTCTTCCTGAGAGACATCAGACCGACGGCGATAACTGCCATCAGCATTCCGGTCAGTGTCATCTTCGCAATTGCGTTGATGTACTTCACAGGCGTAACGATAAACATGATTTCCCTGTCGGGTCTTGCCATTGGCGTTGGAATGCTCGTAGACAACTCGATTGTAGTGATCGAGAACACGTACAGACTGCGTTCTATGGGCTATTCTCCTGTTCAGGCAGCAGTTTCAGGAGCTTCACAGGTAGCCGGCGCAATCACGGCATCGACTTTGACTACCATATGTGTATTTGTACCAATCGTCTTCATAGATGGCATCACAAGGGAACTGTTTACTGACCTTGCGCTTACCGTTACGTATTCGCTCCTTGCGAGCCTGATCATAGCCCTTACATTCGTGCCTGCAGTAGCAAAGGGGCTTCTCGTGCGCAAAACAGCCAAATCTGTAATCTCACAGAACGGCAGAGTTGTTGCCTGGTACAAGAGGTCTGCGGCCTGGGCACTCCTGCATAAAAAAAGACTTGTGCTCGCAGCGCTTGTTCTGCTGTTTGCTTCATCAGGCGTGCTGCTAATCAGAGGCTTTGAATTCATGCCTTCTATGTCAACTTCACAAATATCCGCCAACGTTACTATGCCTGAGGACAGTACGTTGGAGGATACCATGAGAGTGAATGACAAAATAAGCGAAGAAGTCAGAAAGATTGACGGCGTGGAATCCGTCGGAGTCATGCTTTCATCCAACCTGTCGAGCATGTTCGGCGTATCTTCCGATGACGAAAACGATGTCAGGGAAACAATGCTGTACATCGTGCTTGACGATGATAAGGCCGAGCAGGGGAAAAAGGTTGCAAAGGTCATAGAGAAAATATGTGCTGAGAACGACTGCGAAGCAATTACTTCAGCAGACATGGACATGAGCGAATACATGGGCGGCACCGGCGTTTCAATCAAACTGTACAGTGACGATCTTGACAAGCTGCGCATGTCCGCAATGAATATAGAGGACCGGCTCAGAGACGTTGTATCACTGGAAGAGGTCTCTGACATAACAGAGTCGAGTACAGAAGAAGTCAAGGTAACGGTCAATAAAAATGAAGCCATGAGAAATGGATTGACAGTGGCTCAGGTATTCCAGCAGATATCGTCCAAACTCTCTGACGATAAGGCCGCGACCAAATTGTCAACAGATGGTGAGACGATCGATGTAACTGTCGGAAACACGACAAAGGGCGGGTTCACTCTTCAGGATCTGACGGACATGAAGCTTGTTGTTGATAAGGCGGACGGCTCGAAAGAGAAAGTTTCTCTTACCAGCATCGCTGTTATCAGCAGAGACGCTTCTCTGACTTCGATCAATCATGATAATCAGAGGAGAAGTCTGAACGTTACGGCTGGCGTGAAGGATGACTACAACATAACGAAAGTCACTGCTAATGTGAAAAGGATGATCAACAATGAGAATCTGGTCAAACCGGGCGTAGAGGTGAAATACAGCGGTGAAAATGAAGAAATCATGAAATCCATGAAGAAGATGCTGCTGATGCTTATCGTAGGAATCATTCTGGTATATCTGATCATGGTAGCCCAGTTCCAGTCTCTGAGATCGCCGTTTATCATCATATTTACGCTGCCGCTTGCCTTTACCGGAGGCATGCTCGCTCTTCTCACAACCAATCAGGTTCTCAGCGTAATAGGCATGATGGGATTTGTAATGCTCGTCGGTATCGTTGTCAACAATGGAATCGTTCTTGTTGACTGCATTAACAGATTCAGGCTGGAAGGAATGGACATGGAGAGCGCTATCATTCAGGCAGGAGCTGTCAGAATGCGTCCTGTACTGATGACCGCGACCACTACGATACTGGGCCTTATTCCGTTGGCGCTTGGGCTCGGGCAGGGCGCTGAAATGGTACAGCCTGTGGCCATTACATGCATCGGAGGCTTACTATACGCAACAGCTACAACGCTGTTCATCATTCCGATCATGTATAGCTGGTTAGCGCGCAAGCATATGGTAAAAATCAAGGATGAAGAACTTGAAATCGTAAATGTCTGATGTTAAAATTATTCCATCACGCCGGCTTGATGGAATTGGCAGACGTGCGGGACTCAAAATCCCGTGGTGGCGACACCGTGTGGGTTCGACCCCCACAGCCGGCACCATGATTATTGATACAATAAACCATTAAAACATAAAACTACAGGAGGAATTAACTAATGGGCGGATCGATGTTTTCAATTCTGATTCTGGTACTTCTGTTCGCAGTAATGTACTTCCTTATGATCAGACCACAGAAGAAGAGAGAAAAAGAAACAAAGGCTATGAGAGCCGGTATTGGCGTAGGAGATGAGATCGTAACGATCGGCGGAATCTGCTGCAAGGTCGTCAAGACCAAAGAGGAGTCCATCATTGTTCAGGTAGGCCCTGACAAGGTAAAGATCGAGTTCATGAGATGGGCAGTATCCAAGGTCGTGAAGCAGGGTCCTAGCCACGGCGAAAAGGCTTCTGTTGATGATTATGATGAGGTTGCCGATGCTGAAAAGCATGAGGCAAGGAAGTCCAAGCCAAAGAGAATGAAGAAGGCTGCTGTTGTAGAGGACGTTGAAGAAGTCGAAGAGGCAGTCAGCGAAGCAGTTCCGGAAGAGTCTGTTAAGGAAACAGTCGAAGAAGCTGCGGAAGAAGTTGCAGAAGCGGCTGAAGAAGCAACGGAATAATCTTCATTTTCAACACATTATGAGATAGAGCGCCGCGTCGTTTGACGATGCGGCGTTTTTAATGGTGAAAAAAGGGCTGTTTTTGCAGGAAAATCAATGCTTTTAGGCTTGTTTGGAATAGTAAAAAATTGTATAATACTATGAATGATTAAATGGATGATTGTTTTTAAAAATCCGTTATCAATCAATCAAATTCTTACATAATATAGCGGAGGATTCGATGAATTACACACTCAGAAAAATTTTAGCAGTTTTTATTGTCCTGTGCGTGATATTCGGATGGCTGGTTACTGTGACCGGAATCGGTCCGATTTCACCGCTCAAAGACAGAATGAGCCTTGGCCTTGATATCAAGGGAGGCGTGTATGTAGTCATGGAGGCTGACGCCAAGGACATCAAAGGAATGTCTGACGACGAACTCCGTCAGGCTATGGAGCAGACCCAGACGGTCATTGAAAACCGCATCAATGCCAACGGACTAGGTGAGCCGACAATCACCATCGAGGGACAGAACAGGATCAGAGTAGAGATTCCGGAGGTAGATGACCCTGAAGAGGCGATTGAGCTCATCGGCAAGACCGCCAAACTCCAGTTCATGCTGGCAGACGGTACCATTGTTCTGGAAGGCAGCAACGTTAAGAAAGCGGAAGCAGCCAGAGATGACCAGTCCACTGGGTACGCGGTCAATCTTCAGTTCGACAGGAAAGGTGCGGATGCATTCGGAGAAGCGACGACAAAAGCCTATAACGGCGAAGTTACATCGTCTGTCGAAGGGGTAGACGGCGGCGCCATCGCCATCGTTCTGGACGATCAGATTATTTCAGCACCGCATGTTAACGAACCGATTCTGGGCGGCACCTGTACGATAACAGGAGATTTCGACTTGGAAGAAGCACAGCGTTTGGCAGCGCAGATCAACGGCGGTGCACTGCCGATTACACTCAACGAGGTAACTTCTTCCGTGCAGTCGGCAACCATCGGATACAACGCACTTGAGATGAGTGTGATCGGCGGACTCATCGGTCTTGCCATCATACTTCTGCTCATGCTGTTCATCTACAGAGGCCTTGGCCTTTGCGCTGACATCGCGCTGCTGCTCTATGTTGTTCTGATTCTGAACATCATGTCTTCCATGGGCACAGTACTGACGCTGCCGGGCATCGCAGGTATCATCATTTCCATCGGTATGGCGGTCGACGCGAACGTCGTTATCTTCTCGCGTATACGGGAGGAAATCACCCTTGGACGAACCGTGCGCGTGGCGACTGAGACAGGTTCCAAGCGAGCCATGACCACCGTCATCGACTCTCAGGTAACGACACTGATTGCTGCCGTCATCCTATATGAAATCGGAACGAGTGCTGTTAAGGGATTTGCTTACACATTCATGGTAGGTATTATCGTCAGCATCTTCACAGCTGTATTTATCACCCAGCTCTATGTCAAGCTGATGGCAGGCAGCGATAAGTTTGCGAAGAAATCCTTCTTCGGTATCAAAGAGGACAATTCAGCAACATTCCATTTTTCGAAGACGCTGCCGATCATGGAGAAACGTAAGATCTTCTACTGCATTTCCGCGGGTATCCTGATCATCGGTCTGGCCTTCGGTGTGATCAGAGGACTGAACTACGGCATCGACTTTACCGGCGGCACCATGATTCAGCTGGATATGGGCAAGCAGGTCAAGATCGAGCAGGTTGATAAGGCGATCAAGGATTTCGATTTGAATCCGCAGATCATCTATGCTGGCTCAGATAATGATCAGATCGTGATCAGAACCGTTGAGTCACTGGACAAGGCCGGCAGGGCAGAAGTCATTACGGCCATCAACGACGCCTTTGGAATTCAAGGTAACGATAATATCGTGACGCAGGAGTACTTCGGACCTTCCGTCGGCAAGGAACTCCGGAACAATGCGATTCTGGCTATCATCATAGCTGCGATATGTATGATGATCTACATCAGAATCCGGTTCAGACAATGGAAATTCGGCGGCGCGGCTATGCTGGGCGTGCTGCATGACGTACTTATCGTCATATCCTTCTACGCTATATTCGGTATCACCGTAGATAACCCGTTCATCGCCGGCATTCTGACAGTAGTCGGTTATTCCATCAACGATACCATCGTAATATTCGACCGTATCAGAGAGAACATACGGTATATGAAACGTGGCACGCTCAAGGAGACCATCGATCAGAGTATCTCTCAGACTTTGGGAAGATCCCTCATGACGTCCCTGACCACCATCATCGTCATGGTGCCGATCGTCATCATTGCGGGAGAGTCCATCAGAGAATTCGTATTCCCGCTGATGGTAGGTGTACTCGCCGGTACATATTCCTCAATCTGCGTCTGCTCACCGTTCTTCTTTGAACTGGGCAAGAGAGGCAGAACTACAGAGTATCAGAGACAGATCAAGGAAGCCGAGAAAAAGGCTAAGAAAAAAGCCAAAAAAGAAGGCAAGCCATATGTACCGAAGAAGGTAGAAGTTCCAAAGGATGAAGAACTGATTCCGGAAGAGACGGTAAAAGCAGACGAACCAATCAGCGAAATAGAAGCGGAGGCTGCAGAGACTGCGGAAGCACCAGAAGCACCAGCGGAGGCACCTTCAAAGAAGGCCGACGTCAAGAAAGAAGCAAACAAGAAACGTTCCAAACGCTATGTCAAAGGCGGACAGAAGAAGGAAGAACCAAAACAGACAGAAGACGAATTCAGACTGTAAGTAATCATGAAGAAAAAAGAGTTCCTCAGCAAAATTAAAAAATACAATCCGAACTACGATACGGAACTCATCGGAAGGGCATTCGATATTGCTGATGAGATGCATCGGAACCAGCTCCGGAAATCCGGAGAGGAGTATCTGATCCATCCTGTCGCGGTCGCGGAAATACTGGCCCAACTCGGCATGGATCAGGAGACCATTGCTGCGGGGCTTCTTCATGATGTCATCGAAGACACTCCATACACTATGGAGGATATGAAAAAAGAGTTCGGCGAAGAAGTCACGGAATTGGTGGACGGCGTCACCAAACTGAGTGCCCTGAAGTTCGAGAGCAAGGAAGAACGTCAGGCAGAGAACCTGCGTAAGATGTTTTTGGCAATGTCCAAGGATATCCGCGTTCTCATTATCAAACTGGCTGACCGGCTCCACAATCTCAGAACAATCAACTACATGACCCATGAGAAGATCATCGAGAAATGTCAGGAGACGCTGGATATCTATGCGCCGCTCGCCGCAAGACTCGGTATCTACTCTATGAAGATGGAACTGGAAGATATCGCGCTGAAATTCCTGGAACCGAACGCCTATTACGATCTGGCGGAACAGGTCAGCGAGCGAAAGGGCGAGCGTGAAAGTGCAATCAACGAAGTCGTGGAGAAAATCAGCAAATCGCTGGATGAAATTGGAATCGAGCATGAGACGTATGGCAGATCCAAGCACTTCTACAGCATTTACAAGAAGATGAAGTACCAGCACAAGAGTCTGGATGAAATCTTCGATCTAATGGCCGTCAGAATCATCGTGAAGACAGTCAGAGACTGTTATGCGGTTCTGGGACTCGTCCACACTATGTGGACGCCGATTCCAGGCAGATTTAAGGATTATATCGCGATGCCAAAGCCGAACATGTACCAGTCGCTGCATACGACGGTCATCGGTGATTCCGGCAGACCTTTTGAGATCCAGATCAGGACGCAGGAAATGCACCGTATCGCGGAGTATGGTATCGCGGCCCATTGGAAGTACAAGGAAGGCATCACCGACGACAAAGAGGAAGTGAAGCTCAGCTGGCTCAGGCAGGCGCTGGAATGGCAGAAAGACGTCAATGATCCGAAGGAGTTCATGGAATCTCTCAAGATGGATCTGTTCTCCAACCAGGTATTCGTATTCACACCGCAAGGGGATGTTATCGAACTTCCTGCCGGTGCGACGCCGCTTGATTTTGCATTCAAGATTCATACAGACGTCGGCTGCAAGTGTGTCGGCGCCAAGGTCAACGGGAAGATGGTCACCATTGATTATCAGCTGGAAAACGGCAATATCGTTGACATCGTCACATCACCGAACGCGCCTGGCCCGAGTATCGACTGGCTGAAGATTGCCAAGAGCAGTTCCGCCAGAAACAAGATCCGTCAGTGGCTCAAAAAGGAGAACAAGAATGACGCGGTCGACAAGGGCAAGGATATGTTCGCCCAGTATCTGAGAAGGAAAGGTTACGATCCTAGAATCCTCATGACCAACACCTATATCGCAAGAGCGGCGAAGGAGTTCGGTTTCAAGGATTCTGACGATCTCTACAACCAGCTCAGCTACGGCGGCAATCTCCAGACAAAGATCGCAAATCTGCTCCAGAGCTACGAGGACGACAGGCTTGCACTGGAGAAAAAGGAAAAGGACAAATCCCTCATCGACGATCTGAACGAAATCAGCGAGAAGACCCAGAAGCGAGCGAGCCAGTTCCGGACCGCTGACGCGGAAACAGGTGTTGTGGTCGAAGGGGTAGACAATCTGATGATCAGCATTGCCCGCTGCTGCACGCCGGTCCCGGGCGACGAGATCGTCGGATACATCACCAAAGGCAGAGGCATCACCGTTCACAGAACGGACTGCGATAACATCAAAGCACTTGATGAGAAAGAACGAGACCGTCTGATTGAAGTCAGCTGGGATCCGGAGCTCACGGATAAATCCTATCACGGCGAAATCAGTGTTGTGGCAAAGGACCAGAAAGGACTTCTCTCCAGCATTTCTAAGGTCTGTGAGGACATGGATGTGAGAATCATCGGTCTCAACGCCAGAGAAGGCAAAGATGATACCGTCAATATCAATCTGATGCTGATGATCAGCGACAGATCCCAGATTGAGAAGATATGCCGCTCGTTCAAAGGCATACCTGGCATTCTGGATGCGTACAGATACAATGGATAAGGGGAACGGATGAGAGCAGTCGTACAGAGAGTAACAGAAAGCAGCGTGACTGTCGACGGAGCGGTCACAGGAAGCATCGGAAAGGGCCTGATGGTTCTGATCGGTGTCGAGGAAGGCGATACGGAGAAGGATGCTGCGTACATCGCCAAGAAAGTATCCGCCCTCAGAGTATTTGACGATGAGAACGGTGTGATGAACCTGAGCGTGCAGGATATCGGCGGAGAGATTCTGGCCGTATCCCAGTTCACACTTCTGGGTGACGTGCGCAAAGGCAACAGGCCGAGCTATTTCACGGCAGCAGGTCCGGAAGAAGCTGACGCCCTGTATCGTAAGGTCATCGCGCTGATTGAGGAAAACGGCATTCACGTGGAAGAAGGCGTCTTTCAGGCGGAAATGATGGTCAGGATCCATAACGACGGACCAGTAACCATCCTGCTGGAAAGCCGCAAACTGTTCTGATAAGGGAAGGAGACACATGCAGGTCTACAATATACCAACAGGCGCCATCGGCACCAACACATACCTCGTGTTCAACGAGGACACCATGCAGGGTTTTCTCGTCGATCCCGGTTCCTACAACAGCAAAATCGCTGAAAAGATCAAGGAAATGGGAATTGACATAATATATATTATCCTAACCCATGGTCACGCAGACCATATCATGGGAGTAGAAGGATTCCAAAGTGATTTTCCGGACGCGAAGGTCGTCGCCAACGTCAATGAGAAGGAAATGCTGGGCGACGAGAACTTCAATATGAGCCGTCAGTTCGGCCAACCGACCTCCATCGATGCGGATCTCTATGTAGATGATGAAGAGGAAATGGACATCGGCGGATTACACCTGAAATTTCTCTTTACACCGGGTCATTCCCCGGGCGGCATGTGCGTCTACATTCCGGAAGAAAATACGCTCTTCAGCGGAGATACGCTGTTTCAGGCATCCATCGGCAGAACGGACTTCCCGGGCTGTTCCTTCAAAGCGCTGGAATCGTCCATTCATGAGAAACTCTGGCCATTGCCTGATGAAACACAGGTGTTTCCGGGCCATATGGGACCTACGAACATAGGATTCGAGAAAGAACACAATCCATTTGTATAGATTTATCTTTAACAACATAGACAATACAAGCCAGTACGAAGAACTGATCAAAGAGTTTCTGCAGCCGTCTGATTACGGTGAAGACGGTGACAGAGTGCTGGAATATGATTTCCGGGGCGATAAGGAAGACGTCAAACGTCAGATCTACCGTGATCTCTCGGCCATGACTGGTAAAAGTCCCAAATGGGGCATCCTGACGGGCATTCGTCCGGTCAAACTGGCCGGAGAAATCGCAGACAGAAGCGAGGACCCGAAGAGGGTGCTCATGGAACAGTATCTGGTTCATGAAAGCAAGGCGGATCTGGTCTGCGACATCCTGCAATACCAGCGGGAGAAAGCCGGAAAACCGGCGTCGAAGAGTCTGTCCGTATATGTGGGGATCCCGTTCTGTCCCACCAGATGTCTCTACTGTTCTTTCACCAGCAATCAGGTGGAACAAGAAGCCATGGAACCGTATCTGGAGGCCCTCGGCAGAGAAATCGATTATGCCGGCACTGCCGCAAAGGCAGCAGGCTACAGCGTAGAAACACTGTATTTCGGCGGGGGAACGCCGACGTCTCTCAATGAGGAGCAGCTCGACAGACTTCTCACTAAAGTCAGTGATGCCTTTGCATTAGGCGGCGTACGGGAGTATACGGTGGAAGCCGGACGGCCCGATACCATCACGGAAGGGAAACTCCGCATTCTGACCGATCACGGGGTGGACAGAATCAGCATCAATCCACAGTCCATGAAGCAGAAGACGCTTGATCTGATTGGTCGCAGACATACGGTAGATGACGTTTATGAAGCTTTTGCAATGGCTCATAAAGCCGGCGTAGAAGTGATCAATGCGGACCTGATTGCCGGTCTGCCTGAGGAGACAGAAGAAGATTTCGCAAACAGTCTGGATGAGATCATCAGGCTGGGCGCCGGAAACATCACACTCCATACGCTGGCAGTCAAACGGGCGTCACGGCTCAAGGAGATGGACGAGAACTTCAATTATAAAGACGAAGAACTCCGTGAGCAGATGCTGGCAGAGGCCCATGAGACCCTGCGAAGCCGCGGGTATCAGCCGTACTACCTGTATCGTCAGAAGCATACCTCAGGGAATACGGAGAACATCGGATTCACAGCTGACGACAGGCCGGGGCTCTACAACATCCGTATCATGGAGGAAGCCCAGTCGAATCTGGCTCTGGGTGCCGGCGGGATCAGTAAGATCTACTTTCCGTCGGAGAACAGGCTGGAACGTGTGGCAAACGTAAGCAACTACGAAATATACATCGACAGGATCGATGAAATGATAGAAAGAAAGAGAAAAGGCTTCTTCGAACAGGAAGCTGAAACTAAGGAGGAACAGACATGTTAACAAACGCACCTAAGGGAACCAAAGACGTAATGCCGGATCAGGTCTATAAGTGGCACTATATCGAAGAGAAGTTTGCCGAGATCTGCAGAAGATACGGTTTCAAAGAGATCAGAACTCCGATCTTCGAACATACGGAGCTGTTCCAGAGAGGTGTAGGCGATACGACAGACATCGTGCAGAAAGAGATGTATACCTTCAAGGATTTCGGAAACAGAAGCATTACACTGCGTCCGGAAGGGACCTCGCCGGTCTGCAGAGCACTCTGTGAACACAAAACCTATGCGGATCCGCAGCCGACGAAGGTTTACTACAACATTCCGTGCTGCAGATATGAGAAACCGCAGTCAGGCAGACTCAGGGAATTCCATCAGTTTGGCGTCGAGACCTTCGGCACTATGAACATGATGGCAGATGCTGAGATCATCGCCATTGGATATGACTTCATCAACGAGATGGGAATCACGGATGTGGAACTGCAGATCAACAGTGTCGGCTGTCCGGAGTGTAGAGGTAAGCACAGAGACGCGCTGCGTAGATTCCTGGAGCCGAAGTACGACGAACTCTGTCCAACTTGTCAGGAACGATTCCATACGAATCCAATGAGAATCCTTGACTGCAAGTCCCCAATCGATCAGGAACTGGTCAAGGATGCGCCGATGATGCTGGACTTCCTCTGCGACGACTGCAGAGAAGCGTTTGAACAACTGAAAGCCAATCTCGATGCTTTTGGAATCAAGTACGTTGTCAATCCGAAGATCGTCAGAGGACTCGATTACTACACGAAGACAGCCTTTGAATTCGTGACGAATAAAATCGGGGCACAAGGCACTGTATGCGGCGGCGGCAGATATGACGGCCTCATCGAGGAAATCGGCGGACCGTCCACGCCTGGCGTTGGCTGGGGAATGGGCAAGGAGAGAATCCTCATGACCATGGAAGCCTGCGGCGTTGAGATTCCGCAGCCTGCAGGAACGGAAGTGTTCATCGCATTTATGGGAGATAAAGCAAAAGCATTTGCTCTGACGCTGATGCACGATCTGAGACTGCGCGGCGTCGCTGCGGAGATGGACGTCATGGGCAGAAATTTCAAGAACCAGTTCAAATTCGCCAACAGAGTTGGTGCGGCCAAGACCGTCATCATCGGAGAGAATGAACTGGCCGAAGGCATGCTGCAGATCAAGGATATGGAATCCGGCGAGCAAACAAGCGTGCCAATTGACAGCATCGTTGAGGAACTGACCAAGTAAAGGAGAAACAGGAATGGTATATAAGCGTACGCACATGTGCGGCGATCTGAGAAGTGAAAATATTGACGAAAAAGTTGTTCTGAACGGATGGATCCAGAAGCGGAGAAATCTGGGCGGACTGATCTTTTGTGACGTGAGAGATAAGACGGGTATCACGCAGGTGGTCTTCAATGATGAGACCAGCGATGAACTGTTCGCGTTGGCAGATACGCTGCGGAGCGAATATGTAGTCGGCGTGAAAGGCGTTGTCGTCGAACGTGAATCGAAGAATCCGGACATGGAGACCGGCGACATCGAAGTGATTGCTGATGATCTTGTGATCTATTCGAAATCCGAAACGCCGCCGATCTACATCAAAGACGATGACAATGTGGATGACAATCTGCGTCTGAAATACAGATATCTGGATCTGCGCAAAAAGAAGATGCAGGACAATCTTTCTTTCCGCGCTGCGCTCACCACGCTGGCCAGAAACTACTATGCGGAACAGGGCTTTACAGAGGTGGAGACACCGATGCTCATCAAGTCCACGCCGGAAGGAGCCAGAGATTATCTGGTGCCGAGCCGGATCAATCTGGGCAGATTCTACGCGCTGCCGCAGTCACCGCAGACCTTCAAACAGCTGCTGATGGTAGGAGGAACTGACCGGTACTTCCAGATCGTCAAGTGCTTCCGTGACGAAGACCTGAGGGCCGACCGTCAGCCGGAATTCACCCAGATCGACCTGGAGATGTCCTTCGTGGAAGTGGATGACGTGATCGAAGTCCAGGAAGGTTTCCTCAAGAGAGTCATGAAGGAGATGAAGGGCATCGATGTGGAGACGCCATTCCCGCGCATGACCTGGGAAGAAGCCATGACACGTTACGGCAGCGACAAACCTGATACCAGATTCGGATTTGAACTGCGCGATCTGACGGACAAAGTCAGAGACTGTGCGTTCAAAGTCTTTACCGATGCCATCGAAGCGGGCGGCAGTGTCCGCGGTATCTGTGTTACCGGCGCAGCCGGAGAGTACACCCGCAAGAAAATAGATAAGCTGACGGAAGCAGTCAAGAGCTACGGAGCCAAAGGCATGGTGTGGATGAAGAAGACGGAAGAGGGCGTTTCCTCTTCTGTGAACAAGTTCTTCTCCCCGGAACAGCTGGCAGAACTTGCGGATACCATGGGTGCAAAAGCAGGAGACTTGATGCTGGTCATCTCCGATTCGAACAAAGTTGTCTTTGACAGTCTGGGTTTTTTGAGACGGCACATCGCCGGAGAGATGGGACTGTTGGATGATAATCAGTTCAATTTCCTCTGGGTCGTCGACTTCCCGCTCTTCGAATATGACGAGAAGGAAGACAGATGGTCCGCCATGCATCATCCGTTCACTTCGCCAAAAGCAGAACATGCCCAGCTTCTGAAGACGGATCCGCATAAATGTCTGGCCAACGCATACGATATCGTTCTGAACGGCGTTGAACTGGGCGGCGGAAGCATCAGAATCCACGATCAGGAGATGCAGGAGGATATGTTCAGGGCGCTGAACATGACTCAGGAAGATATTGATGAGAAGTTTGGATTCCTTGTAGAAGCATTCAAATATGGCGCGCCGCCGCACGGCGGACTGGCGTATGGTCTGGACAGACTGGTCATGCTTCTGACGGGCGAGAAATCCATACGTGAAGTCATCGCGTTCCCGAAGAATCAGAACGCCCAGTGCATGGTCAGTGAGGCGCCTGGTCTTGTGGACGAAGCACAGCTGGACGAACTGGGAATTGAGTTGAAGAAATGAAACGGATAGGCATACTCGGCGGAACATTCGATCCGGTACATTACGGTCATATCGCCCTGGCGGAGGACGCTGTCAGAGAAGCGAACCTGCAGGAGGTCGTCATGATACCGGCGCGCATCCAGCCCTTCAAACAGGACCGGGAGTACGCGTCCGGTGAAGACCGGTTTAATATGCTGGCTCTGGCCGCAGGAAAAAACGACCACGTTACGGTTTCAAAGTTTGAACTGGAACAGGAGAGTGTATCTTACACTTATCTGACCCTGCGGCATATGCAGGAGTTCTTTGGAGAGGACACAAGGTTGTTCTTCATTACAGGAACAGACAGTTTCCTGAAAATCGATACCTGGAAGAACGCGCCGGAACTGCTGACGAAGTATTCCTATATCATCGGTACCAGACCGGGATACCGGCAGGAAGAGTACCAGGAAGCGCTGGAGCGGATCACATCCGCCTACGGTACAGAAGTCATTAGTATGAACAAAACGGAACTGGACATTTCCGCGACGCAGATCAGGCAGATGGTCGCGGAGGGCGAGGACATCAGCAATCTGGTACCGCCGGAAGTGAACAGATATATCAAGGAGCATGGATTATACAGAGTGTGAAAGACTGAAGAAAGAAATCATTCCCTATATCGAGGAGCATCTGAAGCCCTCGCGACTGGAGCACACCATGCAGGTGACGCGGCTGGCCAGGGAGATGGCTGCGAAATTCGGAGCGGATGAAAACAAAGCCGAGATTGCGGCGCTGCTCCACGATATGGCGAAATACGAGTACCGACCCGGTGTGAATATGGATTTTGCACATAGCAAAATCGGGGCCGAGATGTCCAGAGACATCTTCGGCATCGATGACGAGGACATCCTGAACGCCATCGCCTATCACACCACAGGCAGGGCGGGAATGTCGACGCTGGAGAAGATCATTTTCCTCGCGGATGCCATTGAACCGGGACGTCATTACCCGGGCGTGGAGGAAATCAGGAGGGTTGCCGAAACGGATCTGGACGGTGCCTGCATCCTGTCTCTGGCGAGAACGATTGAACATGTAAGAGATGAAAAGGGATGGTATTTGCATCCCGCTACAGTAGAAGCGAAAGAATATTTGGAGGAAAATTATTAATGGAACCAAAAGAACTGGCAGAACGTATTGCAAAAACACTTGATGACAAGAAGGGCATTGACGTTGCACTCATCGACATTGCTGAGAGAAGCTCCTTCGCAGATTACTTCGTGCTGGTCAGCGCCGGCAACGAACGACACGCCCAGGCGCTCAGAGAAGCTGTCGAAGACGTGCTGGAGCCGATCGGAATCTTCCCGAAGAATGTAGAAGGAAAAAACAAGCCGACCTGGATTCTGATGGACTACAGGGATGTGATCGTCAATATCATGACACAGGATGCCAGAGAGAAATACAGCCTGGAGAAAATCTGGGGCGACTGTGAGATAACACTTTGCAATTAACCATAGATTACTGGAGGAAAAAATGAAAGACAGATATGATTTCAGTGAAATCGAACGCAAATGGCAGAAAATCTGGGAAGAGGAAAAGCCTTTCAAAGTAACAGAAGACCCGAATAAGGAAAAGTACTATGTTCTTGAGATGTTTCCTTATCCATCCGGCAAGCTCCACATGGGACATGTGAGAAACTATTCCATTGGAGATGTTGTGGCCCGTTTCAGAACAATGAACGGTTACAACGTACTTCACCCGATGGGGTATGATGCTTTTGGACTTCCTGCGGAAAATGCTGCGATTCAGCACAACGTAGAACCGGCTGAGTGGACATGGGGCAATATCGCCGAGATGAACCGGCAGCTTCGTCAGCTCGGTCTGTCATATGACTGGGACAGAGAAGTGGCGACCGCCCATCCTAGCTACTACAAGTGGATGCAGTGGATTTTCATCCAGTTCTACAAAGCAGGTCTGGCATACAAAAAAGAGAGTCAGGTCAACTGGTGTCCGAGCTGCCAGACGGTTCTCGCCAATGAACAGGTCGTTGACGGATGCTGCGAGAGATGCGGCACTCTGGTTGGCAAAAAGAATCTGTCGCAGTGGTACTTCAAGATCACCGATTACGCTGAGAGACTGCTGTCCAACCTCGACAAACTGGAAGGCTGGCCGAATAAAGTCAAAATCATGCAGCGGAACTGGATCGGCAAATCCTATGGTGCCGAAGCAACCTTCGATATCCAGGATTACGATGAGAAACTGACGGTGTTCACAACGCGTATCGACACAATCTACGGAACGACATTCATGGTACTTGCTCCGGAATATCCGTCCGTTCCTGACATGGTCAAGGGAACAGAGTATGAGGCTGATACGCTGGCCTACATCGAAAAATGCGCCCGCATGAGTGAGATCGACAGAACCTCAACGACCAATGAGAAAACCGGTGTTTTCATCGGAAAATATGCGGTGAATCCGTTTACCGGGAAAACAATGCCGATATTCATTTCGGACTACGTTCTCATGGGATACGGAACCGGTGCCGTCATGGGCGTACCTGCGCATGACCAGCGTGACTTTGAGTTTGCGAAGAAGTTTGGAATTGAAATTGTTCCTGTCATCGACCCTGAAGATCCTGAGATTGATCTGAACAACCTCAAGGAAGCTTTTGCTGCGGAAGGTAAAGTTATCAACTCAGGCGAATTCAACGGTCTGGACAATAAAGAGGCAATCGACAAAATCGCTGAAGTTGCAGAGGAGAGAGGAATCGGACGCAAAACGATAAACTACAGACTGCGCGACTGGCTCATCTCACGTCAGAGATACTGGGGCACTCCGATCCCGATGATCTACTGCGACGACTGCGGATGGGTTCCTGAGAAGGAAGAGAATCTTCCTGTACTCCTGCCGACGGACGTCGAGTTCACAGGCAAAGGCGAGTCGCCAATCGTAACCAGCAAGACATTCGTCGATACTGTTTGCCCGATCTGCGGCAAGCCGGCAAAGAGGGAAGTGGACACCATGGATACCTTCCTCGATTCCTCATGGTACGAGCTCAGATACTGCGACGCGAGAAATGATGAAGAAGTGTTCAGCAAGGATAAAGTTGATTACTGGATGAATGTCGACCAGTACATCGGCGGTGTTGAACACGCCATCATGCACCTCATGTACGCAAGATTCTTCCAGATGGCGCTTTACGATCTCGGTCTGGTCAAGGACGAGGAACCGTTCCAGAATCTCCTGACGCAGGGCATGGTAATCAAGGGTTACACTGACAGCAACGGCAAATACATCAAGGCCAAGATGAGCAAATCTCTGGGCAACGTTGTAGGTCCGGCTGAAATTATTGAAAAGTACGGCGCTGATACCGCCAGACTGTTCATACTCTTCGCTGCTCCGCCTGACAGAGAACTTGACTGGTCCGACGAGGGCGTTGAAGGATCCTTCAGATTCCTCAACAGAATATGGAGACTGGCCTATGATTTCATAGAGAATTACGAGAACAATCCGGGCAGCTATGAAATCAGAAACGACGCTGACAAGAAACTCGCGTACACCCTCAATTACACGATCAAGAAGGTTACGGAGGACATCCGTGACAGATTCAATTTCAACACCGCAATCAGTGCTGTCATGGAACTCGTAAACGAGCTTTACAAGTACAAAGAGGGCGATGTCAACGATGCTCTGTACAGCACATGCATCAGGACGATTCTCGTTCTTCTCGCTCCGTTCGTTCCTCATATCACGGAAGAACTGTGGCAGGAACTTGGCTATGAAGGTTACGTATACGATCAGACATGGCCGACCTGGAATGAGGACGAACTGAAGAAGGATGAAATTGAGATCGTCGTCCAGATTAACGGCAAAAACAAAGAAAAGATCAATATTCCTGGCGATGCGACAAGAGAAGACATGATGAAAATCGCCGAGGAAAATGAAATCATAAAGGGACTCACTGACGGAAAGAACGTTGTCAAGGTCATCGCAGTACCTGGCAGACTGATCAATATCGTCATAAAAGGCTAAGTCCCGGAAAGGATTATATGGGAGAAAGAAAAAAAGACACCAGAAAGTCGAAATCAGCTCCTAAGAAGCAGGCGAAGAAAGCGAAAACTGCAGTGAAAAAGCCTGCGCCGAAAGTCAGGATCATCCCGCTGGGCGGACTCGGTGAAATCGGCAAAAACATGACAGCCATCGAATACGAGAACGAGATCCTGCTGGTGGATTGCGGCCTGTCATTCCCGGACGACGACATGTTCGGCATCGACAAGGTCATACCTGATTTCGACTATCTGATCAATACAGATAAGAAGATCAAAGGACTGATCATCACACACGGTCATGAAGACCACATCGGAGCAGTTCCATATCTTCTCAAAGAAATCAATGTTCCGATCTACGGGCTGAGATTTCCACTCGGCCTCATTGAAAACAAACTGAGGGAATACGGTCTGCGTGGTGATTTCCACATCATAGAACCGGGAAAGGAATTCCGGGTCGGAAAACACTTCAATGTGGAGCCGGTCAGAATCACACACTCCATCGCCGATTCCGTATGTTACAGCATCAAGACTCCTGCAGGGAGGATCTTTCACACAGGAGACTTCAAAATAGACTACACACCGGTGGACGGCAATCCGATCGACTTCGCGCGTCTGGCGCAGATCGGCATGGAAGGCGTTCTGCTCATGATGGCGGAC
>JAILDT010000057.1 GCA_024689085.1 Clostridia bacterium | reverse complement strand
TGGAATAATCAGAGAAATGGAATTGTGGCCGACCGCACCGCCGACTGCCTGGGCTGACATGTGCGGGATGCCTTTTTCTTTTGCAATCTGAGCCGCGATTTGTCCATAGGTCATCGTCTGTCCGAAGGGAATTTCAAGCATGATTTCCATGACACGTCTGCGGAATGCTGTCGTCCGCATGGAGAGCGGTGGGATGAACCCCGGATCTTTTCCGGAAAAATAGATGTCCAGCCACTCTGCTGTTTTTGCAAAGACAGGAAGATCCTTTTCCTCATATTCTTTGGTCAGGGTGTCTCCGAAGTACTTCTGGTCATCGAACCAGAGCCCGGTCAAAGCGGTTCCGTTTGAGGCCAGTGTGATACCGCCGAGGGGCGAGTCATAGTGATTGATGTAATCCATAATACGCATCCTTTCTGTCATCTATAATAGCACAGTTTACCTGCCTTTGCTCATCCACAAGCTGGCGGCCATGGTAACGATTGTATGCATATCCTTTCGGGTTCCCTAAAGGACTAGGCCTACGGCCGTCGCGACTCCCCGCTTATTGGACTATGAATTGCAAAACGGATAGGCAATGCCTATCCGTTTGCAATTGGTACTCGATAGGGGAGTCGAACACGGTGGAGCCGGTCCCGAAACCCTTACAGGAAGGAGGTTCCAGCCACGCCGCGCACGAGTGTAATATAAAGTGTAATAAAACTGTTGACGGTTTTTCTTATCTGATTGTACACATTATTATGCTTTGTCGCTACGGATTTTGTTCTTCAGACCTTCATGATTGAGTACGCGGATCTTCCCGTATCCTAGCTCGATTAGGCCCTGCTTTTGGAATTCCTTTAAGACGCGAGAGACGGTGACGCGTGCGAGGCCTGTGCTTTCCGCAATCTGCTCATGGGTGAAAGGCATCCTGTTTTCTGCATCCAGGTGCCCGCTGTACTGTCGGTCCATATCAAGAAGAAACGACGCGACCGTCTGGTATCTGTCATAAAGGTACGCTTGTTTCAGCAGGAGCGCCATATGGTCGTTGGAAGCGCTGAGAGATTTGATGATTTCGATGGCCAACTCGGGTGCCTCGCTGAAGTACGGAAAGAGCCTGTCCTGCCGGCATGCATAAAGAACGACATCATTGATCGACTTGATTGTAACTGGGCGTTTTTTACCGTAGAAAAATGATGATTCGCCGAAGATTCTTCCCGTATGCAAAACTTCGAATGTGATTTCATCTCCATCTTCTGTCACACTGAATACGCGGACTCTGCCTTCGGCGATGTAATAAATCAGAGAAGCCTCGTCCTCTTGCATAAAAATGGTTTCATCCGGGCGGTATCGATAGGCCGTTCCGGCTTCCTGAAAGTAGTGTTGCAGAGACTTCTCCATCTTTTTTCTCCTTTTTTCTTAAATTGTAACATAGATTACAATTTAAGGGAAGTTCCTATGTTATCTTGAGTTTAGAAAAGGAGGAAAAAGACCGTGATGAAGAAAGAATTCAAACAAGCTATTCCTGTTTTGATCGGAAACGCGATGATTGCTTTTGCAATTGATGTACTGATTCTCAGGGCCGGCATCATAGTCGGCGGGATCTCAGGATTCGGAGCAGCGCTGGAGCATTATTTCGGACTGCCGCTTTCCATCGTTGTTGGCGGAATCAATGTCGTGCTGTTCATCTGTGGACTGATCGTCCTCGGGAAAAGATTCGCCCTGACGACTTTGCTTTCTTCGGTCTGCTTCCCGCTGTTTTTAGAGGCGTTCAGCCATCTGCCAACAAAGATGATTCCGCTCACACCGCCTGTGAATCTTCTCTCTGCTGTCATCGCCGGAATCATGATCGGCATTGGGATTGGCACGATTATTAAAGCAGGCGGATCCACCGGAGGAACCGATATCCCCGCGCTCATCATGAACCGCAAGCTCGGCCTTCCGGTCCATACCGTTGTCAGATGCCTGGACATCAGTTTCCTCGCCATGCAGTGCGGCTACTGTAATCTGACGCATATCCTGCTCGGTCTGCTTACCGTTTTGATCACCTCCTATGCGATCAAGTTCACCCTCGGCAGACAGAAAACATCTTCCACAGGTTCTGACGCGCTGATGGTGGAGGATGGACTGGTGCACAACCCAGCATAATTTGTTACAGTAATGTAAGTACTGATAAGGAGACAAAGAAATGAAACGTTTTATTGTGGACGAAAAGGTATTTGAGATGCTCCCCGATTACTGTCTGGGCATCGTTGTCGCAGAAGGCATAGATAATAGCGAAGCAAAGAAAACCATCACGACCATGCTGGATGAAAATGCGGCTGCTTTTGGGCAGGAATATGCGGAACAGAATGTCCGCGAACTGCCGCATATCAAAGCATACCGCAAGAGTTTCAAGATTCTTGGGATGAATCCGAACAGACATATGTGCTCCATTGAAGCGCTGACGAAGCGCGTACAGAAGAGCGGTCTCCTGCCGCACATCAATCCGATTGTCGATCTCGGAAATGCGCTTTCTGTGAAGTACCAGCTTTCGATGGGCGCGCACGATATCGAACAAATGGAAGAAGATGGCCTTGCTGTTCGTTTCTCTACGAGTGCGGATACCTTCCTGCCGATGGGAGAAACGGAACCGGAGGTCATGTCGGAGGGTGAACCGATTTATGTGAGCGGTCACACCGTGAAGACCCGGCGATGGCTTTGGCGGCAGAGCGAGGATGGCAAAATCACCGAAAAGACCAGTTGCGTCTTTTTCCCCATTGATGGTTTTGCTTCAGACCTGGCGGCCGTGACCCAGGCGCGCGATGAGCTGGCCGAAGTGCTGCGGACTGTCTTCGGCTGCCGTGTGAAAACCGGCATGATCGACCGTGAAAATCTAACCATCGATCTTTCACCAGATGCAATTTGAGATCATAAAAAAGATATGCAGCCTTGTGTTAAAACTGCATATCTTAGCTGGTACTCGATAGGGGAGTTACGCATCCTTGCCTCCGGCAAGTCTGCCGTCCTGCGCCGCCTCGCACAGGCGGATTGGACCCGTCGCTGCTCGACAGTCCACCGGACTGTCTCACGACACTCCGGCCCTTGCGGGTTCGACTCCCCACTGATTGAATAATAAATAGCAAATGGATGGGTTTTACCCATCCATTGCTATTTGGCTAATACGTATAGTTCCAACAAAATCCGGTAATCGTCGATTTTTCACACCCCTGATCAGAATCCCATTTCTTCATTGATAAGGATGACCTCAACATCTTCAATATCGTTCATCTTCCGCATATAGGTAATAATACCATTGCAAATACGCTCTGGCCTACGGCAGTCGAAACACTTGAGCTTTCCGGTTTTCTTATAGTTGGCCACACATGGAGTTGGTAAATCATATTTCAGTGAATTCTTAGGCGCTGCAACATTTCTCGCTCTGAAAACGGCTTCCTCTAAAGTTGATTCAATTTTGTTCGTGCCTACTATAAAATAAACCTTTTCATGTCCAAACAAAGATCCTGCAACACGATTGCCTGTTCCGTCAATGTTTACCATTTCTCCGGTCTCAGCCATTGCATTTACAGAAGTCAGATAAATCTCTGTTGTCAGGCATTTCCTAGCTATCGCGAGAAAGCCGTCGTTATCTGTACTCTGATTTGGATCATATACGATGTTGTGCTTTGAAAGCTTGTCATATAGCTTCATATCAATAATCGTTCTTGAATCACCAAGTCCGACAGTTTTTCCATCTATTTGCGAATCGAGGTAAGCAGTTGCTTCCTCGTGTGAGTCGAAGCACCTTACTGTGTAGAACTTCTGCTCTAAAGATTTTATTGTCCTTTCAAGGTTCATGGCAGGTCTCCTTTATTGCGTGATCTGTGTTGATACAATAATACCATGTAATCGTTATAATTTCATACCCCTTCTGTATTCAGGAATCTGACTGGGCTACGATGAGTTTCAGGCCAAGGGAACGCATGATTTTTATCAAAATATCGAGATTGAGGATCTACCTGAAAGACTCGATCCTGGCAACAGAGGATTGAGGGATGCTGCAAAGTAACACTAGATCGCGTTGTGTTAAAAAAGATATGCAGCCTTATGTCAAAACTGCATATCCTTGTTGTCTTAAGTGATTTAGAGCATAATGCATCCGGCAATCAGGAACAGGAGTGCTCCTATCGCAAATGGGAACACCATAACGATTGGGAAGGATGCTCTGAAGTAATCGGAGCAGGTCGCCTGCGTGGATGCGCTCGTCAGGATGACGGTGTCGGAGTACATGCAGATATGTCCTCCGAACGCGACGGCGGAAACAACGGCGCCAGACAGGATAAACGGATTGATACCCATCGAAGCTGAGAGGGATCCGACGATTGGGAACGCAACAGCGGCGAGGCCCCAGAAGGTTGCTGAACCGAAGGACAGTAATCCGAGACCTATGAAGATAAGCATCGGAAGAATCTTGACTGGAACAGCCGCCGAACAGATTGCAGTTACAAAATCATTCAGGCCCAGCATTGCATTAAGGTCGATCAGCATGTAGCAGATGATGATCATAACCAGAACACCGAACATATCCGTCAAACCCTTCATGAAGGTATTGACGAATTCCAGCAGATTCATCAGTCTCTGCGGCAGATACATCACGAGACATACCAGGATGGCAATGACCAGCGCATAGACCATATCATCAAGCCAGATCGTCATGGCGACCACGACGAGGATCGGCAGAACGAAGTTGATGAGTCTGCACGGCTTGTCTTTGAGTCTCTCTTCATCATCGAGATTCTCGATCAGCGCAGCTTTTGATTCTGCTGAAAGGACTTCACCGGTATTGATTGCTCTGTCTTCCGCTTTCCTCATGTTCCTGAACATCGGCAGGATACCAAGGCTGACAAGAGGTACTGTGATGACAGCAACCAGTGCGTAGAACATGAATGGAATCGCATGGCAATACGCAGAGAATGCGGAAAGGCCGCCTGTCAGCTCCGATTTTTCCATCAGCCCTGACATGAACGCACCCCAGGATGAAATCGGAATAATAGCGCAGATGGTGACACCAGTGGAGTTGATGATATAACTGAGCATTTCCCTGGAAATCTTGTAATCATCCGCAAGAGGCCTGACTGCTGCGCCAACCGCAAGACAGTTGAGATAGTCGTCCACGAACACGATGATTCCGAGGATCCAGGTTCCGATCAGTGTCTTTTTTCTGGAGTTCAATATTTTTCTGGTCCAGGTGGTAAATCCCAGCACGCCACCGGATTCTGTCATGAGAGCAATCAAGGAACCGAACAGTCCGCAGACTAAGAGTACCCACATTGTGTCGGCATCGCATGCAGTCGTGTAGAGTTGGTCCATGAAGAGTCCCAATGTCACGAGTGGATTGAATTTTGCTACCATGAAACAGGCAACGATGACACCCGCGAGAAGGGAAGGTAATGTAACTTTTTTCCATAGGGCGATTACCAGGATGACGAGGATCGGGATGATGCAGAAGATTCCGTAATGCAGATCCACGGTTTCGCCCCATTCTTCCATAGTCATGAAAATAGAATCCATTAATATTTCACCTCCTTCAGATTCAGACTATTTGAAACTAGTTTCCTTTGTAGCGATTTCGAAGATCGATTCCGCGAAAATCTTCGCCGACGCGATCAGCGAATCGATGTTGATATATTCATTTGGTTCATGGCAGGTGTCCACTTCATCCGGGAACAGAGGTCCCCAGGAGACGATGTTCGGCATCGCCTTGGCATAAGAACCGCCATAAGCCAAAGTGAATTCATTCTTCAGGCCGGTCACGTTTTCATATGCTTTTGCAAAAGCCTTCAAAAACGGTTTTTTCTGGGAGACGAACACAGCGTGCAATCCGTTTGTTTTTATGACCGTTCCGCCCAGAGGTGCGGCCCAGTCGGAGAACGCTTTCACGATGTCCTTCTCAGAAGCACCGTACGGATAGCGCAGATTTACATTCAGTTCCGCAGTTTTACCGTCCGTTTTTAAAATAGTAGGGGAAAGGGCATTTCTGTGGACGAATTCCCCCTCGTAGTATTCACTCTCCGAATAAAGACCGATTGGTTTGCCGAAGCAATCAGACAGGTCTTTGCTGATTGCCTTGAAGAGCCGGAATACTTTCGTGTCGGCGATATCCATTTCGGACAACTCTTTCGTCAGTTCAAAAATGGCGTTAACGCCGTTTTCCGGCTGGCAGGCGTGGATCGATCTGCCGACCGCCGAAATCGTACGTCCATCTGACAGCGTGCAGGAAGCCCTTCCCGGGACGGTGTTGGTCGCCACGCCGATATCGCAGGATTCGATATACGGCAGGTCAGATGGCGTATCTTCACGCACATCAAAGGTCATCGTTACATCGATGACGCCTTTTTCGATGTTGCAGATCGGATATTCACCATCAGGAGTAAACCCGTAATCCGGCAGAGGATAACGGAGAATATATTCATCCATATCCGTCCATTCAACTTCTTCCTGGGTGCCCATAATCAGCTGAGTCTTTTTGAAGAGCGGAACGCCCAGACTTTTCACAGCTTTCATGGCATACAGACTTGCGATGATCATGCCTTTGTCGTCAAGGGTGCCGCGGCCGTAGGCGCGTCCATCCTGAATGATCATGTCGAAAGGCGGCGTATTCCAGTCTTCCGCATCACCGGGCGGGACTACATCAACGTGAGTCAGAATGCCGAGCATTTCCTCGCCGTCACCGAGTTCGATGAGACCAACCTGCCGGTCGAGAACGCTGTAGGAATGCAGCCCCATCCTGCGTCCCAGATCAAGGCCATAGTCCAAAGCCTCCCTGACTTTTGGCAGATCCTTCGAGCAGCTTGGAATCGCGATGAACCCACGCAGATCTTCCAGCATGTCATCTCTGTAAGAATCAATCAGTTTATAGAGTTCAGATTGCATCAGAATCATCTCCTTTAGAAGAGAGAATATTACGACAATACTTTATCCAATTAATATGATAAAGGTTTTCAGGCAACAATACAAGAACAAAAAACAGTACATTAGAGTTTGTTCATCAAATTAACGGGGAATAATGTTTCCCGCAGCGAAATGAAGACTTGGGAGGATACTTCCCATGATTGAAGCTTTAATAAAAGTGTACTGAAAAGGCATTTTACGGAGACACCGTGTAGACTCCACGGGTACGTGCTGATCATTGACTGACATTGAGATGATTAATATAATTGTTATAGGCAGAATGACTATAGGCACAAACTCAATTGTGAGTAAAAGGAGGTTCAAATGAAGAGGATAGTTGTAATCATCATGACACTAGCTATGGTAATGTGTTTTGCCGGGTGCGGAGACAGCGGGGCCTCGGATGAAGGTCAGACGGAACCGGCGGCAGAACCGAATGCGGGAGTCGAGGGCATCGTGTACACCATGCCGGACG
>JAILDT010000043.1 GCA_024689085.1 Clostridia bacterium | reverse complement strand
ACCGGCTCCGGCCCTCGACATCTATACGCTCTGCAGAGCCATCGGCGTCCGGAACGTCTTCGAAATCGACCCGTTCGAAGTCAAAGAACTGGAACAGCTGATCAAGGCGGAGACCGAGCGCGACGAACTGTCAGTCATCATCACCAAACGGCCGTGCGCAATGATCGTCAAGCAGACGAATGTGCCGAACGTGATCACGGACAAGTGCAAAAACTGCCGCCAGTGCATGAAGGTCGGATGTCCGGCCATCGCCATGAAGGACGGCAGACCGTTCATCCTGAAAGAAAGCTGCGTAGGCTGCGGCCTTTGCACGAGAGTATGTCCGTTCGATGCGATCGAGAGCACCGCACGGGGCGGAAAGGAGGACAAGTAAGATGGAAAAGAATATTCTCATCGTAGGCGTCGGCGGACAGGGAACACTGCTGGCGAGCGTCCTCTTAGGCAATCTGGCTTTGCAGAAAGGCTATGACGTGAAGCTCAGCGAGGTCCACGGCATGAGTCAGCGCGGCGGCGACGTGGTCACTCACGTCAAGATCAACGACACGACCGTTGCATCCCCGCTCATCGAGAAAGGTGAAGCGGATATTATCATCGCCTTCGAGAAACTGGAGGCGTACCGTTGGCTGCCGTATCTGAAGGCGGGCGGCGCCATGTACGTGAACACACAGCAGATCATGCCGATGCCGGTGGTCCTCGGACAAGTGGACTACCCGGCCGACATCGACGACGCCCTTGCAAAAGCATCAGACACGCTGGTTGAATTTGATGCGCTGGCCCTGGCGGAAGAAGCCGGCAGCAACAAGGCCGTCAACGTAGTCCTTCTCGGTGCGGCGTCCAATGCCTTGCCGTTCACTCAGGAGGAGTGGATGGAGGTCATCGAGAAGCATGTGAAACCGAAGTTCGTGGAACTGAATAAGGAAGCCTTTGCCATGGGACAGGCAGTGTAGGCAGACCGGAGAAATACAATGGCGAAAAAGAGCAAAGGCAAGAGGCAACCTATTGGTCTGGTCCGCTGGATCATCATTATCATCTGCGCTATGGTCTTCTGCGGAAGCGCGGCACACCTGCTGCTGTACGCAACGGACAAGATGGCGGCGGAGAAGGACTTCAAAGAGCTACGGGAAAGCGTCCGGGATCTGTCGACGGTGTACGCCCAGAACAGCGATTTGGTAGGCTGGATCAATGTGCCGGGAACGAAGATCGACTATCCGGTCATGCAGACCAAGGACGATCCGGAATTCTACCTGCACAGGGATTTCAAGAAAGAAAGCTCCGCGTCGGGAACACCGTTCCTGGATGCGGGCAGCACTGTGCTGCCGCGTTCTGAGGACGAGGAGGTGACCTGGAACTGGCTCATCTACGGACATCATATGAAGTTCGGCACCATGTTCCATGACCTGATGGAATTCGAAGACAAAAAATTCTGGGAAGGGCATAAGACCTTCACCTTCGCGGTCTATGATCCGGCAACCGGGAAGACCGACAACGGTGAGTACGAAGTCTTTGCGGTCAGCCGTTCCAAAATCCGGGCAGAGGATTCGGATGCGTTCAAATATTACCAGTATGCGGGGTTGACTTCTGAAGAAAAATTCAACGAGTATGTAGCTGGAGTCGAGGCTGAGTCGAGTTACGATACAGGTATTACACCGGAGTTCGGGGACCAGTTGGTGACTTTGTCGACCTGCGCATATCACACCAAAGAGGGCAGGTTCTATGTTGTCGGACGGCGCATTCAATAGAGCAAGTTAAAACAACATTACAAAGCATAACAAGACCCCCAGTCTAACCCCTGGGGGTCATCATCTTATTGGTGTTAGGGTATAGCATATTGCAGCTTTTGCATGGTGGGAGAGATAGGGTATACTATGAGGGGAGCAAACGAACATGATAAAAAACATTATTTTTGACATCGGCCGCGTCCTGATTGGATTCGAATGGAAGGAGTATATCCGCGGGTTGTTTGACGAGGAGACCGGACAGAAGGTGACGGATGCCATCTGGAAGGATGGCCGCTGGTATGAACTGGACCGCGGTGTGTTGCGTAAAGAAGAGATTCTGGAATCGTTCTATCAGGCGGAGCCGGAATTGAAACAGGAGATCAGAGAGACCTTTGACCGGGTCGGCGAGTGTCTGCTCCGGCGCGACTACGCGATTCCATGGATCGAGGAACTGAAGGCACGGGGTTTTGCCGTCTATTTCTTGTCCAATTATTCGGAGCACCTCATGAGAGCAAATCCGCATGTTTTGGATTTCCTGCCGCATATGGACGGCGGGGTGTTCTCTTGTTATGTGAAACTGATCAAACCGGATCCGGCAATCTATTTGTGCCTGCTGGAGAAGTATGGACTGAAGGCAGAGGAGTGCCTGTTCATCGATGACCGGGAGGAGAACGTTGCTGCAGCGCGTGAGCTGGGCATGCAGACGGTCAGGTTTGAAAGCCATGAACAGGCGCGGGCGGTGACGGACAGCATATAAAACCATAAAAAAATGACGATTAGCAAGAAAATGTAGTATCATAAATAGCGGAATAGCGACGAGAAACACGTCATAAGAACTAGTTGAAGGGATGGAAAGGATATGTACGACATTCTTATCATAGGATGTGGTGTCAGCGGTGCGTCATGCGCTTACATGCTGTCGAAGTACGATCTGAAGATCGCCGTCGTCGACAAGAGCAACGACGTGGCCAACGGCACGACAAAAGCAAACAGCGCGATTATCCACGCCGGATACGACCCTGCACCGGGGACGCTGATGGCGCGGACGAATGTGCGCGGTACGGAACTGGCGAAGGAGATTGCGAAGAATCTCGATGTTCCGTGCATCAACTGCGGCAGCTTGGTGTTGGCCTTTGATGAAGCGGATCTGGAGCACGTGAAGAAACTCTACGACAGAGGTTGTGCAAACGGTGTTCCTGGTCTGGAGATTCTGGACGCACAGCAGCTTCATGAGATGGAGCCGGAGATTTCCGGAGAAGCGGTCGGGGCGCTGTATGCGCCGTCCTCCTGCATCATCAATCCGTGGGAGTACTGTCTGGCTATGGCTGAGACAGCGGTTGTGAACGGGACAGAGCTGTTTCTGAACACCGAAGTGACAGCCATCGACTATGAGGCGGACCACTTCGTCGTGGAAACGACAGGCGGAACCTTCGAAGCGAAATACGTCATCTCGGCCACCGGTGTATATTCGGATGCGGTGCGGCGTTTCATCGAAGAGCCGACGTACCAGATCGTTCCGACCAGAGGACAGTATTTCCTGTTGGATAAGGACGAAGGACAGCGCGTGAAACATACGGTATTCCAGTGCCCGAATGAGAAGGGAAAGGGCGTACTCGTTTCGCCGACGGTAGATGGCAATCTGATTGTCGGGCCGGACGCGAACGTCGGCGACTGCGAGGACACGTCCACGGATAAGCTGGGGCTCGACGCCATCAAGGCGGCCGCCCAGAAGAGTGTTCCGAACATCAACTTCCGGATGAATATCAAGAACTTCGCCGGTGTCAGAGCGAATTCCGACCAGGATGATTTCGTCGTAGAGAGAAGCGCCAGATATCCGGGATTCATCGACATCGCCTGTGTCAAATCGCCGGGGCTGACGGCGGCGCCGGCCATTGCAGAATACGTCGTTGCGATGCTGGCGGAAGACGGACTGGAGCTGAAGGAAAAAGAAACGTTCGTCAACACCAGAAAGCGTCCGCGCATTGGCGGACACAGACCGGACGGATCCGGGACCGTCAGCGCAGAGGAGAGAAACCGTCTGATTGAAGAGAACCCGCTCTACGGCAGGATCGTCTGCCGCTGCGAGACCATTTCGGAAGGCGAGATCGTTGCTGCGCTCCACGCGCCGATTCCGCCGACGACACTGAATGGCGTCAAGCGCAGAGTCGGATCCGGCATGGGACGGTGCCAGGGCGGCTTCTGCACGCCGAAGATCCACGAAATCATCTCGCGGGAACTGGGCATGGATATGCTGGATATCTGTCTGGAAGAACCGGGCAGTGAGATTTTGAAGTATCAGTCAAAGAATAACGAAGAGTAGCGAAACATGATGAAGTACGATGTAATTGTGATCGGCGGAGGCCCGGCCGGACTGGCGGCGGCGCACAGCGCCTGGGAAAACGGCCTTCGATCCATACTGATCATTGAACGAGCCCAGTATCTGGGCGGAATCCTGAACCAGTGTATCCACAACGGGTTCGGACTCCACCATTTCAAAGAGGAACTGTCGGGACCGGAATATGCAGACCGGTTCATCAAACTGGTCGAAGAGACCGGCATCGAAGTCATGACGGACACCATGGTGCTGGATGTGACGCCGGAGCATGACGTTTACGTTTCCAACAGCAAAGGTTTTGAGGTCCTGCATGCGAAGAGCATCATCCTGGCGATGGGATGCCGGGAGCGTACCCGCGACTCCGTCGGGATCGCAGGAACCAGACCAGCAGGCGTATACACTGCAGGATCGGCCCAGCTGTACATGAACATCATGGGGTATTCCGTCGGTAAACGTGTCGTTGTGCGCGGCACCGGTGACATCGGCCTGATCATGGCGCGCAGAATGAAACTGGAAGGGGCGGAAGTCCTGGCCTGCATCGGCGCCAGTGATCATCCGGACGGACTGGCGAGAAACGTGAACCAGTGCCTCGTAGACTACGACATACCATTGCTTTTGCGCCATACGATCACGGAGATTCGCGGCAAGGATCGCGTCGAGCAGGTGGTCGCCATGGAGGTGGATGAGCACAGAAATGTGATCCCGGGCACCGAGAAAGTATTTGACTGCGATACGCTGCTGCTGTCCATCGGCCTGATTCCGGAAAACGAACTCAGCAAGAAGGCGGGCATCCCACTGGATGATAGAACGAGCGGTGCGGTAGTCTATGAGAATAATGAGACCATGGTGCCTGGCGTGTTCGCTTGCGGCAACGTACTGCACGTCCACGACCTGGTCGACTTTGTAACGGAAGAGAGCATCCGCGCAGGTAAGTCGGCTGCGGAGTATGTGCTGGGAACGGCCGATGCGAGCGGAAATGACAGCGGCGAGAGTGCTGTTGCGGAGCCAGTGCAGATCCTCAATGGCGACAATGTGAAGTACACCGTTCCAATGATGGCTCATCTGGAGAACCTCGAAAAAAATCTGGAGATCTTCTTCCGGGTCAAGAAAGTGTTCGGAGAAGGCTCCCGCGTGGTCATCTCGCAGGGAGAAAAGAAGATCGCGTCCTTCAAAAGACCATACATGATTTCGAGCAAGATGGAGAAAGTCCGCGTTCCGGTGAAACTCCTGGCAGACGTGAATCCGAAGGACGGACCGCTGGTCGTGAGCGCAGTTGAGAAAGAAGGAGGTGGCAGCAATGCGTGAGGTCATCTGTATCATTTGCCCGAAAGGGTGTCACCTTAAAATCGAAGAGAATGCCAGCGCGGAGAGCGGCTATACGGTAAGCGGCGCTACCTGCGAGCGCGGTATTGAGTACGGCATCAACGAAGTCACAAATCCGGTCCGCGTCCTGACATCCACCGTGAAAGTGGAAGGCGCTGATCTGATTCGTTGTCCTGTCAGAACAGACGGATCCGTACCAAAAGGAAAGATTTTCGAGTGCATGGATCAGATTAATGATGTGACGCTGCATGCGCCGGTCAAGGTCGGCGATGTGGTCATCGAAGATATCGCGGGAACCGGCGTTGCGCTCATCGCAACGCGGGATGTGGAAGCGATGTAATACAAAAGCAGCCTATTGCAATAAAAAAAGCTCCGGAGATTCCGGAGCTTTTGTGTTTTCATTTTTATAAATCCCTATCATACTCATCGTGATGGTCATCTTCGAAGTCCTGGTACTCTTCCTGCAGGGCAGCTTTTGCTTTTTTGTCCTCGCGGGAGAAGATGTTCCGGAGGTCTCCGCGCCTGAGAATCGCGGAACCGAGCAGTTCGCCAAGCAGATAGCAGCCGATGATTTCGCCGATGGCGATGTAGACGATCAGCAGGCCAATCGGCATATCGATGGCGTATCCGTACTTCAGAATGAACGGAATGATGACAGAATTCGACACGATGGTCGGAATCGGTACGAGCCATCTGTTGAAACGCAGCAGATAGCCCAGTGCCGCGCCGATCAGGGTCGCGATGCTGCCGAAGATGATGTCCCATACGATGGCGCCGCCGAGGATGTTCGCCAGCAGGCAGCCGATGAACAGACCCGGGATTGCCGCCGGGGTGAATAAAGGCAGTATGGTGAAGGCCTCAGAAATGCGCACCTGAACAGCACCGTAGGAAATTGGTGCGAAGAGGATCGTCAGGGCGGCGTACAATGCCGCGATGATGGCGCCCTGGGCCATGAATTTTGCGTTGAATTTTTTTTGCTTCATAATTTTAGTCAGTTCCTTTTTTTCAGCGTCCACAACATCATAACAGTACGGCCTGAAGATAGCAAGGGGAATCTGTTGTTAACAGCGGTTCATCAGTTCGTTGCGTTTGATTTTTCCATTAAACGTGCGTGGAATCCGGTCGGTGATTTCGATAATCTTCGGCTGTTTGTTGGCGTCCAACACCTCAGTCAGGAAGGATTTGAATGCTTTTGCGTCGTAATTAGCATCGGGCTCGAGCGCAATGAAGAGCTTCGGTGCCTGCCCGGTCATGGCGTCGTCGACTGGCACACAGGCGCAGTCGCGGATGATGTCGTTTTTGATGACCTGACTCTCGATTTCTTCCGGGCTGATCTTTACTCCGCCGAAGTTGATGACGTCGTCTTTGCGACCCAGCATGTAGACGTAACCATCTTCGTCGATGTAGCCCATGTCTTTCGTGTAAATGTATTCGCCATCAGTGGCCTGTGCTGTAAGTTCTGGCGCCTTGAAGTACTCTTTCATGTTGATGGCGCCGCGGCTGGCCAGAAATCCCAGATTGTCACGGGAGGATTCAATCGGTTTACGGTTCTCGTCAACCACGATGAACTCGGCGTTCACTGCAGGGCGGCCAATGCATCCCGGCGGTCTCGTTCTTCCCGGATCGCCTGATCCGTCGGCATTGAAGTCCATGAGGCAGGAGCAGCCTGCTTCTGTGCTGCCGTAGAAGTTATAGAGTCGCGTCTTCGGCAGGATTCGCGAAAGGTGACCTTTGTCCTCCTCGGAGAGAGGCGCTGAGCCCAGTTGGATGTAGTCCAGCACGTCCGCGTAATCACCGAGGCGGTCTTTGCTCAGTTTGAAGAAAATGCTCAGCATGCTCGGAGACAGGTCCATGGACGTCACGTGATACTTGTCCATGAGCCCGAAGACATTCTTCAGGAGCATGATGTTATCTGCAAAAACAACGCTGCTGCCGTTAGCCATGTTGCCGTAGGTCCGGCGCAGTCCATGGGAGTGGGAGGTCGGCATCGGGATCAGTTCCACGTTGTCCGGCTTCATTTTTACTCCTGTGCATACATTCTCTGCCAGGGCCACGTCCGCGGAGTGTGTGAGCACGATGCCCTTGCTTTTGCCTGTAGTGCCCGTGGAGAAGAGAATCTCCGCCACGTCGTCGCTCTTCGGGAAGGCGATGAGATCCAGATCTTCGATCGGGCCCCGGTACACCCCGTCTACGATTTGTCCCAGTGCA
>JAILDT010000144.1 GCA_024689085.1 Clostridia bacterium | reverse complement strand
CTTCAACGAATTCCTCTGCTTCTGTTTCCGGTTCTGCTGCCGGCTCTTCCGCTTCGGTATCACTGCCGCCGCACGCAGTCAGTCCGATGCATGCGATTACCGTTATCATGCCGAGCAAAATCATCAGTTTCTTTTTCATTGTATTCCTCCTTGGTATAGACTGTTGTTTCTGATTTATTTTTTCTCTTTATTACCACCGCTTGCAATCAATGTCGCAGAGATCAGTGCAGTCAGCGGTATCGCCAATATCAGGCCGATGCTGCAGGAGATTCCGCTGATCGTTTCAAGAGCGACAAAAACCGTTGAGAACAAATGGTAGAATGTCAGACCCCGCGAATACAGAAAAATCATCAGTGTGAACTCGCTGCCGAGAAATGCCAGGATCAGCGTATTTGTCATCGTTCCCGCCATATCGCGCCCGATGTTCATTCCGGACTTAAAAAGTTCATTTCGCGAAAGAGACGGATTTGCCGCGTGCACTTCCTCCAGCGCGGAGGATATGCTCATGGCAATATCCATCACGGCGCCGAGAGCACTGATAATGATACCAGCCACAAGAAGACCCTTAATATCAATTGTAAGGCCAACATATTTCATCTGTAGCAATGGTTCCGCGTCTTCAAGTCTGAGACCATTGATTTTCCCAAAAAACTGTACTGCAAGGCCCAGAACCATAGCCAGAAAAGCACCCGAAATCGTTCCAAGGAAAGCGCTCATGGTCTTTCTGTGGATGCCGCCCAGAATGGTGAAACATACAAAGGCGATGTAGCCGCACATGAGGAACGTCGTAAGAATCGTCGGCGCTCCCTTGAGCAGAAGCGGGATCAGAATTGCGAACAGGCAGATGACGGTGAAAACCAATCCAATCAGAGACTTCAGACCTGTACGGCCGCCGACGATGATGATCACGGCAAAGAACAGCAAAACGAAGAGAGCCAGAATGGGAATCCTGTTAAACTCATATACCGTAGCACTGTGTTCCCCGCTTGCATGGGTTTTGATGGTCAGTACGACACCATCCCCTTTTTCAACGGGGACACCATACAGCGGTCCGAAATAGTTATACGCAGTCATTTCCTCATTCTTATAACGGCCGCTCTTGACAATGACGATGAGTTCCTGTTCGCCTTTGTAGGAACCGGTTTCCACCTCATCGATTGCCATGTCCTCGTTTACGATCTTTTGAACCGTGGCCTTCTCAAAATCTATATGTTCCTCGGCCGAAGACGTGAAGATATCCCCGGCCCCGTTCAGGATGTCCTGGGAATAGATGCAGAAAAGCGCAGCGATAAAGACCACCGCCGCAGCTGCCAGCACAATGATGGTGCTTTTTTCTTTCTTTATGGACTGAATCCTAGGTTCAGGCTTTTTCTTCACTTTTTTCCCCATTCTTCCAACCCTCAGTAATCGATTAGAAGTATATCAACATCAGACCTTTTGTCAACTATCTCACTAAATGAGAAGAGTCATTCACCAGATAAACGGAATCAGTTTCCTGGTGTTTTTCTTATACTCCCGATAGGCTTCGCCGAAATCCTCTTCCAGCCGTTTCTCCTCCCGGCTGACCTGAACCATCATGATGGCGATGTAGGCTGCGAAGATGACGACTGCCTGCCAGGAATGCAGGAAGATGACGACGCCCAGATAATAGAGGAAGACGCCCAAAAGCATCGGATTCCGGCAGATTTTATACGGACCGTCCGTCATCAGCTGGCTCGTCCTCGGGGCGACCTCATGGTTGAAGGCATCCATCGGGTTGCCTTTGCCCACGTTCTTCATGTGTACGATCGACCAGAGGCTCAGGACGATGCCCGCGGCAGCCAGGACAATCAGCACGATCACATGCCCGGTTCCGAATCCGAAGTCTCCGGAAGCCTTCCACATGATCCATGGAATCAGTATGATAAACAGGACCAGTCCTATGATATATCCGAAAAAGTCCCTCATGGTCAATCCTCTTTTCTGTCAAGCTGTTCCGTGAGTACGCACATTTCGTCAATCATCTCACCGATGTATTCGATCGTTTCCAGCAGCGGTCCGTCCGTGGAGATGTCGACGCCCGCCATCTGCGCGAATTCCAGCGGCGTCACGGTGCTGCCTGCGCGC
>JAILDT010000127.1 GCA_024689085.1 Clostridia bacterium | reverse complement strand
AGGCGTGTTCGAACGGGCAGCGCAGAGCGGAGTTGACAAAGTCACCGCAGAGATCGATATCATTCCTTACAATGAACCGAGTCTGAAGTATCATGAAGCGATGGGATTTGAAGAGGTCGGCCAGCAGGTGATCCGCGGCGGAGAGATCAAAGTATCGCTGCAGGTGCGTGAAATGGCGGGCGTATTGATGACGAAAGATCAGATCAAAGAAGTGATTCCTCACAGGGAACCGATTCTTATGATCGATGAAATACTGGAGATGGTACCCGGTGAGAGCATCAAGGCGAGGCTCTATCTCAATCCGGCAGAGAACTATTTCAAAGGCCACTTCCCGGGTGAGCCGGTCATGCCTGGCGTTCTCACGGTCGAGTCCATGGCGCAGACTGCGGACGTGCTGCTGCTCTCCGCAGAAAAATACGCCGGTACGATTCCATACTTTGTAGGAATCGACGGCGTACGATTCATGAGCAAGATCGAGCCGGGGGACACGATCATCATAGAAGCGAATATTGAGGAAGAATATCCGGAGAAGGCGATCGTGATCTGCAATGCAGCCGTCTATAACGGCGGCCGGAAATCTGCAGTCGGTAAGGTCACCCTCGCTATGCGGTAAAGGCAGCGTCTATCGCCGCATCTGTTTCTTCGGATTGCTGCGCTCTTGGCTCGATGAATACGGCTTCCGCCGCAAAAGCATCGATGCCGAGGGCGTCTTTTAATTTGACCAGTGCTTTCGGCGCGCCGCTTCCGCCCTGGGTTGCAAAAGCAGCAAGCTCTTTTTCCCGCAGCTCCGCTTGATGCTCCGCGATGAAGGTCCGCAGAGGCGGTGCGATGTTGGAGGCCCAGACCGGGAAACCGAAGATGACGCGGTTGTATGCGGCCAGGTCGACATCGCAATCCTCCAACTCCGGGGTTTCCTGCTTGATTGCGCTTCTTCCGCCTGAGAGGAACTTCGCGAAGCCCTTATCCTTATATGCTTTCTTCGAGTGGAGCCGCAGCGTGTCGGCGCCGATGTTTTCGGCGATTCTGTTCGCGGCGTATTCTGTGTTTCCCTGCAGTGAATAATATACGATCAGTGTTTTCATACTTGCCCTCTCTCACATTACTTTTTCTTTTATAAATAAATCAATCAGTTGATTGACCTGTTCCGGTTTATCGGTGTTTGCGTTGTGACCGGCCCCTTTGATCCACAGAAGCGGCAGCCCGGATTTTCTGTGCCACGCTTTATTATAGCGCATGGTGGATCCGGCATGATCTTTGTCACCACACAGGAGCAGCGTCGGGCAGTCGATTTCATAAGGAAGATTCGCTTTGACGGCCTGTGCCAGGATTCGGTAACCGTGCCCGGCCAGTCTCGCATATCTGCGCTGGTCGCCGTCGTAGGTCATCATGATTTTGCGCATCGTTTCTCTGCCATATTTTGTGGTTGCCACGCCTTCGCATCCCTGTTTCAGAAGCAACTTCCATGGATAGCGACGGTAAACAGGTTCCATCCGCTCCAACAGCCACAGCTCACTCGCCGTATAATAGGATCTCTGCAGCGGCGCGGAGTCGATGGAGATAAAACCCTGCACTTCGCCGGGGAAAATCTGCAGATATATCTGTCCGAGATATCCGCCCATGGATTGGCCAATGATGACAGGATGATCGAAGCCCTCCAGAGCGAGAATATCGTGCAGCCACTTTGCCTTGTCCTCCAGGGTGAAGGTCATTTCAAACGGATAGGAATCCGCGTGGCCCGGCGCATCCCAGACGAACATCGGATACTTTCCGTCGAAATACGAGAGCTGTCTGCTGAACAGACGATGATCAGCCGTAAGCCCTGGCAGGAAGACCAACTGCGGGCTGGAGTCTGAAAAGACATCACTGACCCAGTATTGAATTGTTCCGTGATCCGTTTGGAATGCTTTTGCAACCATGGTAAGAATCCTTTCAAAGAATCAATCCAGTTCCAGACGCATCAGCACCAGTGGCTGATAACCTGTCAGCCGCGAGTTGAACCCCCGCGGGTTCCTGCCGAATTCGACGAAACCTTCACTCTCATATAATGAGACTGCCCGTTCGTTGTCCGCGACAACGCCCAGTTCCAGCTGCGTATAACCGGCAGCCCGCGCGCACTCGATGCAGGCCTCCGTCAGCACACGTCCGACGCCCAGACCCCAGTACGCTTTGTCGACGCTGATGCCGAATTCCGCGCGGTGCTGCATTTTATATTTCCGGAATGTACATTCGATGCCGGCCGTTCCCACGATTTTTCCGTCAATCTCTGCGACGATCTCAATCTCGTCCGCACTGTCGGTTTTCTTCTGCAGAAACTCTGCTTCCTGTGCGGCGTCAAAGCTGTTCTCATCCGGATAGGACAGCAGCCAGTCCGTCTGTTCGTGGGTCAGATTGAAAATCTCGAACACAGCCTGCCCGTCCTCAGCGGTGCCGTTGCGCAGGATGCACGTCCTGCTGTCTTTCAATTGTAATTCTTTGTAGTATTTCATACGTATACCTTTATCTGGCTATTTCACAAGTGCTCTGACTTCCGCGTCGCGGCTCGCCAGTACGCAGCCGCCCGGATGATCTTCCAACAGCATTCCGCTCTCATGCAGCGTCCGAAACAATTTCGATTCCATGACGTCCGTCAGAGGTATCTCCCTGACGTTCAGATCTGAATATGGAGAGAACGGGCAAGGCTCCGCACCGCCGTAGGCGTTGATGTGAAAGAACCCTCTGCCCGCCGCCAGACATCCACCGGATGCCTTTTCGTCGCCCGGGAAGGAGATGAAAATCATCTCCGGATACTCGCGACGGAAGGTTTCCATCTTTTCTTTCATATAGGCGCGATGCTCGTCCGCCGGTTCGAGGGCCCGGTCCTCTTCTGAGGTGGACACATAGTCCACGAAAAAGACAGCCCTGCATCCCTGCTTTTGCATCTCATCGATGAAACGGTCGTCGGTTACGCTGCGGATGTTGTCTGTCGTGACCGTGATCGATGTACCGAATAACAGACCCCGCGCATCCATCTGCGCCATGCATTCCAACAGTGTCGCGTAGATTCCTGCGCCGCGGCGTTCGTCTGTCGCTTCCCGGTCGCCTTCCAGACTCAGGATCGGCACCAGATTCCGATGCTTGTCGAACAGGGACAGATAGCGTTCCGTCATCAGCGTGCCGTTGGTGAAGACCGGAAACAGAATCTCCGGAAATTCTGTCGCGACCTCCAGCACGTCCGGCCGGAGCAGCGGTTCACCGCCTACGATGATGATAAAACAGATGCCTGCGTCCCGCGCCTGGGCGAATACACGGCGCCACTCGTCAGCCGTCATCATCTCCTCTGCGGTTTCTGTGGCATCATGACAGGACCCGATGCCCCGCACGTAGCAGCCTTTGCAGTGCATATTGCAAAGGCTCGTCACACTGACAATGAGGAACGGTGGCAGGAACGCCTGGCTGGCGCGAAGGGAGGAAGATGCTTTTGCGCGGAGCGCGAACTTCGCCATGAAGGCGCTCTCTTTCGGGTTCTTCGCCGTCGCTTTCAAGATATCCCGTACGATATGTTCTACCCCTTCGCTCAGGTAGTTTTTTAAATCAAAAGTCTGTTCCATACTTACACTTATACCTTTTTGGTTTTCTCAAGTCAATATGTAGTGGCGAATATGAAGAATTCGTGATTTTTTGCACAACATGCTACGTATATTATGGAACAAAATGATATAATAGAGCGGATGCGTTGTATGGGAACAGAGATTGATGGGAGAAATCATGAGTAAAGAAAACAAAGACATCAGAAAAAAGAAACGCCGCAGAAAAAAGAAACACACCGTACTGAAAGTGTTTCTGATTCTCTTTCTGTTTTTGCTTGTCTCAGTGGGAGCGGGGATCTATCTGTTCAACGCCTACGCGGAAGACATCATCGAAGAGAACGCGATCCAGGATCTCGACACTGATAACATCTACAACGTGATGTATCAGAAGTCGACGATTTACGACGGCGAAGGAAACGA
>JAILDT010000071.1 GCA_024689085.1 Clostridia bacterium | reverse complement strand
TATGCAACGAAATACAATATCGTATAAATCAAAGCAATTCCTGATGTTTGCCGGCCCTGCACTGATCCTGTTCTGTATGGTCATCATCATACCGTTCCTCTACGGTCTGTATCTGACCTTCACAAGCTGGGATGGCGTATTGGCTGAAAAACCGCTCGTGGGATTTGCAAACTATGTATCTGCTTTTAAGGACGCCTACTTCTGGGCATCCATGGGCAGGACTATCATCTACTCTGCTTTTGCAGTAGTATTTGTCAATGCTGTTGCGTTCGCACTGGCATATCTGGTAACAAGCGGTATCAAAGGACAGAACTTCTTCCGCGCAGGGTTCTTCATTCCGAACCTGATCGGCGGTATCGTTCTCGGTTATGTATGGAAGTTCGTCTTCAACCGTGCATTTGTTGCCATCGGCGCAGCATTCACGGACGGAACAGTTCCGTCGCTGCTGTCTTCGACCGGCGGCGCCATGTTCTGTCTGATTCTGGTGTCCGTCTGGCAATACGCCGGTTACATGATGCTCATTTATGTAGCCGGATTCATGGGCGTTTCCGATTCTCTGAAGGAAGCAGCCATGATCGACGGATGCACGCCGGCCCAGGCCATGCGCAACGTCACGATTCCTCTCATGAGGACATCATTTGTAACTTGTATCTTCCTGAGCATCACCAGATGCTTCGTAGTGTACGATGTCAACCTGTCGTTGACAAATGGTGAACCGTTCAACTCTTCGGTACTCGCCGCAATGCACGTATACAACAAAGCATTCGTATACAAAGACTATGGCACAGGCCAGGCAGAAGCCCTTATTCTGTTCATAGTCTGCGCGATCATAGGCATTGCTCAGGTGTATATTGGTAAGAAAGGGGAGGTGCAGGCGTAATGAATCAGAACGAATTAGCAGCTAAGCAGAAAAAAAGACGCCAGGTCATCACGATCATCGTCCTGATCCTTGTGTTCATCCTGTTCGTCATACCTTTCCTACTTGTCCTGATTAATGTTTTCAAGACTAAAGGTGATATCACATCGAATCCGCTCGCTCTGATCGGTGAGCATGGATTCACATTGCAGAACTTCCCGGAAGCGATGGCCAAGATGGATTTCTGGAACGTATTCAAGAATTCCGCATTCATCACGTTCAGTGCGACGATCCTGACAATTCTGTTTTCGGCGATGGCATCCTTCGTCATTGTCCGTAACAACTGGAAGGCATGTACACTGTTCTTTGCACTGATGATCGCATCCATGGTCATTCCATTCCAGGTTCTGATGGTTCCTCTCGTATCTGTTTACGGCGGAATCTTCGGTGTTCTGGGAAGCAGAATCACGCTGATTTTCATGCATGTGGGATTCTCCGTGTCGATGGCGACATTTATGTTCCACGGCGCGATCCATTCCAATATTCCGTTAGAACTGGAGGAAGCCGCCTTGATTGACGGCTGCAGCAGATGGCAGACATTCTGGAAGATCGTCTTCCCACTGCTGAAACCGACTGTCGCTACAGTGGCCATCATCGATGCAATGGCCTTCTGGAACGACTACCTCCTGCCGAGCCTTGTACTGACAGATAAGTCGATCTACACGATCCCGATCGCGACGCAGGCCTTCTACGGAACCTACTCTACGGATATCGGACTTGTTATGGCGGCGCTGCTGCTGGCCATGCTGCCGATACTGATTCTGTACCTGTTCCTGCAAAAGCATATCGTTGCAGGTGTTACAGCGGGCGCAGTCAAAGGATAGGATAAGAAGATGGATCGGTTTTTTGACGCGAACAATCCGGTGATGCGGTTCCTGTCGTTTCTGGTGGATATGGCAGTGCTCAATCTGATGACCATCATCTGCATGATACCTATCGTGACAATCGGCGCGGCCATCACAGCCATGAACAACGTGCTGATTCACCTTGTGAGAAAGGACGAGACCTACGTATGGAAGATGTTCCTCGCTTCCTTCCGACAGAATCTGAAGCAGGGCATCGGGCTGGGACTGCTGTTCGCAGCAATCTTCGCCGTCGCAGGACTGGAACTGGTGATGCTGCATTCCATCGATGCGAAATCATCCACCGTGTTCATGATCATCATTTCGGTGATCGTTCTGTGCGTATTCGCCATCGGCATCTACACCTTCGCCATGCTTTCGCGGTTCGAGAACACTGCGAAAGGGACGCTGGTCAACGGTGCGAGTCTGGCGCTGGGGCACATCCCGCGGACGCTGGGCATGGTGGCGATCTGGGCAGCATGGGCAGCACTTCTGTGGCTTCTCCACGGAATCTTCCTGCTGGTGATGCTGTACGGACTGACGCTGCCGGGTTACCTGTGCGCCAAGATATACGATCCGATTTTCCAGACATTGGAACCAAATGAAGAATCAACAGCTGAGTGAATTTAATAAAAACGAACGGCCTGTGTTTCATCTGACGCCTGAGAGGGGCTGGATGAACGATCCGAACGGGTTCAGCCGATACGGAGGAACCTACCATCTGTTTTATCAGGCTTACCCCGACGGACTCAACTGGGGCCCAATCAGGTGGGGACATGCGGTCAGCGAGGACCTGATCCGATGGGAACGTCTCCCATACGCACTGATGCCGGATCAGGACTACGACGTCGGCGGTTGTTTTTCAGGAACAGCCCTGACCTGGGACGACGGCAGGCACATGCTCATGTATACGGGCTGCCAGCCAGACCCGGACGATACGCTGGGCTGCGGCCTGCAGATACAGTGTCTCGCCTTTGGAGATGGAACAACTTACGAAAAGTATGATGACAATCCAGTCATCACAGGGGATATGCTGCCGGAGGGCGGCGACCCATACGAGTTCCGCGATCCGAAGGTATGGCGGGAAGCAGACGGGACGTTCAGAGCGGTGATCGCCAATTACAACCGCACCAACGGAGCGCAGATTCTGTTGTACAGAAGCAACGACGGATTGCACTGGGAATATGCGGATGTTCTGGCGGACGGCGAGGGCAAACCCGGTTGGATGTGGGAGTGTCCGGACATATTCCCTCTGGACGGAAAGTACATACTGATGGCAGGAACGATGGGAGAGGTCCACACGATCTGCAGGATCGGCGACTACGATCCATGCAGCGGGAGCTTCCGGGAAGACTGCTGGCAGAGTATGGAACAGGGATTTGACTTCTACGCAGGGCAGACAGTACAGACTGACGACGGACGGCGCATTCTGATCGGATGGATGCAAAACCCCCGGACGGCAGAGTACAGAGAGATTGATCTGCCGATCAACGGACAGATGAGCGTTCCCAGAGAGCTGCAGCTCAGGGACGGGAAGCTTTTGCAAACGCCCGTCAGAGAGTTGATCAGCTACCGGACGGACGAGGTCGTGTATCGGAACGTGAAACTCGGCGGAGAAGCCGGAGCGGAACAGAAATTCAATGAAATTCACGGCAGGACGGTCGATATGGAACTCCAGATCAGACCTGATGCAGGAAAGCCATACGAATGGTTCCGGATGCGTTTTGCGAAAGATGCTGACCACTACACAGAGTTCACCTACGAACCTGAAACGTCGGTCGTGACGCTTGATAGGAGTCACGCAGGACCGGGCAGGACAGATCTTACGAGAGCGCAGGCTGCAGTCAGAGACCGCGGCGGCAGGCTGGATGTAAGAATCCTGCTGGACAGACTCAGCGCAGAGATTTTCATCAATGATGGAGAGCAGGTCATGTCAGCTGTGATCTACACTGACAGACATGCAGAAGATATAACCTTCTATGTGAAAGGTACCGCGATGATGGATATCGCGAAGTATCGTATAAAGGAGAACAAATAATGGCAAGCTTATCATTAAAGAACATTCAGAAGATCTACCCGAACGGCTACCACGCTGTAACGGATTTCAATCTGGAAATTGAAGACAAGGAGTTTATCATCTTTGTCGGACCTTCAGGATGCGGTAAGTCGACGACACTGCGGATGATCGCCGGCCTCGAAGACATTTCTGAAGGTGAATTCAGGATCGACGGCGTTCTGATGAACGACGTGGAGCCAAAAGACAGAGACATAGCGATGGTATTCCAGAGCTACGCTCTTTATCCGCACATGACCGTTTATGACAACATGGCATTTGCGCTGAAGCTGAGAAACGTTCCGAAGGACGAGATCGACGCGAAGGTAAGAGAAGCCGCCAAGATCCTCGATCTGGAGAAACTGCTCGACAGAAAGCCGAAGGCACTCTCCGGCGGACAGAGACAGCGTGTCGCCATGGGCCGCGCCATCGTCAGAAACCCGAAGGTGTTCCTCATGGACGAGCCTCTTTCCAATCTGGACGCGAAGCTGAGAGTCCAGATGCGTACAGAGATTTCAAAGCTGCATGAGAAGCTGGGAACGACGATCATCTACGTAACCCATGACCAGACAGAAGCGATGACGCTGGGAACCAGAATCGTTGTCATGAAGGATGGAATCGTACAGCAGATCAACACACCGGAACACCTGTACAACAAGCCTTGCAACCTCTTCGTTGCCGGATTCATCGGGTCACCTCAGATGAATTTCATAGATGCAGTTGTCGGCATCGACGGAGACAAGGTTACGCTGACAGTCGGCGACAATGTGCTGAACGTTCCTGACGAAGAGAAACAGGTTCTGATCGACGGTGACTATGACGGCAAGACAGTCGTACTGGGCATCCGTCCGGAGAACATCTCGGATGATCCTGATTTCCTCGCGAAAAACCAGGATCACGCAGTCAAAACAACGATCAAAGTCCACGAGATGCTGGGCGCGGAAGTATTCCTGTATTTCGATGTGAACGGCACGCAGATGACAGCCCGTGTCGCTCCTGACTCACCGCTGAGAACAGGCTCCGAAGCAACACTGGCATTCGATATGGACAAGATCCACCTCTTCGATAAAGAAACGGAAAAGAATCTGCTTCACCCGGAGTGGTAAACGCGAGTGGAACGGATGTCTGAGTTCGATTATCGAGAGGCGAATAAGCTGGCGATAAAGGAATACAAGAAAGCCACATCAAGGAAGGAATCCCCGTATCCAGTTGGACTGGATACGGTGGTTTCGCCTGAACAACTACTGGCCGGGCGGAATCTGGGACTGGAACAGATTCCGCTGGCTCTGGTGGTGGGAACGAAGCATGAGGGGCGGAATAACGCGTTCGCGCGTAATTTCATGCCCCTTCTTGAGCATTCCTCTGAGTTTGCGGAAAAATGGAAAGTACTGTGCGCTGCGCACCTTTCCGAAGGAATCCGTGAACCAGTCAAATTATATGAATACAGAAACCGGTTCTATGTGGAAGAAGGGAACAAACGCGTCAGCGTCCTGAAATACTTTGATGCCGACAGCATTGATGCCTATGTCATCAGGATCCCATCCGAACAGGATGGGTCGGCAGAAGCGGAACTGTATGAAGCATTCTTACAATTCCACGAATGCAGCGGCCTGAGAACGGTGGAGTTTTCGGAACCTTCTTCCTATGAAAAACTGCAGCTGCTGATGGGAAAGCAGCCAGGTGAACGATGGACAGAGGAAGAACGGAGCGATTTCCTTTCTTTTTACTACTACTATCACAAGGGACATGTCGGCGCAGGGAAGAAGTTGACGCTCCGTCATCTGTGCGATGATATGCTGGCTTTCATAGAAGCATCTGGGTATCATTACGCGAAAGATCTGAGTTTTTCTCAGTTGAAAGAGCTGATTCGACAACCGGTCAGGAAAACCATGAAGATTCTGGCCGTTGCGGATGACGAATCAAAACAGTACTATGAATATTATTCTCCGGGCAAGCTGGATGATTTTGATCTGATTCTGGCGTGCGGAGATTTGCATAAAGTGTATCTTGAGTTTCTGACAACGATGGCGCCTTGCCCGGTGCTGTACGTGCGCGGGAACCATGACGATTATCTCATGGAAGACCCTCCGGGCGGCTGTATCTGCATTGAAGATACGGTCTATGAATATCAGGGTCTGAGGATTGCAGGACTGGGCGGATCCTATCGGTATCGCGACGGCAAAAACATGTTTTCCGAAGAACAGATGGAAAAGCGCGCGAAGAAACTGGAGAAAGCGATCAAAAAACACGGCGGTGTGGATATTCTCGTGACCCACGCGCCGGCACGCGGTGTCAATGACTTCGATTCGCTGACGCACCGCGGGTTTGAAACATTCAACCGATTCATCGAAAAGCACCATCCCGCATATCTGGTGCACGGACACATTCATCAAAATTATGGCGTGCACATTCCTCAGGTCAGCGAGTGGAACGGGACGACCATTATCAACGCATATGAACACTGCGTGTTTTACATAGGAGGCGCAACAAATGGCACAGATCATAACGCTGGGTGAAGTATTGATAGACCTGACACAAACGGGAACGGACGAAAGCGGCATTCCGCAGTTCACAGCGTTTCCGGGCGGCGCGCCGGCAAATGTTGCGGTGGCGGCGTCGCGTCTGGGCGCAAAGACAGGATTCATCGGGAAGATCGGCAGCGATGCATTCGGCGCACAGCTGCGCGAGACCCTCGAAAAGGATCATGTGGACACCGCCTGTCTGTTTGCTTCGGATGAGGTGCCGACGACGCTGGCAATCGTCTCTGTTGATGAACATGGCGAGCGGAGTTTCGCCTTTTACAGAAATCCAGGCGCGGACACCCAGCTGACGGAGGAGGAAGCGACAGCCTTTCTGAAGGCGGAACTGCCGTTTATTCTTCACTTCGGATCCCTGAGCCTGACGACGGAACCTTCCAGGAGCGCAGCGTTGGCGGCTGTGCAGCGCGCCCGTGAAAAGGGCGTACTGATCAGTTACGATCCGAACTATAGAGCCGCGCTGTGGAGCAGCGAAGAAGAGGCGATTCGCTGGATGAAGGCGCCCCTTGACAGCGTCGATATTCTGAAGATCTCAGATGAAGAACTGATGCTGCTGACCGGAACAGATGACCTGCAGGAAGGAAGCAGAAGGCTCAGCGAATACGGAATCAGCCTGATTCTGATCACGCTTGGCAGCAAGGGTGTATTCTACCGCCTGTGCTGCGGGGATGAAGCGGAGCATCTGTGCGGCCTCGTTCCTGCGGAGAAGGTGAGCGTGTGCGATACCAACGGCGCAGGAGACACCTTCCTGGGAGCAGTGCTCATGCGGCTTGCGGACAAAGGCAGCATCCCTGCGGACAGCAGGCAGATGGAGGCAATCATGTCCTTCGCAAACCGCGCCGCGGCGCTCACGTGTTCCCGGGCCGGCGCCATACCGGCTATGCCGACAGCAGAAGAGCTCGGAGAAATGTAAGATGACAGAACAGGAAAGACAGAAAAAAATAGAGTTGTTGAAAGAACTGCAGCAACTGTACATGGAACTGTACGGAGACGAGGAAGCCTTTGCGTTTTTTGTGAAGATGCTTGACAAAAACGCAGGCGAACGTCGTCCGGCGCTGCGGAAGCTGGATGAGACCCGCGCAGGGGATGCACACTGGTATCATTCCAACAAGCTTCTGGGGATGATGCTCTACGTGCAGAATTTCGGCGGCAGCATCAACGCCGTGAAGGATCATCTGCCTTATCTGGAGGAGTGCGGGATCAACTATCTGCATCTGATGCCTTTGCTCGATTCGACGAAGGGGAAGAGCGATGGCGGATACGCCGTTTCGGATTTCAGGAAGATCCGGCCGTCTCTTGGGACCATGGAGGATCTGGAGAATCTGGCGGACGCGTGCCACGAAAAAGGCATTTCCCTTTGCTTTGATTTTGTTCTGAACCATACCAGCGAGGATCACGCATGGGCGAAGGCTGCCAGAGCCGGCGATCCAGTTGCCCAGAGCAGATTCTTCCTGTACGATAACTGGGAGATTCCGCACAAGTATGAACAGACGGTGCCGCAGGTCTTCCCGACAACGGCGCCGGGGAATTTCACGTGGTGCGATGCACTCCAGAAGGTCGTCATGACGACCTTCCACAATTACCAGTGGGATCTGAATTATGCGAATCCTATGGTGTTCAACGATATGACAGATAATCTGCTGTATCTGGCGAACCGGGGCATGGATGTGATCCGGCTCGACGCAATTCCTTACATCTGGAAGGAACTCGGCACGAACTGCAGAAACCTTCCGCAAGTGCACACAATCGTGCGCATGATGCATCTGGCCTGCCAGCTGGTGTGCCCGGGCGTCGCCCTTCTGGGTGAAGTGGTCATGGAGCCGCGGGAGGTCGTTCCGTACTTCGGTCCGGAGGAAAAACCGGAATGCGACATTCTCTACAATGTCACGACCATGTGCACAACCTGGCACTGCCTGGCGACACGGGATGTGCGGCTTCTTTCCCACCAGATGGAGCAGGTTTGCCGTCTGCCGGACAACTGCTTTTTCCAGAATTATCTGCGCTGTCACGATGACATCGGATGGGGACTCGATTATGGTTTTCTGAGCCAGTACGGCACGGATGAAGTGGCGCACAAGAAGTACCTCAACGAGTGGTTTACTGGCAAGTGGCCCGGAAGCTGGGCGAGAGGGGAAATGTACAATGATGCCGCGGATCTGGGCGACGCGAGAACGTGCGGCACAACGGCTTCCCTGTGCGGCCTGGAGACGGGCATTCTGGAGATGCTTGACAGCAAGGGCGAGGCATCGCTGCGCCGCGGTCTCGACTGTGATCTGATGCTCCACGCATGGCTGTTTACCCAGACAGGCATTCCGGTGATCTACAGCGGCGACGAGATCGCGCAGCTGAATGACTACAGTTACCATGAAGATCCGGCCCATTGGGACGACAGCCGGTATGTGCACAGAGGCAAGTTTGATTTTGCACTGGCAGAGAAACGTCTGGAGAAGGGGACGGTGCAGCAGGAGATCTTCGACGGGCTGCAAAAGCTGAAAGATACGCGTGCAGAATACGACGTATTCCGTTCTGACGCCAAAGTATACGTATATTACACGGGCGACGACCGGGTCTTCGGACTGCTCCGGGAATACGAAGGGCAGACCCTTGTGGGACTGTTCAATTTCTCAGAGCACCCGGCTGATGTGAAACTCTACGCACCGCATGAAACGGGTGACGCTGTGTGGCGCGACATTCTGGCGGACACTGAGATCCGGCCTGAGGAAGGGCAGCCGGCAGCAGATATCCATTTGAACGGATATGGATTCTACTGGCTGTACCGCAAAGAACAACAAGCGTGAGGCAGGCAAGATGGGATTATTCAGTAAACAAAAAAAGACAACGCCGATGATCGAGACAGACAAGTTCGAGCCGGTGCTCCGCTGCAGTATCTGCTCCGGGGAACAGGTGCTGTGTCTGCGGGACAGAGAAGATGATTCGATGCATGAACTGATGCTGATCCGTTCCTTCGGAGATCTGAAGGAAGTGTGCGAGGCGAATCATATTGATCCCGCATCGGTACGGAAAATCTATTGAGATAGTATAAAGTATATGCCTGCAAAGGCATGAAGGAGGAAAAAATGGGAGCTGTAATGCAACAATTCATGGACAAGTTTGAGGAGTTCAAGACTCTTCCGGGCGGAGAATCCTTCACCGTTGAGGTGACAGACGTGGAAGCCACTGCCGCCGCCAGAGAGTATGTGGCAGAGAATAAGGCGCAAATCAAGCAGATGATGAAACAGGAAACAGGTTTCGAACTTGACGTGGACAAGCCGTCGATCGCATTCAGAAAGGATGCAGTCTTACTGTCGCTCATGGCGGGTGTGGGTTTCCTGAAAACAAAAGCGTCCATCACAGCAGACGTGAAGTGGGACGGCAAGCCAGTTGTGGTTGTTCGCTCTGTAGAGGTTCCGGTCGTTTCTGTTTCGCCGGGAGAACTCAACGCGTTTGTAGCAGAGCCACTCAAACAGATGACGGAGGCAGTCGAGGAATATGCTGAAATCCGTTCCTTCAGAATCGAGGATGGAGTTGCAGTTCTGGAGACTGTCAGGAAATAGGGATCAGCGTTTGTTTGACTGGATCCAGATCCCGTTTTCTTCCGCTTTCCGGATCAGTTCTTCGCGGAAATCCGGGTGCGCGATGGAGATCAGCATCTCCGCACGCTCCCAGGTGGTGCGGCCGACCAGATTGACCATGCCGTATTCCGTCACCATATAATACGCCTGACTGCGCGGATCCGTTACGATATCGCCCTGGAATGTAGGGACGATGCGAGAGCGGACCGTGCCGTCTTTTTCCTGATACGTAGAAGTCATGCAGAGAAAGGCCTTGCCTCCCCGGGACATCGCTGCGCCGGTCAGGTAGTCCAGTTGACCGCCTGTTCCGCTGATCTGCCGCATGCCCACGCTCTCCGCGCTGACCTGTCCGTACAGATCCACGGCGATACAGTTGTTGATGGAAATCATATTGTCAATTTTGCCGATTGTCTCCGGGGCATTCACGAGCTCTAGAGGCATGAACGCCACGCCCGGGTTCTGGTCGACAAATTCATATACCTTTTCTGTTCCGAACGCCATGCCTGTCACGCCGATGCCGGGCATGTAACTTTTTTTGGCGTTCGTCAGTTTTCCGGCTTCCGTCAGGAATACATAGGCGTCCGAACAGAGTTCCGTGTGCATCCCCAGATCTTTCAGATCCGACTCTGCAAGCATGCTGCCAAGGACGTTGGGCATCCCACCGATACCGAACTGCAGGGTCGCGCCATCCGGAATCAGGGTCATGATTTCCTGCGCAATCGCGCGGTCCTCCGGCGTCGCAGGATGCAAAGGTACCGTAGGAAGGGGACTATGCTCGCCCTCTACGATCATATCCACTTCGGATATGTGAATGGTCTGCCCGTACCCGCCGCAGACCTTCGGCATCTGTTCATCAACTTCCAGAATCACCACGTCTGCGTCATCCAGTATGCCTTTCGCAACGCCCGACGCAACCGAAAGGTTGAAATATCCGTGCCGGTCCATTGGCGCGACAGCGCACATGGCAACATTTACATTCAGAAAATGACGGTAATAAGGAACCAGATTCCGGAATACCATCGGAATGTAGTTGCAGAGACCCCGGTCGCAGAGGCTGCGTTCATAGGCGGAGCAGTGCCAGCTATTGTAGATGAAGTGCTCCCGTTCCGGATCCGACTCAACGGTTCGCAGCGGTTTCATCACGAGGTTTCCCCGGATTTTGACGTCTGTCAGTTCATCCTTCCGCCTGGCAAGGGCCGCGTCCAGCAGTTCCGGAAAGGCGAGGTTCGTAAGGTAATCGATCCAGTCACCGCTTTTGACGACCTTGACCGCCTCTTCCGGCGTGCGCAGTTTGCTTTTGTATTCTGTTACATAGTCCATTGTTTTTCTCCCGTCATTGGTAATCGTCTTATTCTCGCGTATCGCAGACAAGATCCCGCAGCTCCTCACAGGAGGAGACGATGACCTCTGCGCCGCTGGCTGTAAGTTGTTTTTTGGTACGGAACCCCCAGTCCACGCAGATGCAGTCGAGACCGGCGTTCGCCGCAGTCTGGATATCGACTTCCGAGTCGCCGACATAAACTGCCTGCTCAGCCGGAACACCCAACGCGTCAAGCGCATTGACGACCATATCAGGATCAGGTTTCCTGCGGACGCCGCTCTTTTCGCCGGCGGCATATGCAAAGAGATCCGGGAAGTAATCGCGGCAGAGTGTCTGCACGGCGGGATCCGGCTTGTTGGATACCACAGCGGTTCTGATACCTGCATCGGTGAGCGCCGCAATCAGGGCGGTAATGCCGGGGTACGGACATGTTTTAATGTCACAGTGCGAGGCGTACCAAGGCTTATAAAAGGACAGTACTTCATGGATCATGTTCTCCGGCACACCAAAAGCAGTCTCGTCGGCTGTCCCTATTTTCTCAAGAATCTCTTCCGGAAGGCCGTTGCAGGCTGCAATCGCCCGCGCCACCGCTGCACGCGCGCCGCTTCCGAAGAACCTGCGGGTTTCCGGCGCGGTGAAGTTACCCTCGTAGCCAAACTGGGAGAGGGATTTGTTCAGTGCGTCCGCCAGATCCTCCAAGGTGTCCAGTATGGTTCCGTCCATGTCGAAGATAACGGCTTTGTACTGCTGCATCACAACAATCTCCTTTCACTGCTCTTATCATATCCTAAAACACGAGAAAAACAAATGGAAGATAAATCGCAGAATGCTGAAATGCCGACGGGCAGCCTGTGGTACAATAAAAAAACAAAAGAGCGAAAGGAAACAAATATGCCGAAGATCTATGAAATATACGGCACGAATGCCCATGAAATGACGAAGGCCCTGATGAAGGCTGCGGATATCGCAGAATGTATTCCGCGCGGGGCTGCCATCGCCTTGAAACCCAACCTGATTCTTGCTTCAAGGCCGGAAAAAGGGGCCACGACTCACGCGGGGGTTCTTTCTGGCTGCATTGCGTATCTGCAGGAAGCCGGATTCACAGACATTTCCATCATCGAGAGTTCCTGGTATGGAGCGGGAACAGAACACTCTATGAAAACATGCGGCTATGATACAGTCTGCGACCAGTATGGAGTCGAATTCTACGATCTGAAACAGGACGAGGTCAGGCAGGTGGAAACGCCGATGGGCCCGATGGGGATTGCCTGCCGGGCGCTGGATGCAGATTATCTGATTGACCTGCCGGTCTTGAAAGGGCATTGCCAGACAGCCATGACCTGTGCGCTGAAGAATCTGAAGGGCTGCATTCCCGACAGGGAAAAACGCCGCTTCCACGCCGAAGGTCTGAGCGATCATGTCGCAGCACTGGCGGCGACACTGAAACCATCCCTTGTCATTGTCGACAGTATTTGCGGCGATCTGAATTTTGAAGAGGGCGGGAACCCGGTGCAGACGAACAGAATGTATCTGGGTACAGACCCGGTGCAGATCGACGCCTATGGATGCCGACTCATGGGGCTCACGCTGGAGGACGTTCCATACATGCGCCTTGCAGAAGAATGGGGCGCCGGTTCCTCGGAAATCGCACCCGGAGATATCATCCGGCTGAATGAACCGCACGCAGCAGAAGAATATCCACAGCCGTCCGGGAAAGTGAGAAGCCTGACCCGCAATGTGCGCGCAGACAGCGCATGTTCCGTCTGCTACGCGTCTCTGGTCAGAGCCCTGTATATCGCGGAAGGAGAAGGAATCAGGTGCAAAAGCACCATACACATCGGTCAGGGATACCGTGGGAAAACCTTTGCAGGACTCGGTATCGGACAATGCTGCCGCGGCGCAGAGCGCTGCGTACAGGGCTGTCCGCCTACAGCGAGCGATATTCTGCAGCAATTGAAATAGCTCTGGAATTATTGTGCTTCCAGAGCTTTTTTGGTAGAAACTGTTTAAATAAAGGGGAATAACAGCAGAGGATGATGAAAAGGGAAATAACTGTTTCCAGAAGAATCAAACGCGCCGCGGGGCTGTTCACATGCCTCCTGTTTGCGTTGCTTCTGATGGTGTCGACGGCTTCTTCCGCTGGTGGACTACAGAAGACGGACTGGCTGCGGATGCGGGACATGAATATCCGGCGTTCAAGCAGGGAGACGGCCCGTTCAAGCTCTACAAAGATAAGCACGGCCTGGTACTCGGCGCTATGGAGGGCGTGGAATACAAAGGCAAATAATCAGTCGAAATGGTAGCTTTTGCAGAAGGCGATGAAGGTTCTTACCAGAAGGGTCGTTTCTTTGATCGGCAGCGTGGCCAGCCCGATTGTGCGGTGCTGCGGCGGATCCAGCGGAATCGACACTAAATCAAAGGAAGCCGTCTGAAGCATCATTTCCGGTATCAGTGCAATCCCTTCATCCTGTGCGACCATCCCCATTACGGAGATGTCGTCGTCCAGGATGAATTTTGTTTTTGGGCGGAGCTTCGCCGTTCTGAAAATCTGCTGGACATCGTGATCGGCACCCTGAAACTGCGAGATCAGAGGATACTTCTTCAGATCATGCAGGGGCAGGGATTTTTTTCTTGCGAGGGCGTGCCCGGGCGCCGTAATCACCAGCATCGGATCGTCGAAGAGAGGGGTGAAGTCAAGGGGATCGTTCTCGATGCCGCTCAGGAACCCGCAGTCCAGCCTGCCGTCCGTGATGCCGTTTTCGATATCGCGGTACGTTCCGTTGGTCAGTTCGATGTTTACCTCCGGAAACTGTTTCGTGAAATCCTGCATCAGCAGCGCCATCCATGTCGCTGTGAAACTGGTGAAACTGCCGACGCGCAGCGTGCCGGCAACGCGGTTGGAGAGGGCGTCCATGGCCTGGTCCAGGGAATGTTGCTTATTGACCAGCTCCTGCACCAGAGGCAGGAGCGCCTTGCCGTTTTCCGTCAGGGTGACGCCGGTCTTGCTCCGGTGAAACAGGGTGCAGCCGGCTTCCCGCTCCATGGCGGCGATGGCGTGGCTGACGCCGGACTGGGTGTAATTCAGCGCGTCTGCTGCCAGGGTGATGTTCCCCAGTTCCGCGACTTTCAGGAATATCTCATATCTGATCTGTGAATGGTTCATTTCGGTCTCCTATACATTACAAGTTGTAATGTTTATCATTAAAATAATGCGCTTTTCAAATGCTTCATCATCAGTATAATCATTGTTGAAAGAGGAATCAACCACGAATTACACAAACAGAGGAGTCAGATATGCCAGGCGTAGGAACACTTATCGATATGTCGGGAATCATCGCAGGCGGCGCTACAGCGCTGGCTTTCGGGAGACTGTTTTCCGAACAAATGAAGAACATGATGATGACAGTCTGCGGTCTTTCCGTATTCGTCATCGGCATCACAGGCATCATGCAGGGCATGCTGACTGTAACGAACGGCGCGGTCTCGGTGAATGGTTCGATTCCGCTGCTGATCAGCCTGGTCGCAGGCGCCGCAATCGGTGAGACAATGGGCATCGAGAAGAGAATCAACAAGCTCGGGATGCTTTTGCAAAAGCAGGTGAAACAGGATGACGGCGCAGGGTTTGCCGATGGTTTTGTGAAGGCGTCCATGGTTGTCGGCATCGGTGCTATGGCGGTGATGGGCCCGATTACAGAAGGCCTTTACGGAGATCACTCCATGCTCATCGCCAAGGCAGCCATCGACTTTGTGATTATCATGGTGCTGACGGTTCCGTATGGCAAAGGCTGTCTGTTTGCGTCCCTGCCGGTCGGAATCCTGCAGGGAAGTCTGACACTCATTGCCTGTCAGGCGAAAACGCTGCTGACAGACGCGGCACTGGCGTCACTGACGACGACAGGATCGATCATGATCATGTGCCTTGGAATCAACCTGATCTGGAACAAGGAAATTCGCGTGGCAAACATGCTGCCGATGGTCGTCATCGGCGTTGTGCTGTCATATGTTCCGGTATTGTAGTACAATACTATTAAAGAATGGATGACCAATGGAGGAGAGAAATATGTTCAGGAAAATGAGAAGATTCAAACAGCAGATTACGGAGGAAGAGTGCGTCAAGGTTCTGAAGGAAGCCAAGCGCGGCATCCTCAGCGTACTTGGAGAGGACGGCTATCCGTACGGCCTGCCGGTCAGCCACTGGTACAACGAGGCAGACGGCAAACTTTACTTCCACGGCGCGAAAGCAGGACATAAATTAGATGCCATCAAGGCGTGCGACAAGGTTTCCTTCTGCGCCATGGACGAAGGATACCGGGAAGAGAACGACTGGGCGCTAAATATCAAGAGCGTCATCATCTTCGGCAGGATCCGTTTCTTCTCTTATGAAGAAGAGCCTGAGAAGGTGAGAGAGATCTGCGTTGGCATCAGTTCCAAGTTCACAGATGATCCGAACTATGCGGACGACGAGATCGCCAAGGTCGGCAGAAACGTACTGTGTTTCGAGATCACACCGGATCACATGACAGGGAAACTGGTCAACGAGGCGTAACACAGGACTATGACAGATTATGAACTGATGATAAAACAGATGAGATCGCTGGCGGAGGAATCACCGGATCCTGTTCCTGTCATGGCCAATGTTTCCGCGCTGCTGTTTCATGCCATGGATGACGTCAACTGGGCGGGGTTCTATCTCGTGAAGGAGGATGCCCTGATTCTCGGCCCGTTTCAGGGCAACGTTGCCTGCGTCCGGATCGACAGAGGAAGAGGCGTCTGCGGTACCGCCTGGGCGGAAGATCGGGTGCAGCTGGTGCCCGACGTGCACGCCTTCCCGGGACACATTGCGTGCGACAGCGCATCCAGATCGGAGATCGTCGTACCGATGCACAGAAACGGCGAAGTATTTGCGGTGCTCGATATCGACAGCCCGATCCCGGCGCGGTTCACAGAGGAGGACAAAGCCGGGCTCACGGCTCTGACCGCGGCCATGGAACAGATCATCAAATAATAAACAACCAATCAGGACGGCGGCGCCGGAAGGCGACCGCCGATTTTATTGTTTTTGCGCGAAAGTTGCGGTAAAAATGCCGCCGAATCCGCATCCGCTGCGATGTCTGAAACATTGCGGAAACCATATCATATAGTCAGAGAAAAGACTGGATATGAAGTCTCACAGATTTTGCGTGGGAAGAAAGGGAGTGGAGAAATGAATCACGGATATAACGATAGAGCGAGAAGAGTCTCGGTGATTTCGTACATCACCTGGGTCGGCTGGATCATCGCCTTCCTGATCAGGGACAAGGGCGACTCGTTCCAGACGCACCACATCAACCAGGCGCTGATGATCAATCTGCTCAAGATTGCGGGAGGACTTTGCGCGGCGCTTCCGGGAATCGGTCACAGCGTATCGGCTGTCGCAGGCGTAGCAGCCTTCGTATTCATCGTGATGGGTATCTACAGAGCGGCGAACTGGAGAACAGATCCGCTGCCGCTCATCGGCGAATTCCATCTGATGTATTAAGCAAAAGCAAGGGCGCGGGGGCGCCCAGACAAGGGGTTTATATATAGATTCAGCCGTTATAGTCTGGTTTTCCGGAAAGGAGGCCTGCTATGGAACTGAGTGAAAAGAGAAAGACCGTAATCATCATTGCGGCGCTGGCAGTCGTGGGACTGCTCTCCCTGTTCGTGATTTCCGGATTTGCGTCTTCAGAGGAGAGCTTCCCCGGCACCTATGCGGCGCTGGATCAAAAACGGACCACAGTCACAGAACTGATGGGCGTGACGGCAGCATCATCGGCGGCAATCTCGCTGCTGCCGGGCGACGCGGGAACACCGATCGCGGAGCAGCTGGCAGACCTGAGCGGATACTTTATGTTCATTCTCGGGGCGATTTGCCTGGAGAAGTGGATGGTGACCATCACCGGAATGCTAGCGTTCAAAATCCTGATTCCGGCGGCCTGCCTCATCCTGATTCTGGGGAAACTGTTCTTCGGGGATACATGGAGATCGGTCGGCATCAAGCTGATCTGTTTCGCCCTGATGATGTTCGCCATCGTACCGGCCAGCATCGTCGTGACGGAGAAAATCGACGCCAGTTATGAGGCGTCCATGGAACAGATGATCGAAGACACGCGGAACGACACGGAGAAGATCCAGGCCGCGGCGGAGGATGAGGACGCCAACGCCATTGAGAAATTTGTTAAAAAGGTCAAGGGCGGCGTCTCGGGACAGCTGGACAAATTCGAGAACACACTGAACCGGATGACGGAGTCCATCGCGGTCCTGATCGTTACTTCCTGTGTGATTCCGGTTGCGGTAATCGTGTTCTTCATCTGGCTGATCAAGCTGCTGACCGGCGTTAGCATTCAGATTCCGAACATGCGCATCTCGAAGATGGCCTGGCGCAAACGGCCGGGGCTGGATTGATGACGCGGACTGGAATAATGGATGAAAGCGTGGTATCATAATGCCGTAATTGAAATGAGGGGATTATGAAACCAAAGAATGCAAAGAAAAAACGGGGACTGATTATCGAAGTCATCATCCTGTTTGCCGTTGGTACGCTCATGATCGGCATGTTCACCTACTTCACACAGCAGGTGTTTACCGATGCCAGTATCAAAGGCCAGACTGAGAAAATGGCATCTAATATGGCGGATGAGACGATCGCGTCGATTCAGGAATATCCTTCGTATCAGTGGCTCATTCAGTATTGGAGAAACCATTGGGACGAGATGGATATCGAATATGATGTGGATTACAGTTCCGGAACGGAGACAGAGGCAAAGGCCAAACTGCTGAATCAGCGTCATCCTGACGTTGCGCTGAAGTATGCCACAGCAGAGCAACTTCAATCCTGGTCTGAGGAAGACCAAAAGCTTTATGCGGAAGTCACCTATTCCTGGCTGATCACCAGAATCGATCAGATCAAAAGCTCCAATGAACTGTCGTTCCTGTTCTGCATCCTGACAGATGAAACCTTCAAGGAACAGTTTTTCCTGCTGAGCGGAGCAGATCCCGATGCGGTGAGAGGCACGGAATACGAGCAGGTCTATACCCTGGGTGTCGTTTCGGAGGTATCGTCGAGCCAGGAAGAGGGTATGCGGCAAGCGCGTGAAAACAACAGGAAGCTGGTAGACGCAGGCAAATTTGTTGATTACTACGTATATGTTGAAACAATCGGCGATGAAGATCTGATGATAGGGCTGACCTATGACGTCTCATGGCTCAATAAGTCCATTAATAAAAGAGCCTGGACCGGAACGATCATGGCCGTTCTGCTGGAAGTGCTGTTGGCATGGCTCTTCCTTGCGATGATTTATCAGTTCGTGCTGCAGCCGCTGAAGAAGGTCCTGGAGAATATTCATCTCTACATGATCAATAAGGACAGCGAAGAAGTCTGCAACAATCTGGCGGAGATCAAATCCTCTAACGAGATCGGACAATTGTCGAGAGACGTGAGCGACCTGGTGGTCGAGATTGACGACCACATGGAACGCATCAAAAAGATCACGGGAGATCAGGAGAGGATCAAGGCAGAACTGTCTCTGGCAACGAATATTCAGGAATCAATGCTGCCGACCATCTTCCCGGCATTTCCGGAGCGTTCGGAATTTGACGTATACGCGTCCATGGACCCGGCGAAGGATATCGGCGGAGATTTCTACAACTACTTCCTGATCGATGACGACCATCTCTGTATCCTGATCGCGGACGTTTCAGGCAAAGGCATCCCGGGTGCGATGTTCATGATGGCAGCACAGATCATACTCTGGAACAATGGCACGTCAGGCAAATCTCCGGCGGAGATCATGGAAGCCACGAATGATCTGATCTGCTCCAACAACAAGCAGGATATGTTCGTGACCATCTGGCTCGGCATTCTGGAGATTTCCACGGGAAAACTGACTGCATCGAACGCAGGACATGAGTATCCGACGATCTGCAGGAAAGACGGAGCGTTCGAATTGTATAAGGACGAGCACAGCATGATCGTAGGCGGTCTGGAAGGCCTGAAGTACAAGGAGTACGATATTCAGCTGGAGCCGGGCGACAAAATCTTCGTCTATACAGACGGTGTGCCGGAAGCGACTGATGCATCGAACAATATGTTCGGCATCGACCGCATGCTGGATGCACTGAATGAAGAGGCGGAGACGCCGGTCGCAGTGCTGAAGAACGTGAGAGAGGCGGTTGATATGTTCACAGCAGGCGCGGAACAGTTCGACGATCTGACCATGCTCTGTCTGGAGTACAAGGGCACAGAACCTCAATAAACTGCACACAAAGACAACACAAAACACATACGCCGCGTTCATACGCGGCGTTTATTATAGATCCGGACAGACAATTAGAAAAAAGAATTGGAGGATCCGGATATGAACCGAAAGAAGATGAAAAGGAAAACAAAAGCGACAAAAGCCGCTGCCATCGTCATGACGGTGATGCTGACGGCTTTCACACTCATGATGTCCGGCTGCAGTACGGGGACAGCGTCAGATGACTCGGATAATAGCGCGTCGAACTCTGCGGTTACATGGGAATACGTTTCGCCATCAGACCTGAAGGGCGATACGGCGAAAGAGACGGCAAAAGCAGACAGCGACGCTGCGAAGAATGGGCAGGACGAAAATGCTTCGGCGGAGAAGCAGGAAGGCGAGGCCCCAAGTGGGCAACCGCCAGCAGATGGCCAGACGCCGCCGGAGAAGCCAGACGGTGACATGCAGGCCCAGGGTGAGGCACCGAGCGGGGAAGCACCGAGCGGACAGCCTCCAGAGATGCCAAATGGAGAGGCCCCAAGTGGTGAGGCACCAAGTGGGGAAGCTCCAACTGGTCAGCCGCCAAGCGGCGCACCGGGCGGCGGTCCTGATACTGCCAACTACGATTACAGCGGCGACGTGACCGGTAAGCTCACGGCCGACGGTAAGGAAGTCACATCAGATGGTGAGACCATTGAATCCACGACGGCAGACGAGAACGTTCTGCTGGCCCAGAACGGCGGCGTACTCAAAGTCACCGGTGCGGATATCACCAAGTCGGGCGATGACAGCAACGGAGACAACTGCAACTTCTATGGAATCAATTCCAGTGTGCTGAGTACCGGCGAGGGCTCAGAAGTCTATCTCTCTGACAGCAAGATCAGTTCCACGGGAGAAGGAAATAATGGTGTTTTTGCAACTGACAGCGGAACGGCTTACCTGAACAAAGTGGAGATTACCACCAAAGACGGCGGAAATTCCAGAGGACTGGACGCGACCTATGGCGGCGTCATCTACGGCAACGAGCTGACCATCAGCACAGCGAAAGACCACTGCGCGGCGCTGGCTACAGACAGAGGCGGCGGATACATTTCCGTGACGAACAGCAGTCTGGAAACGGCGGGCTCAGGATCACCGCTGATCTACTCGACGGGTGATATTGAGATCGATAACGTCACCGGTACATCAACAGGCAGCCAGATCGCGGGTATCGAAGGGTACAACCGCATCGTGATCAACAACTCGACTCTGGAGAGTACCAATGACGCGACATCAGGCAGCGATCCAATTAAGGACGGAGTGATTTTGTATCAGTCCATGTCGGGCGACGCGGATACTGCCTCCTCACAGTCATGCGAGTTTGAAGCGGTGGATTCGACGCTGAAGACAGCGATCTCCGACGGCGCCATGTTCTACGTAACCAATACGACGGCGAACATCATTCTGCAGAATACGACGCTGGATTTCGACAGCGATAACGTACAGCTGCTGAATGCCGCGGGCAACAGTTCCAACGGATGGGGCACGGAAGGAAAGAATGGCGGCAACGCAACGCTGACAGCGATCGATCAGACCATGTCGGGCAATGTCTACACCGATAAAATCAGCAGTGCCAGCATGAACCTGACGGATGGATCAACATGGACCGGCGTATCAGAAGGAGAGAATAACCTGACGGTCACGATTGACGGCACATCCACATGGGTCGTTACCGATGACACAACGATTACTGATCTGAGTGCAGCAGATGGCGCGAAAATCGTCGACGCGGACGGCAAGACCGTTACCATCGTTGCAGACGGCAAGACCGTCGTCGAAGGGGATAGCGACATCACAGTGACGGTAAGCGGATCGTACAGCACAGAGGTAGAGATTGCAGAGGATGCAGGACTCGACACCAAGGTGCTCGACAGAACAGCCTTCGACGAATACTACAAGACGTCGACACAGTTCGGAACGAATCAATAAGGGGCAGACTTTATTAAAAAATAGCGGACAACAAAAAGGACCGGCATAAGCCGGTCCTTTGTATTTGGTGACCCGTATTGGACTTGAACCAATGACCTTCTGGTTGTCACCCAGACGCTCTCCCAGCTGAGCTAACGGATCCTGCACGGAGTATTATAGCGATACTTGCCGGCTTCGTCAACCCGGGAACAAACTATTTCGTCAACCCCGCGATGAAGAGGGGCAGCATCTTTTCCGAGTACTGACAGAGGGAGTAATTGCCGCTGGAGATGCACCAGTCGTACATCATGCCGCGCTCGAAGAGGGCGTAGGATTTCGTGATGTCGTTGACAGAGAGGTCATCGCGAAAGAGCCCCTGGGATTGACCTTCGATGGCGATCTGCCGCAACAGCTTGTAATAGGTCCGGTCCGGATCCAGCAGGTGTTTTTCGCTCATGCTCGTCAGCTGCGCCGCGAAGAGCTGGGACAGCATGGACACGGAGACGGTGTTCTCGATCATGAGGAAGAGTTCCCGGTTCATGGTGATCAGTTTATCGACCGGCGACAGGGAAGGGTCCATGGTCTCGGACAATTCCTCATATTTCTCATCGAACAAATAGGAGAGGGAACCCATCAGGTCGTCCTTCGAACTGAAGTAGTGGTAGAAGGATCCCTTGGACGTGTTGGACTCTTCGACGATGTCATCGATGGTCGTGTTGTTGTAACCGTACTGGTAGAACAGCTTCCAGGCAGCCGCAACGATGCGGCCTTTGGTCTCATTGGTTACTCTTTTTGTTGCTTTTGCCATAATATATGATTGTTCCTATCTTTAGTATTTACTATAGTCTAATTAAAAAATGTTGAAATTTCAATAATAATTTGCAAAATCAACAGTATTTAGTCTATACAGTATAGAATTCAGTCGATATTTCATTCAGCATAGTGTTCTGTTACACTCGTGTCGTACCAAAAAAAGGAAAGAGGTTTTTCTATGGCTGAAATTATTGTATTTATAGGTTATTTCGTACTGCTGTTCTTCGTTGCGTTGATTTTCTTCTTCAACGGAAGCAATCAGAACGACAAGGACTACTTCCTTGGAGGAAGAACCATGGGACCATGGGTCGCGGCAATGTCGGCCCAGGCATCGGATATGTCAGCGTGGCTGCTCATGGGACTTCCGGGTTCCATACTGGCCTTCGGTTTCGGGCAGATCTGGATCGGGATCGGTCTGGCGCTGGGTACCGCGGCAAACTGGATTTTCTGCGCCAAAAGACTGAGAAAATTCAGTAAGGTGTCAAACGATTCCATTACGCTGCCGCAGTATTTGACGAACCGGTTCGCCACGAGCAACAAAGCGCTGCAGGTCATCTGCGCAATCATCTTCCTGATTGCATTCACAGTATACGTAGCATCCGCCTTCGTAGCGGGCACATCCGTATTCACGATGCTCTTCCCGGCGATGCCGCAGAGTACAGCGATGATTCTCTTCGCGCTCATCATCGTCGGATACACCTTCCTGGGAGGATTCCGGGCAGTCTGCTGGACCGACTTCTTCCAGGGCATCCTGATGCTGCTGGCGTTGCTCGCCATTCCGATCATCGTCGTGTCCACACAGAATCTGGACACTTCGCTGCTGGACGTAACCTACAGCTATGTGGATGCAGATGGAACGAAAGTCGTCTGTGACTTCGGCTCAGGACTGTTTTCCGCATCCTGGCAGGAAGTGATCTCCGGACTCGCATGGGGACTGGGATACTTCGGCATGCCGCACATCATCGTACGGTTCATGTCCATCGAAAAGCCTTCTGAAATGCATAAATCTGCGGCAATCGCCATCATCTGGGTCATCCTGGCTCTGGGCGGCGCATGCGTCGTCGCATATCTGGCCAGAATGGTCATGGCGGAGGAACTGCTGACGATCGGCGCACAGAAGACCGTGTTCATCGCCATGGCGAGAAGATTCTTCCCGCCGGCCATTGCCGGATTCCTGCTGGCGGCCATCATGGCAGCGTCCGTTTCCACAGCGGACTCCCAGCTGCTCGTTGCGTCCAGTTCATTCACGGCTGACATTTACAAGCCGATTCTCAGGAAGAAGGCCAACGACTGGGAGACCCTCATGGTCGGAAGAATTGCCGTCGTCGTGGTTGCGATCATCGCGTTCCTGATTGCCTCCTCGAAGGGCGCCGGTGCCCAGGCGATCATGAATCTGGTTGAGAACGCGTGGGGCATCTTCGGTGCGGCTTTTGGACCGGTGATCATACTGTCGCTCTTCTGGCGGCGGTTCAATTACGCCGGTGCGTGTGCGGGCGTCATCGTCGGCGCGGCAGTGGATATCATCTGGCTCTTCTGTCTGTCCTCAACGGGCGTCTATGAGCTGTTCCCGGGCTTCGTAGCCGGCGGTATCGCGGCCATCATCGCGACCCTCGTGACCAAGGAGCCTGCAAAGGCAGTCACCGATATCTTCGACAAGGCTACCGCACCTGACTACGACGAGTAAATACAGAGACAATAAAAGACCGGTCGCATCAATCGTGATGTGACCGGTCTTTTTTGTTGCTTTTGCGATTACTACTTCAGGTCGTCGATCTTGTCTTTGATCTTGTCATCGATGTCCGTCTTTTCGAGGGCTCCCTCAACAGCGTCGCCAGCCTTGTCCTTCAGGTCCTTGGCCTTGTCGAGGATCTTTTCATCCAGATCTGTCTTGTTCAGAGCGCCGTCCGCCTTGCCCTTCAGATCCTTCGCCTTATCAACGATCTTGTCGTCGATGTCCGTCTTGTCCAGGACATCCTTTGCCTTTGCGGCGATCTTATCGTCGATATCCGTCTTTTCGAGAACGTCATCGACTTTGTCTTTCAGATTATCAATCAAACCCATACTATTTCTCCTTTCATAATGCCTGATTATGGTTGTATTATATTGCAAACAAGCAAGCAAATCAATATAATCGAAAGCGAAAAGAAACCAAGAAACAAGGAGGGTATATTATGGATTCTGCAACTATCAGCGCACTGGGAAGCAAGATGATCGACGTCTGTACGTCCTTGGGCATTAAAATCGTGCTGGCGCTGCTCATTCTCATCGTCGGCCGTTTCATCATCAAGTTCATCCTCTCCAAACTGGAGAAAAGCAAAGGCATGGAGAAGATGGATCCTGCGGTCAGGTCTTTCCTGATGAGCTTCTTCAAGATCGGTCTCTGGGTCGTCGTGATCATCTCCATCGTCAGCGTACTGGGCGTGCCGATGGCTTCGGTCATCACCGTACTGGCCACCTGCGGACTGGCGATCGGCATGGCGCTGCAGGGGGCACTGTCCAATCTGGCCGGCGGCATCATGCTGCTGCTGTTTCGGCCGTTCAACGTCGGTGATTACATCTCTGCGACGGACGCGGAGGGCACTGTCAGGGAGATCAATCTGTTCTACACCGTCATCAATACGCTGGACAACAAGGTCATATCGATCCCGAACGGAGCGCTCATGGCCGCCAATATCACCAATATTACCAAAGAAGATTTCCGCCGTGTGGATCTGACCTTCAACATCAGCGGAGCGGACATCGCCGGCGCGCGCCAGGTTATGCTGGAGCAGATGCAGGCCAACGATAAGGTGCTCGACACGCCGGCGCCGCCGTTTGCGGAGCCTCTGGAAGGCATTCCGGGCGGCATATGCTTTACGACCAGGGCCTGGACGAAGACGGAGGATTACTGGGACGTCTACCACGCGCTCATGGATGCGATTCCGACGGCGCTGGGCAAAGCGGGGATCGGCGGACCGCTGCCTGCGACACAGATCGTCACCGACAAATAAGCAGCCATTGCAAAAGCAACAAAAAAGCGGGAGGTATGAAACCTCCCGCTTTCTATATGAACAGTGGAATCACATCCACTGTTGGAGATCGACCGCGTCGTCGATGTGGGACGTGCCGCCCTCGATCTGGCGCCGTACGTGCTGCATCCGCATGTCCAGCTCCGCGCTGGAGTTGGCGCACTCCGTGAGCTCCTCCACGAGCCTGTCGTTGATATCCGCCGGCAGCTCTTTTTTGTATTTGAGCTTGTGCTCCAGGCTGGCCCAGAAGTCCATGGCGATGGTTCTGAGCTGGACTTCTACCTTCATATCCCGCTTCTCATGCTCCAGAAAGATCGGCAGGGAAACGATCAGGTGCAGGCTGCGATACCCGTTCGGCTTCGGATTCTTGATGTAGTCTTTGCAGTCGATGAGGGTGATGTCATCCTGCTGCAGGAAGCAGTCCGCTACGGTGTAGATGTCCTCCGGGAACCCGCAGATGACACGGATACCGGCCACGTCCTCGATCTTGTCCTGGATGTCCTCGAAGGTCGGTTTGACGTTGTACAGGTGGGACTTGGCGACGAGGCTCTCGATGGTCTTCAGCCTTGACTTGATCGTCTCGATCGGGCTGTACTCGCGGGTCAGTTCAAACTCCGCGTTGAGCACCTTGAACTTCGTCTCAGCCTCCATCAGCGCGCACTCGTAGTAGGTCATGATCGTCTCAAAGGTCTTGCTGTCCTTTTCAAACAGCTTGACGTACTTGTCCGCGCTGAACTGCTCGTACTGTTTTTTCTTCTTCTTGTCTTCAATGTAATCTCGGATGTTCATTTTTTCTCTCCTCCCACGGACAGTATATCATAAACCCGGCAGGATAAATGTCGGTGCGGTGAAAAATACAGAGAAAAACAATTCCCGCACAGACCGCCGAATAACAACTGGAGAAAACAGCCTGAAAGATATATAATAACTCTAGTATGCAAAGGCAACGGAGGCATAGAAGAGAAGATGGATGAAAAGCTGACGAAGAAAGAAATACGCAAGGTGATCCTGGCAGAGCGGAGCACACTGGACGAAGAAACGGCGGCTCTGGCGGCGCAGGTCATCTGCCGCAGAATCATGGACATCGACGTGTACGAAGAGGCGACAGACGTCTGTCTTTATATGCCGACGCGAAATGAAGTGGACGTACTGCTTCTGGCGGAGCCGGCCATGGAGGCGGGCAAGGGCGTGTGGGTGCCGAAGGTCGTCGAAAAGACGACAGGCGCAGGCAGTGAAAAACAGGCCGGTGTCATGGTCTTCAACCGGTTCACAGGGCTGGGCGAGGAAGACATCATCACTGGCGCCTACGATATCCGGGAGTCCCGTTCCGAGGAGATTCTGGAACCGGGTGAGGGCACACTGATCATCATGCCGGGCGCCGTCTTCACCCCATGGAAGGACCGGATTGGCTACGGCGGGGGATTCTATGACCGATTCCTCGAAGAACATCCGCAGTGCAGGACCATCGCAGTCTGTTATGACCTGCAGGTGGTGGACGAACTGCCGGTGGAAGAGCACGACAGAAAACCTGATTATGTCGTCTGTGAAACGAGCGTATTCAAGTAGAAACAGACAGAATTAGAGAGATAGATGAACATACTGGAAACGACAATCAAAGCGAAAGAACTCTTCAGCGGATTCGAACTGTGCCGCCTGCAGGAGCAGGAGACACAGAAACTGATCGACCGGCTGGAAAACAAGAAGATCACCATCGCGGTCATCGGCCAGTTCAAGCGGGGCAAGACAACCCTGATCAACACGATTCTCGGTGAAAAACTGCTGCCGGTGGGCATCGTACCGATCACGGCGGCGATCACGCGCATCGAGTACGCCGAGCCGAAGGAGACGTTCGACACACCGTCTATGGCTACGGTTTACTTTACCAACGGTCTCAGCCAGCAGGTGCCGGCCGCTGATCTTCACATGTACATCAGTGAGCAGGAAAACCGCGATAACGAGCGCGGCGTGGCGGAGGTAGAACTGCAGACCAACGCGGACTTTCTCAAGGATGGGCTTACGCTGGTGGACACGCCGGGCGTGGGGTCCGTACACGAGAACAACTCCAAGTCCGCCATGGACTTCGCGCGGGAGAGCGACGGAGTCATCTTCATGATCTCCGTAGATAGTCCCCTCAACCAGATCGAGGTGGACTTCCTGCGGAAGGTGCGCCGTTTCGCCGGCAAGTTCTACTTCGTGGTCAACAAGATCGACCGAGTGGATGAGGAGGAACTCGACGAGTATCTGGATTACTGCCGGGACCTCATCGTCGCGATCATGGAACTGGACGAAGAGGAAGCGGAAGCAATCCGACTTCTGCCGGTCAGCGCCAGGAAGGACATCGGCGTTACGGAACTGACGGGCATGATCCGGGAGGACCTGATCACCAGAGGCGCCGAGATCATGGAACGCTCGGTGGGGCTGAAACTGCTGGAAATCCTGAACAATACCCGCAGTCAGATCGCCTCTTACCGGGAAGTGCTGAAGATGGCGCCGAATGTGTTCAACAGACGCTTCCGGGAAATGCAGACGCTGATGGAGGAGCAAAGGCAGCAGCTGGAGCTTTTGCCTGAAGGGCAGTATCTGCAGGCGCGGATCAACGAAGAGAAAGCGCTTCTGACCAGGAAGGTGCGGGAACTTTTTGGCATTGAATATTATTATTACGTGGACCGTGACGACGCGGCGGAGCGCATGGATGCAGAGGAGTACCGGGCAGAGATGACATCGGTCTACGATGAACTGGAGACGACGATCAACAGTATTTTCATGTATAAGGAGCAGAACGCCTACGCGGTAGCGCGGCGGATCGAGGATCTGAACATTCTGATGCAGCAGATGCGGAAGCTGACGCGGCAGATCGAGCGGGAGCTCGCAGTGAGATAAAAGCAAGGAGCAGAAATGGACTCGGCTTACAGAAAGTATCAGACAAATCTATTGTTCAGCGGGCTTGCAATCATGGCGTTCGGGCTTTGGTCGGCAGTCAAGCTGATCGTGTATCTGACCCTGCACCCGGAACTAATCACCAATTATGTGGCGATAGAAGCAGTGGATTTTTCTGTGGTCAAGGTGGTTTTCTATGCCATCTTCGGCCTTCTCATCTTATTCTCGCTGCTGCTGCACTTCTTTATCGGATCATCAGCGGTGCGTGATGCGAGGCGGAAGACGAAACTGAGAACCCCGTATCTCATCGTTTCGGTATTGTACGGCCTGTCGCTCTTTATGAGCAGCGCGCATGCCTTACCGATCCTGAATGCAGAAGGTGGAAGTGAGAAGATGTTCACCACATTCATCATCGATGCAACAAGCATCCTGGCGCTGGTGATCATCATCGTTTCGTCCCATAAACTGAACAAAATCAGAAAAATGCAGTTAAAGACTGCCGGAGATTGATATGCAGAAAGATTTTCACTATTACGCGACATATTGCGCTGCATTTCTGGCAGGCTATTCACATACGGAAGCGCAGGAACTGTGCTACGCGGCCCAGTTCGTGGACTGCTGCAGCAGGACGCTGCTGACAAGGGTAGGGGGTCCGAAAGCCGCTGTCACGACCCAGCTGCAGCTGGAACTGGCGGATGTCAGGATCGATCCGACCGGACTGCAGGACGTCACGAGAATCTGGTCGTCCTTCCACTTCCTGCCGTATAACCTGAACGCCCGGAAAAAGAAAAAATGCGGACGCAGGTACCTGAACAAATACAGACTGATCTGCGGTCCGAACGGAGATCTGCTTGTGGATACGGTAAAACTGGCCAGGGGCGGCGGCATTCAGGCAGCAGGTATCGCCATGCATGTCCTGGCGGACACATGGGCGCACAGGTATTTTGCCGGTACGCCATCCTTCGTCATCAACAACGCCGGTTACTTCCGTGATGCGGACACCGGCGAAAGGATCCGGTTCAACCACAATCCGAAGAGCGGCGACGATGTGGGCGAAGGCAAATTTACGAACAGCGTTTTTCAGACTCATGAAAACAACATCATGAATCTGGGACACGGCAGAGCAGGACACCTTCCTGATTACAGCTTTATGCGTTACAGATTCCTGCCGGCGTGGGCGGAGTTCGAAGAGGTGACTAAGGACAATCCGGCCGAATACTACCAGGCGTTCACGCAGATGATTTACGCGATGAAGTATTTGCGCGGAGAATATGCGGATTTTGAACGGGACACTTACGATACCGAATGCGCCGCGCCATATAAAGAAGAAATCATGGCAATCCTGTCGAAGCGTCAGGCCGATGCGGACGAGGACTGGAAGGCCTTCGGGGAAAAACTCTCCGGTGAGCAGATCGAGGAGTTCGATGAGAGCAGATATGAAGAAGAATATATTGCGGCAGAAGGAGAATGCCGGGATGACACCTATCTCGGACGGTTCTTCCTGGCGGCCATGAACCAGAAGAGCATGGTGACCAGCAAAATCTTCAATACAGGGAATCTGCTGGCAGGCGTGTCGATCGATTACGGTCAGAAAGGGTTCAGAGGAATGCGTGACTTCCGGAAACTGGTGGAAGCGCAGAAGCGGAAGGAGGCGGACCATGAACGGATTTAAGCGTGTCGTGAATGTCTTCATCGCGCTGATCATGATCGCCTGCGGCGTCTTCATGTTCGTTGACCCTCAGCACGGATTCAGACTCGTCATCGATCTGCTGATGCTGACGCTGATTATCGCAGGGCTGCGGAATATCATCTACTACATTTCCATGGCCCGTCACGCAGTGGGCGGAATTGCCATCCTCTACGAAGGTATCCTGCTGTTCGACGCGGGGCTGTTCGCCTACTCACTGGCCTATATCCCGCCGATTTACACCATGATTTATCTGATCATCTGCATGATGGTATCAGGTGGGATCGACGTACTGCGCGCCAACGAAGCGCGGGTCATGCAGTCCGGTTCATGGAAGGTGCAGTTCTTTTACGGAGCGGGAAATGTCGTTCTGGCAATCGTCTGCATCTTCTTCCTGAACTCCGGACAGTTGGTGTCCGTGGTCTACGCCGTCAGTTTGTTCCACTCGGCAGTGTGCAGGCTGATCAGTGCATTCAGGAGGACCGCTATCGTTTACATTGGAGAAGAAAGCTGAGGAAACCCAATGAAAGAAGAATACATCAAGAGAATCATAGAAGACGTGAAGAAGGGAACCATTTCCGAGGAGGATGCCTACGAGCAGCTTAAGGAACTGCCTTATAAGGGAATGGGGTTTGCGAACCTCGACCTGCACAGGCAGATCCGGACCGGATTTCCGGAGGTAGTCTACTGTGAGGGCAAAACGCCGGAGCAGGTACGGGACATCTTCGAGGCCCTCGCGCAGCACGGCACCGTCATGGGGACACGCGCGACGAAGAATGACTTCGCGGCGGTCCTGGAGAAACTGCCGGAAGCTACGTACCACGAAGCCGCCCGAATCATCGTATACAAAGGTAGCGCGGATGCAGACGAGGCGCCGATCGGTACGGTTGCAGTGGTCAGCGCCGGCACAGCGGACATCCCGGTCGCGGAGGAAGCGGCGGTCACAGCCGAGTCGCTGGGTAACAAGGTCATCCGGGTCTACGACGTAGGCGTATCGGGCATCCACAGACTCTTCGACAAGCTGGAGCTCATCCGATCCGCGGACGTCGTCATCTGCGTCGCGGGCATGGAAGGAGCCCTGGCCAGCGTCATCGGCGGCCTGGTGGCGGCGCCTGTCATCGCGGTCCCGACCAGCGTGGGGTACGGCGCGAACTTCGGCGGACTGTCGGCTCTGCTGTCCATGCTGAACAGCTGCGCCAACGGGGTGAGCATTGTGAACATCGACAACGGATTCGGCGCAGGATATACGGCATCGGTCATCAATAAAAGGTTGGCTGTGAGATAGCATATATGGTATAATAATCGGGTAAATAAACGCAGAAAACACAAGACAGATCCGGAGGGAGTCTTATGAAACCAAAATACAAGCGTGTGTTGATCAAGGTCAGCGGCGAAGCCATGGCCGGGGAGCAGAAACACGGCATCAACGAAGCGATGACATTGGAAACAGCCGCAATGCTCAAAGAAGTCGTCGAGGCGGGCGTACAGGTGGCGGTCGTTGTCGGAGGCGGCAACTTCTGGAGAGGCAGAAGCTCCGAGAAAATGAACCGGGCATCGGCGGATTACATCGGCATGATGGCGACCATCATGAACGCGCTGGCACTGCAGGAAGCACTGGAGTCGATTGGTGTTTCCACCGTTGTGCAGACGTCCATCCAGATGCCGCAGGTGGCGGAGGTCTACAACCGCAGGAGAGCGCTGTTCCACCTCGAAAAGGGAAGAGTCGTCATCTTCGGCGGCGGAACAGGAAGTCCGTTCTTCTCGACGGATACGACAGCATCGCTGAGAGCGGCCGAGGTGGAGGCGGAAGTCATCCTCATGGCCAAGAACATCGACGCGGTCTACTCGGACGATCCGAATAAGAATCCGGACGCGGTGCGGTACACACACCTGACCCACGCGGAAGTACTCGAAAAAGACCTGAAGGTCATGGACGGCACAGCGGCCGCCATGTGCAGAGATAACAACATCGCGATACACGTCTTCGGCCTTGCGGAAGAAAACGGTATCATGAGAGCAATATGCGGCGAAGAGATCGGAACGATCGTAGAGTAGCCGGAAGCATCGGACAGCATTATAACCGGGAGGTAATAACATGAGCGATTTTTCAATGGAACAATTAGAAGAGAAGATTCTGAAGAGTGAGAATCTCTTAAAGGATGACCTGGCTACCGTCAGAGCGGGCAGGGCCAACGCGGCCATCGTAGACAAAGTCATGGTCGACTACTACGGCAGCCCGACGCCGTTGAAGGTGCTGGCAAACATCAGCGTTCCGGAACCGAGAACACTGCTGATCACGCCGTTCGATCCAAAGAGCATCGCCGAGATCGAGAAGGGCATCAACATCGCCAACATCGGTATCAATCCGATCAACGACGGCAAGGTCGTCAGACTGCAGATTCCGCAGGTTACGGAGGAGCGCAGAAAGGAACTGACCAAGACTGTCAAGAAGATGGGCGAGGATACCAAGGTGGCCGTCAGAAATCTCAGAAGAGACGCCAATGACAAAGTCAAGAAACTGGAGAAAGCCGGCGACTACACAGAAGACGACGTCAAAGACACGCTGAAAGAGATCCAGGAGCTGACCGACAAGTCCATCAAGGAGATCGACGAGATCGTCGCAGCCAAGGAAAAGGAAATTATGGAAGTCTAGGCGGCTTACCGCAACTGATATGGAACTGATAAAAGAAATCATGCCGCAGCACGTTGCCATCATCATGGATGGCAACGGCCGCTGGGCGAAGCAGAGAGGCGTACCAAGGGTAGCAGGTCACAGAGCAGGAATGGAAGCGATGAAGAAGATCGTGGACCATTCGGACAAGCTCGGCATCAGGTACCTGACAGTGTACGCTTTTTCTACAGAAAACTGGAAACGGTCGGTGGAGGAAGTCTCCGGCATTTTTGGGCTGCTCGTGACCTTTGTGAAGCGGGACCTGAAGGAGCTCATTGCGAACAACGTGCGCGTAGAGGTCCTGGGCGACTGGTCTTCCATTCCGGAAGACGCGCGGAATTCTCTCGCAAAGACCCTCGCGGACACAAAGGACAACACGGGGCTCCAGTTCAATATCGCCCTGAACTACGGCGCCCGCGACGAGATCCGCCGCTCCGTGGAAGCCATTGCCGCAAAAGCAAAGACCGGGGAAATCGAACCGGAAGACGTGACCGAGGAGCTGATTGCCGAGGGCCTTTGGACAGGCAAAAACCACGCTTACTCGCCAGATCCGGAACTGATCATCAGGACCAGCGGCGAAGAGCGGCTGTCCAACTTCATGCTCTGGCAGAGCGCCTACAGCGAGTTCGTCTTTTCAGACGTGCTGTGGCCGGACTTCACACCGGAGGAATACGAAAAGTGCATCGCCGAGTACCAGTCGAGAGACCGGCGCTTCGGCGGCAGATAGAAATAGAGGATTTGACTAATGAAAACAAGGATTTTGTCGGGACTCATCATGCTCCCGCTGCTCGTCTTCATCATACTGCGGGGCTGGGTCCTGTTCGCGGGATGCTTCGCGCTGACACTGCTGGCGGTGTATGAGTTTTTCCGCGGATTCAAAGAACTGAATATCAAACCGAGCTACCCGATCGCGGTGGGATCCACCATCGTTCTTTACGGTCTGGGCATGCTCTGCTTCATCGGAACGCCGTTCACCACGGCTATGTTCTCCAGCGCGATCTTCATCATGCTTTGGGCTTTTGCATCGGTATTCGCGTGCCTGCTGTATCTGTTCAACATTGAGGAGCGCAAGCTGGAAGACGCCATGGTCACCCTGGTGGGCATTTTCTACGTGGTGTTCTTCTGTTACCATCTGGCGCTTCTGGGTATGGACGAGTTTCTGGGACTCGCCGTCTGGCTCGTGGTCATCACGGCCTTCGGAACGGACATCTGCGCTTACTTCGCCGGCGTCACCATGGGCAAGCACAAGCTGTGCCCGGTCATCAGCCCGAAGAAGACCTGGGAAGGCGCCATCGGCGGCGTGCTGGGCAGCATGATCCTGTGCCTGATCTTCGGACTGATCTTCATGCGCGAGCAGGTTCTGCTCTGCCTGATCGTCGGCTTCCTGGGCAGCATCATCTCCATGTTCGGCGACCTGACCGCATCCATCTTCAAACGCAAGATGGGCATCAAGGACTACGGCAACCTCATCCCGGGACACGGCGGTATCATGGACCGTTTCGACAGCATCCTGTTCACAGCGCCGCTGGTTTACTACGTGGTCAATATCTTATCCATGTTTTAGGAGCAGAAGCATCATGAAACGAATCGCAATTCTCGGGAGTACTGGTTCCATCGGAACCCAGGCTCTCGAAATCATCAGAAATAACCCGGATAAATACAAGGCGGTGGCCTTAAGCTGCGGCAGAAACACCGCGCTGCTGCAAAAACAGATTGCGGAGTTTGCCCCGGAGATGGTCTACTGTGACGCAGATCCTTCTCTGAACAGGAACGCGGACAGCATCATCGACATTGCCACCATGGAGGACGCGGATATCGTCCTCAATTCTCTCATGGGCATGAGAGGTCTGGAACCGACCCTGGCGGCCATCGAAGCCGGCAGGGATATTGCGTTTGCGAATAAAGAAACCCTGGTTGCGGGCGGCGAGATCGTCATGGACGCCGTGGCCCGCAAAGGCGTGAAGCTTTTGCCTGTCGACAGTGAGCACAGCGCCATCTTCCAGGCGCTGCAGGGCAATGGGGGAAACAGAATCAAGCGCATTCTGCTGACCGCTTCCGGCGGTCCGTTCCGAGGATATACCAGAGAGCAACTGGAGGAAGTTACGCTGCAGCAGGCGCTCAACCATCCGAACTGGAGCATGGGAAGCAAAATCACCATCGATTCGGCGACCATGATGAACAAGGGCCTGGAGATCATCGAAGCCAAGTGGCTCTTCGACGTGCCGCTGGAACAGATCCAGGTCGTCATTCACCCGCAGAGCATTCTGCATTCGGCGGTGGAATACGAGGACGGTTCCGTCGTGGGACAGATGGGCGTACCGAGCATGATCGTGCCAATCGCCTACGCCTTCTCCTATCCGGAGAGAATCGATCTGCTGTCAAACGGGACGGCGAAAAGTCTGGATCTGTTCAGTCTGCCGCAGGGTATGACCTTCTATCCGGCGGACGAGACCGTGTTCAAGACGACGGCTCTGGCGCGCCAGGCCAGCGAGACGGGCGGCAGCTGCCCGGTTGTGCTCAACGGCGCCAACGAAGTGCTGGTCGATCTGTTTTTGCATCAGAAAATACGTTTTGTTGATATACAGGACACCCTGGAGAGAATCCTGAACGAACACGTACCGAAGTTCGGCCTGGATCTGGAGGGCGTGCTGGAAGAGGATCGGAAAATTAGAAATTACGTGAGAACATTATTCAGGGGTTAAGAGAGGATACGTTAGCATGACGATCATTTACGCGATTATCATATTCTGTCTGCTCATCTTCGTGCACGAGCTGGGACACTTCATCGTGGCCAAGGCCTGCGGGGTCAAGGTCAACCAGTTCGCCATCGGTATGGGACCGGCCATCTATAAAAAGCAAAAGGGCGAGACCCTCTACGCGATTCGCCTGTTCCCGATCGGCGGATTCTGCGCGATGGAAGGGGAAGACGAAGATTCAGACGAGCCGCGGGCGCTGAACAATCAGCCTGCATGGCAGCGGGCCTGCATCCTGGCGGCGGGATCGGTGATGAACTTCATCACCTGTGTTGTGCTGCTCATCATCATCGCATTCTGGGTGGGCACGACGACCACGACCATCGACCAGGTCATGGACGATTCGCCGGCGCAGAAAGCCGGCATCGTCAGCGGCGACACGGTTGTGAACATCGATGGCGAGGACATCGGCGAGTGGAACGATCTCATCCAGGCCATTGGCTACAGCGAGGAGAAGACCGCTGAGATCACCGTGCTGCGGGACGGGCAGGAGGAGACCCTGACGGCGGAGCTGGAATACGATAAAGAAGCCGGCCGCAATATGATTGGTATCACGCCGGTCATGAAACACAGCGTGGCCAGCGCCATCCCGGGCGGCATCAAAAACACCGGCGCCATGACGGTGATGATGTTCACTGTCCTGAAACAGCTCTTTACGGGCGAAGTGGCGGTGAGCGAACTGTCGGGACCAGTGGGCATCGTCTACGCCACCAATGAAGCGGCCAAATCGGGCATCATGTACGTCGTCTACCTGGCGGCGCTGCTGTCCCTGAACCTGGCCATCATCAACATGCTGCCGTTCCCGGCTCTCGACGGCGGGCGGCTGCTCTTCCTGGTGATCCGGCTCTTCACCGGCAAGCGCGTCTCCGACGAGACAGAAGGCAAGATCCACTTCATCGGCATCTGCCTGCTCTTCGCGCTGATGATCTACGTAACGTTCAATGATGTGATCAAGTTTATTATTCCGATATTTTAAGATATGACTAAGCAAGTAAAAGTAGGAGACATGTTCATAGGCGGCGGTGCGCCGGTCAGCATCCAGTCCATGTGCAACACGCACACCTCTGATGCAAAAGCATCCACCGCCCAGGTGAAGCGCTTGGAAGAGGCGGGCTGCGAGATCATCCGTCTGACGGTACCGGATCAGGCCGCGGTGGAAGGCTTCCGTGAAGTCAAGCGCCACGCGCAGATTCCGGTGGTCGCCGACATCCACTTCGATTACCGCATGGCTCTGGCGGCTATGGACGCGGGCGCTGACAAGATCCGGATCAATCCGGGCAACATCGGCGGCGAAGACCGTGTGCGGGAAGTCGTGGAGAAGGCGAAGGCCTGCCATGTGCCGATCCGCGTAGGCGTGAACGGCGGCTCTCTGGAGAAGGATATTCTGGCCAAGTACGGACATGTGACGGCGGAAGGCCTGGCTGAGAGCGCACTGCGGAACGTGGCGCTGCTGGAGAAGTTCGATTTCGAGGACATCGTGATTTCACTGAAATCTTCGGATGTGCAGATGAACTACGACGCCTACCGCATCGTCCACGAGCAGTCCGACTATCCGCTGCACATCGGTGTGACGGAAGCGGGCACACCGTCCCGGGGCAAAATCAAATCCGCTGCGGGCGTCGGGGCGCTGCTTCTGGCGGGCATCGGCGATACGCTGCGCATCTCCCTGACGGCCGATCCGGTGGAGGAAGTGTACTTCGCGCGGGAACTGCTGGCGGCAGTAGGTCTCAGGAAGAATGGACCGAACGTGGTGTCCTGTCCGACCTGCGGCCGGACCGAGGTGGACCTGGAGAAAATCGCCACAGAAGTGGAACGCCGCCTGGCGGACCTGTACAGAGCAGAGCAGTCAGGTGCGCAGACAGCCGGCAAGTCCATCGGTGACCTTACCGTCGCTGTCATGGGCTGCGCAGTCAACGGACCGGGGGAAGCCCGGGAGGCAGACTACGGCGTCGCCTGCGGACGAGGCGAGGGATTGCTCTTCGCCAAGGGTGAAATCATCAAGAAAGTCAAAGAAGAAAACATCGTCAACGAGCTCATGCAGCTCATTCAAGCATAGGATAATTACAGCAGATGGAGAAGATTCTAAGGGAATCGATCGATTTTTCGAAGGCACCGGAATTCAATAAAGACGACTTTAAGGTTGAAGTGAAGGGAGCGACGCTCGACAAGGACAGCCTGGTGCTGCGCCTTGCACTGGAGCTCAATTTTATTGTATGCGCGGAAACGGCTGAGAACATCAAGTCGGCGATTCGGCGCGCCATGCCAGACATCCGGGACGTGGATCTGACCATCACCTACAAGGATGTGAAGGGCAGCGAAATCCCGGCGCCGGACAAGCGGAAGAACGGGAACGGCGCGAACGGCAACGGCAGCAGCGACGGCGGCTTCAACGGCAATGGCAACGGCTGGAAGGGCGGCAAAGGCAAAGGCCGCAGCCATGGTTACCGGCCGGTGAAGGGCAACGTCATCATGGGCAACGCCATCACCATCGACTGCATGCCCCTCGACGAAATCGAGTCCGAAAGCGGCACCGTTGCTTTTGAAGGAGAGTTATTCCGGAAGGATGCCAGGACGGTCAACGAAGGCCGGAAACTGGCGAGCCTTTACGTGACCAACAAGAAGAACAGCATCTGCGTGAAAGCCTTCGTGCACAACAAGAAGTGGGATGATATCGAGGAGTATCTGCCGGAAGGCTCCCACGTCAAAATCAAAGGCAAGGCCCAGTGGGACCGCTACGACAACGCCGTCGCCGTCATGGCCGACAGCATCGAAAAAACAGAGGTGAAGGAGCGTACGGACGAGGCGCCGATCAAGCGCGTGGAGCTTCACTGCCACACGAAGATGAGCGCCATGGACGGACTCATCGTGGCCAAGGACATGATGCGCCGGCTCAACGATTGGGGTCACACGGCCGTCGCCATTACGGATCACGGCGTCGTGCAGGCATTTCCGGAAGCATCGAAGAATGCGGGAAACCTCAAAGTGCTGTTTGGATGCGAAGGGTATCTGCTGGACGATGAGGGTCTGATCCGGGAGGACGGGTCCATCGACTACAAAGGCCGCAAGACCAATCACATTATCATTCTGGCCAAAAACAGAACGGGTCTGATGAACTTATACAAACTTATTTCCAAATCCCATATCGACTACTTCTATTACCGGCCGCGGATTCCGAGGTCGGTCCTTGCAGCGCACAGGGAAGGGCTTTTGCTCGGTTCGGCCTGCGAAGCGGGTGAGCTTTACAGTGCGATCCGGGCGGGACAGGACGAGGAGAAGATCGAGCAGATCGCGTCCTGGTACGACTACCTAGAGATCCAGCCTCTCATCAACAACCGGTTCATGATCGCCAACGGCATGGTCAAGGACGAAGAAGGGCTGAGGGACTACAACAGGAAGATCGTCGCCCTCGGTGAGAAACTGGGCAAGCCAGTCGTGGCTACCTGCGACGCACACTACTTCGACGAAGAGGAAGCCCTCTACCGCCGCATCATCATGGCAGGCCAGGACTTCAAGGACGCGGAGAGCGGGCAGGGCCTGTACTTCAGGACCACAGAGGAGATGCTGGATGAATTCATGTACCTGGGCGAGGAGAAGGCCTTCGAAGTGGTTGTGACCAACACCAACAAGATCGCGGATATGATCGAGCCGATGAAGCCGGTGCCGGAGGGCAAGTTCCCGCCGCACATCGACGGGGCCGAGGAGTATCTGCGCACGACCTGTGAGGAGAGAGCGGCGGAGATGTACGGCAGTCCGCTGCCGGAGCCGATCCGCGCCAGACTGGACAAGGAACTCAATTCCATCATCGACAACGGCTACGCGGTCATGTACCGGTCGGCGGAGATGCTGGTGGATAAGTCCATGCAGGCAGGCTATCTGGTCGGCTCGAGAGGTTCCGTCGGATCGTCCTTCGCGGCGACCATGGCGGGGATCACCGAGGTCAACCCGCTTCCGGCCCACTACCTCTGCCCGCACTGCAAAAACATCGAATGGGACGAGACGGGCGAGTACGACTGCGGCGTCGACATGCCGGATAAGGTCTGCCCGGTCTGCGGCACGCCGTACACGAAACAGGGATTCACGATCCCGTTCGAGACCTTCCTGGGGTTCGAGGCCAACAAAGAGCCCGACATCGACCTGAATTTCGCCAATGAATATCAGAGCACCGCGCAGAAATACGTGGAAGAGATTTTTGGCGCGGAGAACGTATATAAAGCCGGAACCATCTCGACGGTCAAAAGCAACAAGGCCTTCGGATACGTTGCCAAGTACTTCGAGGAACTGGGACAGCAGGTGAGCAACGCGGAGATGGACCGCCTGACCCAGTGCTGCGAAGGTGTCAAAGCCACCACTGGACAGCACCCGGGCGGCGTGGTCGTCGTGCCGCGGGATCACGAGATCTACGAATTCTGTCCGGTGCAGCATCCGGCCAACAACGCGAAGACGGGGGTCATCACGACCCACTTCGACTACCACTCCATCGATGAGAACCTGCTGAAGCTGGACGTGCTCGGACACGATATCCCGTCCATGTGCAAGAATCTGAAGGATCTCACGGGGGTCGACCCGCTGGACGTGCCGATCAAGGACGACAAGGTCATGACCATCTTCATCGGCACGGAGGGCCTGGATATCAAGGACCCAGACTACAAGTTCACCCACGGCAGTTACGGCATCCACGAATTCGGAACGTCCTTCGTCCGCCAGATGCTGGACGACATTCAGCCGACGACCATCGAGGAACTGGTCCGTATTTCGGGACTGTCCCACGGCACCGACGTCTGGCTGGGCAACGCGCAGGATCTGGTCAGAAACGGCGTGACCACCATGCGGGAAGCCATCGCCACCCGTGACGACATCATGAACTACCTGCGCAAGAAGGGACTGGACAACGGCGACGCCTTCACCATCATGGAGAAAGTCCGTAAGGGCAAAGGCGTCACAGAGGAGCAGGAGCAGCTGATGATCGAGCACGACGTACCAGACTGGTACATCGACTCCTGCCGCAAGATCAAGTACATGTTCCCGCGTGCCCACGCGGTGGCCTACGTGCTCATGTCCATGCGTGAGGCCTATTACAAGGTTTACTATCCGCTGGAATTCTACGCGGTGTACTTTACGACAAAGGCGGCCTACTTCGACGCCAGCGTCATCCTGCGCGGCCAGAAGGCTGTGGAAGACAGGATGGCCGAGATCGAGCGCATGGGTAAGGACGCCACCAAGAAAGACGAGAACGACTACACGGTCCTGGAGGTGGCCTACGAGATGTACGCCCGCGGATACGAGTTCGCGCCGGCGCGTCTGGGCGTTTCCGACGCCCTGAAGTTCCGCGTTCACGATGGCAAGGTGGTACTGCCGTTCGTGGCCATTCCGGGCATGGGCGAACAGGCCGCGACTGCTTTTGCGAGTGAATACGAACGGCAGCCGTATGAGACGGTCGAAGATGTCATCGACCGGGGCAAAGTCAACAAGACCGTCGTGGAAAAGCTCCGCGACCACGGGGTACTGGAAGGTCTGCCGGAGACGGCGCAGATCAGTTTCTTCTAGAGAGGAAAGAACCATGAACGTGAATTTCATACTGTTATCCGTTGAACAGGCTTTTGGCGACCAGCGGCTGGACGTGATCAGAAAGACCGGGAGCAGGTGTCCCGAGACGGACTTCGCGGCGGCCCTGGGAGGAAACGGCAGTTGGTGGCTGTCCTCCGCGGCGGGCTATGGCGACGTCTGCATCGTCAAGGAGGACGGCGAGCACGCAGTCGGATACGCCAACGCGGGCGGCGGCGTGCGTCCTGCTTTTGCATGCGGGGACGTGAGCCAGATCTCCGACAGACCGGTCAAAGACATGAGCGGCTGCTGGCTGGTGGAGTACGGCGAGTACCCCCAGGCCCTGGCGGAGAAGATGATCGGCCGCTTCCTGGAAGACGAATACAAACTGGGCATGCTGCGCAAAACCGGCAAGACCTACCTGGACGGCGATGAGGAATTCGAATACAAAGGAATCAAGTACGTGCGCATGCAGGAGGGCGAGGAGCGGGCCAGGTGGTTCGAAGTCGCGCCGCTGCAGTGGTATTACGATGAGGACGCCGGCCTGGCAATCAGCAAACGCATCGTGTCCTACGTGAAGGAGTACTGTCTGGACAACCATTACGAAGGGGACTTCAGCCAGACAGAGGTCTGTCGTTTTTTGAACGGCAGTTTCGCCAGAGACATCGTGCCGAGTGTTTTGCGCGAGAGGACGGCGGAGGAGCAGGCCGAATACGACGCGTACATCAAACGCGCCGAAGCGAGAAGAAATCCGTACGACCTGACCTTCAAGCAGGTCAGCGAAGAAGATATTATCCGGGGCGCCATCAAAAGCGACATCGCCGTGTTCCTGCACGGACCGTCCTCGGAAGGCAAGAGCGCGCGCATCCGTCAGATCGATCCGACCTGCGAGATCATCTATCTGCGCAACGCCACGCCGGACAGCCTGAATGGCAGGAGCGTCTACAACCAGGCGACGGGCGAGATGATCGACCTGCCGCCAACCTGGTACAAGAAGGTGGTCGCCAAGTGCGAGGCGGAACCGGACAAGCTGCACGTGGTCTTCTTCGATGAGATCAACAACGCGCTGCCGAGCATCCAGGGCATGGCCTTCAACATCGTGCTGGACAAGGAAGTCAACGGCCTGTGGAAGCTGCCGCCGAACGCACGCGTCGTGGCGGCCGGCAACGACATGCAGGATTCTCTGGCCGCGAACCAGCTGGCGGCGCCGTTCTTCAACCGGTTCGCCCACGTGTATATCAACACGACGACGGACAAGTGGCTCGCATGGGCCCGGGAGTTCGATATTCACCCGGCGATCTACTCCTTCATCGCATACAAGCGGGGGGAGACATTGCGCAGCACCTACGACGGCGAGAAGCCGAACGCCGACCCGAGAAAATGGGAGATGGCCTCGAAAATGCTCTACGCAACGGGCACCCCGGAGATGCTGCGGTCCCTGATCGGAGAAGAGATCACGGAGGAATTCGTGCAGTTCTGCAGCAAGCCGGTCATCACCCTGGAGCGGGTCCTCGCCGGCGATTATACAGAGAAAGAGATCGAAGAACTGGATACGGCGGAGCGCTACGCCACCGTGATCGGCCTTTCGCAGGTCGACAGAGAGCATGAAGCCGAGGCGGTTGCTTTTGCACGGAAGCTGGGGCCGGAGTTCCTGGCAGTCTTCGACGCCATGCGCGGACAGGGCGCAAAGGAATGGTAATGAAAAAGGGTATGGAGGCAGCGAAAAAAAGCATGCTCGCCAGATACCCTTTTTTTGGCAGTCTGGCAGCGAGCGTGGAATACGTGGAGACGGCGCGCGTCCGCACCATGGGCAGCAACGGCAGGACCATCTACTACAATCCTGCCTACGTGGAAGGACTCACCGAGGAGGAACGGACCTTTCTGCTGACCCATGAGATCTGCCACATCGCCTTCGATCACATCCGCCGGGGCCAGGGCAAGGACCCGGTCGTCTGGCGGGAGGCCACGGATGCGGTGATCAACCAGCTGCTCAAGCGCGACGGCATGAAAATCATCCAGGGTGGCATCGACTACCCGGAAGCCATCGACTACGACGCCGACGCTTACTACGACCTTCTGATGGCGCAAAAGCTGGATATCGAGCTGAGCGAGGGGATGCTGGAAGGCACGGAAACGGTGTCCGATGAGGAAACGGAACTGGAGGAAGGCGACCAGATCATCCCGGCCGACGAAGTCATGGACGATGACCACAGCCTCTGGGATGAGGAGGAGCTGGAGGAAATCGAGATCTTTACGCCGCGGGACGGCAAGCAGGCCGGCACCGCCATCGGCAGGAACGAGCGGCCCATCGCACAGATCGGCCACGGGAAGCCGATTCTCGACTGGCGGCTGATCCTCCGGGATACCATTAACTACGGCGTGGACTGGTCCCTCATCCATCCGCAGATCGAAGACGGCATCGTGCGGCCTGTGCTGGAAACCTGGCCGATGCCGGAAACAGAGATCGTCCTCGACACCAGCTCATCCGTCGACGACAACCTGCTCCGGAACTTCCTGAGAGAATGCAAAAACATCCTGCAGTTCTCCCGTCTCAGGGCGGGCTGTTTCGATACGATGTTCTACGGATTTCAGGAGATCCGGACCGAAGAGGACATCGACAAGATGGTCTTTATGGGCGGAGGCGGCACCGACTTCAACGTAGCGACGCGCGCCTTTTCCCTGCGCTGCGACAACAAGATCATCTTCACGGACGGATGCGCCCCGATGCCGGAGGAACCGATCGACGCCGTCTGGCTGGTCTACGGCGACGAGGAGATCGACCCGGGACTCGGGAAGGTGATCCATATTACAGAAGAGCAGATGAAGAAACTGAGGTTACCATGAACATCACAGTCTACTTAGGATCATACAAAGGCAGCGACGATGCGCTGACGGACGCCGTGCGCGAGCTGGGCACCTGGATCGGCGAGAGCGGCAACACGCTGGTTTACGGCGGTTCGAAGATCGGCCTCATGGGCGTGCTGGCGGAGAGCGTCATCACAGCCGGCGGCAAAGCCATCGGCGTGGAGCCCCAGTTTCTGGTCGACAAGGTCCTGCAGTATGACGACCTGACTGAACTCATCGTCACCCCGGACATGTCCGCGCGCAAAGCCAAGATGATTGAGCTGGGGGACGCCTTCATCGCCCTGCCGGGCGGCACCGGCACCCTGGAGGAGATCGCGGAGATCATGTCCGCTGTTTCCCTGGGCCTGCTCGACGCCCCGTGCATCCTCTACAACCACAAGGGCTTCTACGAACCCCTGCGGGAGCAGCTCAGGCGGATGATCGGGGAGGGCCTGTCCACCGCGGAACGCCAGCAGGGCATCCACTTCGCCGACAGCATCGGCGAAATCCGGGAGATTCTGGGCAAATCGCCGAAAAACCGTAACCCCTTGCATTCTCTGCAGTTATATGTTATTGTTAGCAAGGTTAAAGGATAAGTTATTACTTGGAGTGGGCAACGGCCCACTCCTCTTTATTGAAAAAGAAGCAATTATGGCTAAGAAGAAGATCACAGACGTGGTAGCGGAACTGTCGGGAGACTTCCTGGCGGAGAATGGCTACGAACTGTACAACACGGAGTTCGTCAAGGAGGGTCGGGACTGGTTCCTGCGGGTTTACATTGACAAGGTCCAGGCGGCAGACCAGGAAGAGCCGCAGTACGTCAGCACAGAGGACTGCGAGAAGGTCAGCCGGTTCCTGAGCGAGAAGCTGGATGAAGCGGACCCGATCGAGCAGAACTACTATCTGGAAGTCAGCTCGCCGGGTATGGACCGGCCGCTGATCAGGCCGGAGCACTATGAGCGCTACGTCGGTGAAGAGGTGGAGATCAGGCTCTACAAAGCCATGGACGGCGTGAAGAACCTGCAGGGCGTGCTGGAGAACTTCGACAAGGAGAGCGGCGCCGTCACGGTGACGGTGGACGGCAAAACCTGCGAACTCACCCTGGCCGACATCGCGAAAGCCAAACTGGCCGTTATATTCTAGTTCAAACATAGTTAAACCTATTGAAAATATAAAAGATATGAGGAAAAGAAAATGAGTGATTTTATGGACGCAATCAATGATCTGGTGAAGGAAAAGGGCATCACGAAGGACGTGATCATGGAGGCTATCGAGTCAGCCCTGGTTTCCGCGTACAAGAAGAACTACGGCACCGCTGCCAACGTCCGCGCCGAGATGAATGAAGAGACGGGCGACGTTGAAGTACTCATGCAGAAGGACGTGGTGGAGGAAGTCGAAGATGACGCGACCCAGATCTCTCTCGAAGAAGCCCAGGAGATCGACCCGAGATACCAGGTGGACGACATCGTCGAGTATCAGGTCACACCGAAGGATTTCGGCAGAATCGCGGCGCAGACTGCCAAGCAGGTCGTCGTACAGAGACTCAGAGAGGCCGAGCGCGGCATGGTCTACGACAACTACATCAAGAAGCAGGGCGAGCTGGTCACGGGCGTCGTGCAGAGAATCAGCAATGAGACCATCTTCGTCAACATCGGCAACACCGAGGGCATCCTGGTGGCCGGCGAGAGAGCTGCAGGCGAGAGATACAGAGTCAACGACAGAATCAAAGCCTACATCATGGACGTCAGAAAGAGCAACAAGGGACCGCAGATTTTCCTCAGCAGGACCCATCCTGGATTCGTGGAGAAGCTCTTTGAGCTGGAAGTGCCTGAGATCGAGGACGGCGACGTTGTGATCAAGAGCATCGCCAGAGAAGCGGGTTCCAGAACCAAGATCGCCGTTTACACAGAAGACGAAGACATCGATCCGGTCGGCGCATGCGTAGGTCAGAACGGCAACAGAGTCAGAAACATCGTGGATGAGCTCTGGGGCGAGAAGATCGACATCACCACATGGGACGAGGATCCGGCCATCCTGATCAGCAACGTGCTTAGCCCGGCCAAGGTCGAAGCCGTCGCCATCGATGAGGAAGAGAAATCCGCCATCGCGGTCGTTCCGGATTACCAGCTGTCCCTGGCCATCGGCAAGGAAGGCCAGAACGTCAGACTGGCGGCCAGACTGTGCGGATGGAAGATCGACATCAAGAGCCACTCACAGTACTTCGGCGACGAGGATCCAGAGAAATTCGGCGAGTACGCAGACGAAGAGTACGAAGATGAAGAATAGAACCAAACCCATGCGCCGGTGCATCGGCTGCATGGAGTCAAAAGAAAAAGAGGAACTCATAAGGGTCACGTGGTACGAAGGCGAACTGGCCGTCGACACCACAGGCAAAGCCAAGGGCCGCGGCGTGTACATCTGCAAAAACAGGGACTGCATCGCAAAAGCAGCGAAGAAGGGTGCTTTTGCACGGAGTCTGCGGGTCGACCCGGGCAGAGAGCAGATCGCGAAGGTCACCGAGGAATTGGAAAGGCTGGTCGATCATGCAGAGTAAAGCCATGAGCCTGATGGGGTTTGCGAAAAAGTCCGGAAACCTGGTTTCCGGGGTGAATACATGCAGCTTTGCCATCGGAAAGGGCAAGGCGAAGCTCGTGATCCTGGCCGAAGACATCTCGGCGGGCAGCGAGAAGAAGATTATGAAGGAGATAAGGAAGAAAGGCGTTCCTTATATACAGTTCGGCACCATCGACGAGCTCTCCCACATTGCGGGAGAAAGCGGGAGAAGCGTGTTCGCGGTGTTGGACAAGGGTTTTGCCGAGAGTATTCTCAGGGAACTGGGAGAATCCGGCGAACAGAAATCATAGCATAAAGGAGGATGTGCGTATGAAGATAACGGAATTAGCAAAGGAACTGAACATGACCGGCAAAGAGGTGCTGGAGAAGGCGGTCGCCATGGGCGTGCCGGTAACGAAGACCAGCGACGACATGTCGGACATGGATACTGTAGCCGTGAGAAATACTCTGACCAAGGGGAGCGGCAAGGCGGAGACCAAGGTGGCGAGAAAAACTGCCACGAAGAAGGCCGCCGCTGACAAGAAGGAGAATGAGCCGAAGAGGACCGTGAAAGCGGCCAATTTGAAGCTGCCGGAAAAGAAGACGAAGAAGGCGGCAGGTCTTGGTACGCCTGCGACGAAGCCGGCATCCGCAGCAGCGACGGCAGCGCAGGCGGCAGCAGCCAAAGCGAAAGCAGTCGCCAAGGAAACGGTCGGCAAGGCAAAGCCTCCGGTAGGTGCTCCGAGAGTCTCAAAAGCGAAACTCGAGGAAAGGATCGCCAAGGAAGAAGCGGAAAAGAAGGCAAAGGCAGAAGCCAAGGCAAAAGCAGCCCGCGAGGAGGCTGAAGCAGCCAAGGAAGAAGCGGCGAAGGCAGCAGCCGAAGCAGCAGAAGCGGCGAGAAAGGAAGCCGAAGCAGCGAAGGCGGAAGCGGAAGCAGCCGCAGAAGAAGCCAAGGCAGCCAAGGCGGAAGCCAAAGCAGCAGAAAAGGCAGCCAAGGCGGCCGAGAAGGAAGCCAAGAAGGCAGCCAAGGAAGAACCGAAGGCAGAAGTCAAGGAAGAGCCTAAGGAAGAGCCAAAAGAAGAGAAGAAGGAAGAAAAACCGAGAAGCAGAATCAAGATTATCAAGAGAGCTGAAGACATCAGACGTGAAGAAGAAGCTGCCGCAGCACGCAAGGCTGCTGCACGCAAGGAAAGAGGCGAGGAAGAACCTCCGAAATCCTCCCGGAGACCTGCCAGATCTTCAGACAAAGCTGACTCCCGCAAAAAATCAGCATCTGCAGACAAGTCCTCAGCCCCGGCCGCTGCGAAGACCTCCACACACAGCAAGAAGGGCAAGGATAAGGATAAGGAAAGAGAGAGAGATAAGTTCTCAAGACTCGAAAGAGGCGGCCGCAAGGGCGGCAAGCCGTCATCGATTCCTGCATCCCTGGAGAAGCAGGCCAGACCGAAGCGGCACCAGAACAAGCCGAAGGTCGAGCATGAAGAACCTGAAATGGAACTGGAAGCCGGCACCGTTCTGATCAACTGCCCGATCACCGTTGCGGGATTCGTTGAGCAGACGAAGACGACCCTTTCACAGGCCATCATGACCCTGATGAAGATGGGCGTTATGGCGAACCAGAACCAGAATCTGGACGAAGATACGGTTCAGCTGCTGGCCGACGAGATGGGTATTTCCATCGCCATCGGCAGCGTAGACGAGGAAGAAGAATATCTGGAAGAAGAAGGCATCGAGACCTTTGAGGACAAGGAAGAAGACCTGAAGCCGCGCGCCCCGATCGTTACGGTTATGGGACACGTTGACCACGGTAAGACTTCACTGCTCGACGCCATCAGAAATACAAACGTTACCGCAGGCGA
>JAILDT010000100.1 GCA_024689085.1 Clostridia bacterium | reverse complement strand
TTTTATCCTCGCTGCAATCGGTTCCGCTGTAGGTCTTGGTAATCTGTGGAGATTCCCTTACATCGCAGCAACGAACGGCGGCGGCGCGTTTATTTTCCCTTACCTGTTTGCAATTCTCACTGCTGGTATTCCAATTCTTATTCTGGAATACACATTAGGGAAAACCTACAGATCAGGCGCTCCTGGTACACTGGCAAGGATCAACACGAAGTTCGAGTTCCTCGGCTGGTTCCAGGTTCTGATTTCATTCCTGATCACCGTTTATTATTTTGCAATCGTTGTATGGGTACTCTGCTACATTGGCAAGGCATTCGGATGTACCTGGGGAGAGGATACAAGCACATCGTTCTTCTCAGATACGCTGCATATCACTGACGCCATTACGACGGTCGGCGGTCTCAACACAGGACTGCTGCTGCCGTTCTTCATCGTATGGATCATCGTGGCGTTCATCATGTACAGAGGCATCAACAAAGGTATCGACATCGCATGTAAGATCTGTCTGCCGATCCTGCTTCTGTGCGTCGTGGTTATTTTCTTCAGAGGTATCACGCTGCCGGGCGCTATCGACGGTATTGCTTACATGTTTACACCGGATTGGTCAGCAATCGCTAAGCCGGACGTATGGGTAGCCGCTTATGGACAGGTATTCTTCAGCTTGTCTATCGCTTTCGCGATCATGATCAGCTATTCATCCTACCTGCCTAAGGAAGAAGACGTTGTCAACACTGCATTCCTGACTGCATGCACGAACCACGGATTCGAGATCTTCGCCGGAATCGGCATCTTCTCAATCATCGGTTACATGGCATACGCTCAGAACTGCGGCGTGGAAGACGTTGCGGCTGCAGGCGTTGGCCTAGCGTTCGTCGTATTCCCGACAGCAATCAGCACACTGCCTGCACTGAACTCACTCTTCGGAGTACTGTTCTTCGTATCACTGTTCACAGCAGGTATCACATCGCTGATCTCAATCATCCAGGCTGTAATCACAGGTGTTCAGGACAAGTGGGAACTGTCGCACACAAAGGCGACTACAGTTGTTCTCGTTCCTGCATTCATCGTATCATTCCTGTTCGTTACCAAAGCAGGTCTGTACTTCCTGGATCTGGCGGACTACGTTGCGAACAACATCGGCATCGTAGCCAGCGGCGTAATCGAAGTTGTCTTGATTGGATGGTTCTTCAAGCCTGAGAAAATCAGAGCAGCTGCCAATGAGTATTCCAACTTCAGCATTGGCAAGTGGTGGATCTGGTGTCTGAAGATCGTCACAGTCATCGTTCTTGGATACACGACGATCTCCAACCTGATCACTTACTTCAAAGATGGATATGGGGGATATCCGCTGTGGATCGGTGTCATATTCATTCTGTTCCTGGTCATCGGAACGATCGTTTTAACTCTGATGAAGGGCAAGGAAGGCTTCTACAAGAAGCCGGACGACGCGCCCGGATATGATGACTAAGTAAGGAGGTAACACAATGAGCGCAAGTGCAATCATAATGATGTGTATCGCATGCATCGGACTGTGGGGCGGAATTGCTGTTTCTCTCGCCATCATGATGAAGAGTAATAAAGCAAAGGCTGCAGCAGCCGGACAGCAGAAGGATTTTGCGAAGGAGTGGGTCGATGCGGAAATGCTTCCGGATGAGGAAGAACGCAGAAAAGAACTGGCTCAGAAAATCCTGGATAAGGACAACAAATAAGATCAGAAAAACTGACTGAAAAGGACTGGCGCGTCATATACGACGCGTCAGTTTTTTTCTGCAATGCTCCGCCTTTACGAACATCCCGAAACGTGTTAGAATGCGCTATGTATGGAGGTTTCAATATGGCAATAGAGAAAGTAAGAGAATATTTCCGTCAGTTCGGAATGGAAGACAGGGTAATGGAGTTTGATGTGTCCAGCGCGACGGTGGACCTGGCAGCGGAGGCTGTGGGCGTGGAAGGTGCGCGCATTTGCAAGACGATGTCGTTCCTGAAGCCAAATGGCGAGGGCGC
>JAILDT010000092.1 GCA_024689085.1 Clostridia bacterium | reverse complement strand
AAAAACACGCAAAGGAGCTGATTCGCATGAAAGCCAAAGGATTCATTCTCTTGTCTGCCATTCTTATGATCACGATGTGCCTTGCCGTCACGGCTTCGGCGGAAATCGTGGGAAGGACGGCGGATGGGTATATCCATCGCTATACGGCAGATAACGGTCAGGAGATTTACTTCGCCTCCATCGAAGAGGAGCCTCCGGTCAGATATGAAGATGTCAATTTTGATGGATATCCGGATCTCGCCGTAGTTACAGCTTTAGGGGCTTCCAACGCCTATTACGAATTCTATCTCTGGAATGGCAGCGAATATGAATACGCCGAACACTGGATCGATGATATTATCAACTATGAGTTAGTGGACGGACAATATCTGGTATCAAAGAGTAACGATGGCAATGCGGGCACATTGTTTCATGCGGAGATTTGTGTCTGGGATGGAAATGTCCTAAAGAGCATTCGCACCATAGTGTCAGAAGAGGAAACATCCATTGTATGGGAAGGCAGAATCGGAACTCAAACTACAAATCTGGACCGGCTGCACGTTACTGTATGGGAAGCAGACAGTCTTGCAGGTGAGGCAACGGTTTTATGGGAAAAAACATATGAGCCGTTCCCTGAAAACCAGTCTGCCTTTGATGAGATGGAAGCGCATTTGTGGAAAGGACTCAGGAAGTAAGTAATAGCCTATATGGAATTGTTCCCGCAAGATATGTAAAAAGCTTCCCGCCAAATGGACAGCGAAATATCGGGAAACACGAACAAAAAAACTCAGGCAGCTGACATAGGCTGCCTGAGTTTTTCTTTGGAGAAAGCATGACAAATAGCCGGTTTGGTAAGGATATAGCTCATGCCCGGATATACTTCTGCTTGCTGCTGTTGGGCTTATCTGGGATTGTGCGCTTCAGCCTGCCGCTTTCCAGCAGAGGAAGAAGGACCTTATTTCGGAAATAATCTCTGGAAACTATTTCACAGAAGGCCTGCATCTCAGCCCTGGTTCTGGGTTCAGTGCAATATTGCAGCAGCGCATTGAGCTTTGTGATATCAAGCTTTACAGAAATTGCGGCATTCTCGACTTGACCACTTGACTTGACCACTTGGCCACCTGACTTGACCACTTGCGTACTTGCTACAGGTGAAGTCCCCGGCCCAACCTTTGTCATGAAACCCAAATAGAGTAGGATGACAATCTCATTTCGCTCAACGTATGATTTAAGATCCGTAATGAATTGTCAGATCATTTTCCCAGTATGTATTTGCTTCCTCTGCCCTTGCCAACCAGGGTGACACCGTCTATTTCCATTTCTGCCATCAGCTTTCTGACTTGCTGCGCTGTCCGTCCGGTGATCTGGCGGATTTCCTGGTTGGAGAGAGGCTGGTCTTTTAACAGTGTCAGAATCTGTGTTTTCAGCGAGCCTTCTTCTGCCTGCTCTCTTCTGCTATACTGTACATCTTCAGACATCAGTTTGTGGATTTCATTGGAAAGAACATAATAACGTCCCCTGCCTTTTCCTCCCGCAGTCAGGATATGACTATCCACATCCATCTTGTTCAGCGTTTCGGATATCCGCCTGACAGACCTCTGGCAGATTTCGGCGGCTGTCTGAGCAGAGATCTCGCGATGGCGCAACAGATAATTCAGGATGATCAGTTCATCCACTTCGATCCTGATGCCCTTCTCCGAAAGCTGTTTGATCAGCAAGCGGATGGAAGGGACGACCACAGATCCGAGCAGTGTCAGCTCGACATTTTCCCCAGACACCTCATAAATCGGCGTCTCTTTACCCTCCAGGAGCATGGATGAATAAATACGGGGTACGCCAAGATTGCTCCGGTTTACGAGCCTCAGCTTCTCAAATATACTGGCTAGCGCGTTGTTCCTTGATACCGGTGCATGATGCAGAATGTTATTGGGTGTAATGCCGCCAATCAGCTCGCCGGGGCTGCTGATGATCAGTTCATCCGAATACTGCTTGACCATGACCGCACCGGGCACCCGATAATCCCGGTGAACAAAGGCATTCATAATCCCTTCACGGATCGCGATCCTGGGAAACTTTTTGAATTCCGGATGCAGAAAACCAATTTCCAGTGTTGATACGGGATTGTCCGCATCGATATACCTTTCCAGCTCACGCAGAGCAAGGGGAATGGCCTCACTGCCCTCATCTCTGATCGTGTATTCCGTATCGGAAGCCATCTTGCGGAATGCCCATCGATGGCAGGGAACATATTTTTCGATCAGCTGCGGTTTTCCGGTCATCAGCAAGCCTGCTATCGTCAGCTTGCCTTCTTTCAATGCGCCGATCGCCTGCAGCAGGTCTTCGTCACTCATGCTCAGCAATTCCTGCGGGGCGGCTTCTTCAGCCATCATTTCACGAAGCCGTTCCAAAGCGGCGGGAGAATAAGCATCCTTCCAGGTTTCCAAAATGACAGACGCTGTCGCATCGTGATATCCCATGCTCTCCATCATTTCACGGCGGCGTGAACCGGTCAAAGGCTTATTTTCTTTGCCGACACGGATCCAGCCGGCCCCGTCGCTTGTCGTGTAGGGCGGCATGCCGGGGAAAACCTGAATAGCCAGCAGCCTTCCGGTTCCATTATCGGTGGAGATCTCCTGAACCTTGACCGTGATGTGAGGCTCAGTCTGGTCATAAATGCTTTTCTGAACACCCAAAGGATCTACGCCACGCGGTATGCCCAGGACGGCTCTTTCGCATCCTTTTACTCGTTCCCTTACGCCAACAATCACCAGGCCTTCTCCTGCGTTGGCAAAGCTGACCACCGCGCGGACAAGGATCTTCATCATTTCTTTGAAATTGTCTTCCCACTGCTTAAAATCCAGCTCCTGGCCTTCCAGGTCATCAGCGATATGGTCTTCCAATTGCTCCAGCAGAGCAGGGATCTCGCTAATCTGAATCATGGTTTCTCTCCTTCAGTATTGTTCCAATATGCATTTTAAATCAATAATCCAAAACTGTCAATCTCAATTGCACTTATTATTGATTTATTTAGGGCAGAAATGCATTTCTCCGCAGGTAACAAAAAGCCGCCTCCGGAGAGACGGCCAAGTGGGGAATGATTACGCATAGATCAGTTCATTGAGAATCATTTCGTCCGCTCGCTGCCGGATGCTATTCATGCATCCGACCCAAGTCAATTGATCTCGTGCTTTCAGTTCCTCAGTGATGCCTTCTGCGTCTGCCATTTGGCGGATCATTCGCTCCATTCTGTCGGAGCAGCATGCATTGATTTCTGCCAGGTGATCGTACAACTTGCCGGAGAGGAGGAGCTGCGTATACAGGCCGGGATGATGCTCCTCCAGATATGTCTTACGCATCCTGCCATATCGGCCAATACCCTGTCGGGGAGTTTCAGGATATTCAACATCAGGGAAATAGTAGTCTCCGTGGAGAGTATAATGAATGCCGTTTTCTACGATT
>JAILDT010000058.1 GCA_024689085.1 Clostridia bacterium | reverse complement strand
GAAATATCAAAAATAGTTGGTGTCTGCGTAAAACTCCATTCGTAACCAGTCGTAGGATTTGCGGAAAGCTTCAATGTTGCTGTCTGCGGCTCTTTGTCGCCGCATGCTGCCAGCCCCATCATCAGAAGCATGGTTCCCAATACGATCAACGCAATTCTTTTTTTCATGCCTGTTGTGGTATTCTTATCATTCATTGCATGTCTCCTTCCATTCAGATCTCAAAAGGCTGTACATGGCGGCGTCAACGATTCCTTTGTTGCTGTAATCCGCCTGTCTGAGTGTTCCTTCATATTGCAGTCCGCACTTTTTCATCACATCCCCGGAATGCGGATTGTTCGGATCGTGCTGTGCTTCGATCCGGTTCACGCCGACCTCATCAAAGAAGAACGGTATGATCGCGCGGAACGCTTCGCTGGTGATGCCCTGATGCCACCATTTGCTTCCAATGCAGTAACCGACGTGAAGGATATCCAGCGGTTCGTTTCTGTCCACGACGGAGATGGTGCCAATCGGTTCATTGATTTCTTTCAGCACGATTGCCCACTGATAAAACCCCGGATCTGCATACTGCCCGACCCATTCCGTAATCACCCGCTCGGTCTCTGAAATATCAGGATGTGTCTCCCAGCGGAGAAATTCCGTGACTTTGTCGTCGGACATCCAGTTTCGATAGGCTGCGGGTACATCTGACAAACTGATCTTCCTGAGCACCAGTCGTTCCGTTTCTATTGTCTTCGTTCCCTTGTGATTCATAAGCTCTCCAGAAATTCTTTCGCTTCGGCCGCTCCGCCGCAGGCCTTGAAACTTTCGGAAATGCGTTCTGCCTCCTGCTTGTATTGTGGTTCATGGATGACTTTCGTCAGTGCGTCCAGAACGTCCTCCTCCGAAATCGACTGCAGTCTGACCCCGGCGCCGAGTTCTTCTGTCCGCTTGGCCACAGCGTCCTGTTCCGGCGTCTGCGGGAAGAGCACCAGCGGTACGCCGAAGTACAACCCTTCTGATGCAGAGTTCATGCCGCAGTGTGTGATGAATGCATCGGCAATGGACAGCACCGCCATCTGGTCGACCGATTCATGAACCTGAATGTTGTCCGGCAGATCATCGAAGTGATCAGTGTTGGTTCCCATAGATATGATCACCTGCCAGCCGGTGTCCGCCAGCGCATGGATGCAGTTGCGGTAAAACTCCCTGTTTTGGTTGACTGTCCCCATCGAAATATATACCGTCTTTTCAGCTGTCTTCTCAACAGGTTCGGTGATTGGGCGGATGGACGGGCCGATGAAATGATATCTGTCAGAGAATGTTTCCGAGCACGGCTGGAAGTACTTCGAAGTGTATACGATTGTGTTGGTATCATTGTCGTTCTGTACGATTTCGAGGATACTCCTGACCGGATACCCATTCTCGCGCAGCCGCTTCAGTTGCTTATTGATACGCGGCATCACCACGAGCATTCTGGCGATATCCCATGCGCTCTCCTGCATGTACTTCGCCGAATACTTGTTGAACGCGAAGGTCGTCGTCGAGGATACGTACGGCACGTCATGCTTCATGGCAGCCAGTTTTCCCCAGAAGGCGACCGAGTCGGATACGATCACATCCGGCTTGATTTCCCCGATCATACGGCTCGTCATCTCGTCGAGCGCGAGGGTCGATGAAACGAGCAGTTCTGTCGCGAAGACTTTATCCTTGCCGACTCTATCTGCATTTTCTTTAGCTTCCATCTCAAAATCGTAGCCGTCGCAGCTGACGAAAGTCGCCCCAGCCCTTTCGATCTTTTTCCTGAAATCTTCAAAGGAAAAATAGAACACCTGGTGTCCTGCGTCAGTCAGCGTCTTTACCAGTCCGAGCGTCGGGTTCGTGTGCCCGTGCGCCGGTATGCAAAACCATGCTATCTTCATTTCTCTCTCCACATCCAGTAAATCAAATCCTCAGCGATCCGGAAACCACACTTGCGGTGGAGCTGCATGGACGCCTCGTTATCCTCAATGATCTGCGCGAAAGGCAGACGGCCCTTCGCAAGCTGATGGTTGATCAGCGTGCCGTAGAGGGCCTCAGCGTAACCCCTCCTGCGGTAAGATTCAAATACGTGCAATAGTCCCATGGAGCCCTCTCCGTGCAAGCCCACATAACCGACCAGCTCCTCATCGAGGTACCCGCCTAGAAAATCCGGTCTCTCGAAATCTTCCCGTAGTTCGATTTCATCGCCCAGATCGTAGCTGGCCGCTATCTTCGGGAAATCCTTCTCGTCCGGATGGCGGATCGT
>JAILDT010000082.1 GCA_024689085.1 Clostridia bacterium | reverse complement strand
GTGCTGTTCTGCGCCGCCGTTCGGAAAGGTGTAGAGTCCGTATCCGTGGGACGCGTGTCCCACCATTTTGATTTCATCACTGACGTTAAAGAGACATGTCTTGACGCCGGTGGTTCCTATGTCGTATGCGAGTATCAGCATTTTATCGCTCCTTATATCCCAGTCCGTTCAGGATGAACCGGACCATCTGCTCGCCGAGTTTTTTCTCACTGGCCGCGAGCTTCTTGCCGCAGTAGATGCTCATGCGCTCTGTGTAGTAGGTGCAGCTGTAGGCGTAGTGAAGCATCATCATCAGATTGTCGAAGAAAAACGCGCCTGCGCCTGCGTCCAGCTGCCCGTCGATGAGACCCTCTTTTTGAGCTCTTCGGATCGCGTCCTTATATGCTTTCGCCGATGGACGTTCGATGATTTCCGCCAGCTCTTTTGCCTGCTCCGCGTCATCGCTGGTCGTAATCTGATGGTACATCCGGAAGTACTCGGGACGCTCCCGGCAGGCCACTTGCGTCTGGTTCACCAGCGCGCGAATCATGTCCGGAAGGCTTTTGTCCTCCCCGCCTGCACGGCTCAGCGCCTCATCCAGGTAGTCGATGCTTTTGCTTACGCATGCGTGGAAGAGTTCCTCCTTGTCGGCGTAGTACTTGTAGATAACGCCCACGCTGACACCCGCGTTTTTCGCGATGGTACTGAGTCCTGCGCCTTTGTAACCCTTTTCGGCAAACTCGCAAGTGGCTTGCTCAATGATCAGGGCCTGCTGGTCCTCAGTCAGTTTCTTCAGCATGTCCCTCATCCTTTCGCTTCGAATATTTGTCGACGTAGAAGCTGTGCTCCAGATCGGCGCTCGATTTGTCCACCGGCTTCAATCCTTTCTTCAGGGCGAGCATAGCTGCCTGGCAGTTCTTCTCCAGGACGATGGCCGCCGCTTCCGCTTCGTCTTTATCCACGGCAATCACCAACGCACCGTCATTTCGCAAAAGCACCGTCCCGCCGGCTTCCGCCGTCTGTTTCAGTGCCTTGCGGTCATCCGATTCAATGCACCGGACCATGCGCCCGCTGATCTGGGCCTGGTCGTCCAGATAGGCTTTGAGGTCTTTGCCTCTCCTGCTCATCTCCATGATGAACGGTGTTCTGACATGCATCATGTAGCCTTTGTCGATTACTCCCTCTAGAAGGGCGCCCGATTCTGTCGGCATTTTGCAGCCGCACTTGATTTCGAAGATACGGCCGCAGACTTTCTCCAGTGTGTAAGCCGCTTTAAAGGCTTCTTCGTAAGTGGCGCCGAAGCAAATGGCGCCATGGCTCTTCATGAGAATCGCTTTGGAGTCCATGTTTCTGCGAATCGCCCGGCGCACATTAGCCGCCAGCGGTGGTGTGGAGGACAGACCGTACTGGGCCGTCGGAATCGTCGGTCCCAGAATTGCCCGTTCCTCAGCTGTGACGATACGCTCGGCTCTGAGATTTCCGTTAGTCTCAGTCAGTGAAAAGTTTTCACCGAGGACGCTCAGAGCTGACGCGTTCGGCTGGTGGGTGTGCACGACGAAGTCCACCTCCGGCAGCAGTTTGTATGCGGATGCGTGGATCTCCTTTTCGCTGGACGGTTTCACATCGCCCTCGTAGGAGAGACCTTTGATATTAACCGTTACGAGGTCTGATGCCTCCAGCGTTTCGTAGGCTCTGCCGCTCGGTGTGATGAGGAACAGATCCTTTGACAGCCGGATGCTTACATTGCCCCAGGTCCTGGCAATAAGTCCGCTCTCCACCAGCTCCCGGCAGGCCTTGAGCAGGATCTGCTCTGCCTGTGTCTTCTGGTATATCATCTTAGTCCTCCAGTCTGCCGCACTTGGCAAATACACGGTCGAACCGCGCGATGAGGTCGTCGATCATCTCTTCATTGTACGCTGCGCTCGTGTAAAGTCGCGAGCCAGCCAGCGTTACGATGCCTTCCGCCATGTAAGCGGCGCCCATGTGCTCCATCTCAATCTGGCGTCTGCCCGTCTCCTTGAGGATCTTCGGCAGTTGCCACGGCTTGCTCCAATCGATGGCATAGTGCATGGTGCCCACAGTGTCCACGTGGCAGATTGAGCCCTGGTTGAAAATCACGAACGGCAGGTCGTACTTCTTCGCTGACGCCTGCAGTCCCGCTATGAGCCGGTCGGCCATACGGCCCGCCTTCTCACAGGCATTCGTCTCAGCGATTTCCTTGATGGTATGGTAGCCCGCACAGCAGGAGATCGGCGTTGCCGCCATGGTGCCGCCGCAAAGGGCCTTCTTCACTTTCTTTCCGGAGGAGTCCAGTCCGGCTCCCAGGTACTGCATGCAATCCATGTGTCCGCCGATGCCGCCCGCTCCCGGATAACCGCCGGCGATGACCTTCCCGAAGATGGTCAAATCCGGATCGACGCCGAAGTATTCCTGCGCGCCGCCAGTGCCGATGCGGAACCCCGTCACGACTTCATCAATGATGAACAGCGCGCCGTAAGCATGGGCCAGTTCCTCGACGCCCCTGACGAACTCCTTGGAAATCGGCCAGGTGCCGCTCTCCGGTCCCACCGGTTCCAGATAGACCGCAGCCGTGCCGCCGTTCAGTTTATGTTTCTTCAGTTTCTTCTCCAGATCATCCAGATCGCCCGGGAAGAACTCGTCTGTATGGCTGAACACATAGCTTGGGATTCCCCTGGACTGGATGCCTTTGGTTCCCGGAATCCGGATGCCGTATGCCAGCTGATCGGACCATCCGTGATAGGCGCCGCCCATCTTCAGGATGTTCTTGTGCTTTGTCTTCAGACGCGCGACCCTGGCCGCGCACATAGCAGCTTCTGTTCCGGAGCCCAGCATACGGAACATCTCGACGGATGGAACCAGATCGGCAATCAGCTTCGCCAGCTTGTATTCGTACTCATGGAATAGTCCTGTCGACGGTCCGCAGGTGTTGAGCAGGTCGATGACTTCTTTTCTTACGCTCTCTGGATTGGATCCCAGCACCGTTGGGCCGCCTGCCTGCAGCAGATCGTAGTATTCGTTGCCGTCGATGTCCCAAAGCTTCGCGCCCTCGGCCTTCGTCATCACCATCGGGAACGGATAGTTGAACGCCAAGTTGTGCTGCACGCCGCCCGGGATGACCTGTTTTGCCTCCTCAATGCGTTCCTTGGAACCCGCGCATTTCTTCGCAAAGTACTCCTCTTCATATTCCTTCAGCGCCTCCGGCGTCACGCCGTAGATCGGCCCATCCTTCAGCGCATCCAGCTGCACGCAGATTGCCTCCGCATCCAGGTACTCGTCAATTGCAAAACCATCATATGCCATGAATGTATCCTCCTTAACTGTCATGTGAATTCTGCGTTACTCTTTATGAATTCACGAAAAAAAACACTGCAACTAAAAACTCGTGAATATATATTCACGAGTTCATTGTACGCCTGTTTTGTGTTTGTGTCAATCGGTTATAAACGTCCAAATCTGATCCAGCACCCGCTGCAGATTCTCGATATCCTTGCCCACATCTCCTGTTTCCAG
>JAILDT010000153.1 GCA_024689085.1 Clostridia bacterium | reverse complement strand
GCCAACGGATTCTGCGAATCCAACGTGACCTGACATTGTGCCGTTAGCTTTTCTTTCCTTGAACTCTTCTACTGAAACGCCGATGCCCTGCTCATGCATAACAACAGGTCCGAACGGTGACAGTGAGTTAACTCTTCTTGACAGAACGTGGTCCACGTTGATCATGCAGCCAGTCATAACGAGTACGAGCAGGTCCATGATGTGGCCAGGGTTGATGCCAGTTCCCAGAACGGATACGCCGTTTTCCTTAGCGATCTTGTCCAGTTCTGCAGCGAGCTCAGGGTTCTGTGCAGCAGGATAAGCCATTTCTTCAGCGGAAGTGATGCAGTTGAGACCCTGCTCCAGGATGAACTTGAGGCGAGGGAATGCTTCCTTTGTGAAGGAATCTGTGCAGAGGATTACGATGTCAGCAGCACCCGGCTTGATGATTTCTTCCGGCGCCTTGATGATGACGTCTTCTCTGTCGCCCTTTTCAGTCTTGATGAACTCATACATTGAGTGTCCCTGCTTGTGTTCTCTGCCGGCAACACCAACGATGTCTACGCCTTTCTTTGAGAGCAGCATGTCAGCTACTCCACCGCCCATAGCGCCAAGTCCCCAGATGATTACTTTTACGTTTTCCATGTTTTTTCTCCTTTTCATCTTTAGATTAAACAAAATTAGTAGCGATTGTTTGGATGCCCTTATATAAAGCAAACCCCGTGCCAATTTGGCACAGGGACCGGTTTAGTTTTTGTTTGATTGGAAAGCCTTGCGGCACAAGGGTTTTCGCCGTTCGTTTTTGCTCTTTATTACAGTATAGCAACGCAATTTCCGGCTTGCTTTGTTATAAAACGCAAATATATTTGCCATATGAATGCAAATATATTTGCGAAATACCACTATATTCCATATTTTTTGATCTTGTGCTGTAGGTTTTGCCTTAGCATACCAAGGTCTTTCGCCGTCTTGGATACGTTATTGTCGTTGGCGGTCAGGTACTGACGGATGACCGTCTCTTCGATTCCGGATAAGTAATCCGCAAGGGAGCCGCCCGTCTCAACGAAACTCCCTGCCGCATTTCCCGAAGCGTCCGCGGCATCGTTGTATCCGCCGATATCCACGTCCTTGTCCGTCAGCACGTGCTGTCCTTCTTCTGCCATGGATACGGCAGCCATGAGGATGTTCTCCAGTTCCCGCACATTTCCGGGATAGTCGTGCTTCATCAGTTTCGTCTCCGCGCCGTCGGAGATCATCCATATCTCTTTGTCGAAGCGTTCGTTGTACTTCTTCAGGAACGCATTGATCAGAAGCGGAATATCGTCCTTTCTCTCCCGCAAAGGCGGTATGGTAATGCTCAGCGTTCCGAGTCTGTAGTAGAGGTCCTGCCTGAGCGCGCCCCTGTTAATCAGGTCCTTTGCAGGTTCGTTGATGGTCGAAATGATTCTGACGTCGATCGGAATGTCTTTGGTTCCGCCCACGCGCCGGATGTATTCTTCCTGCAGAACTCTCAGGAGCTTGCCCTGCAGGCCTATCGGCATGGCGCTGACTTCATCCAGGAGCAGTGTTCCTCCGTTGGCCTGTTCGAAAAGTCCGGCCCTGTCTTCCGCCCCGGTAAATCCGCCCTTGGCCGTTCCGAACAGCATACCTTCCAGAAGGCTTTCCGGTATGGCCGCGCAGTTCTGTGCCAGAAACGGCCCCTTCTTCCGCAGTCCATCGTAATGAATGCTCTGCGCGAAGAGTTCTTTGCCGACGCCGGTTTCCCCGTAGAGGATGACCGAAGTATCGTTGTTGGCCGCCTTTCTGGCGCGGGCAATCGTCTCCTCGAACTTCCTGTTCTCACCGATGATGTCGCTGAACCGGTACTTCCTGATTCCCCTCTGGCGGCCCTGTTCTCTGTTCTCCGCTTCTTCCTCTCCCCTCGAGGTCTTCCTTGCCGTCAGGTCGCTCTGCAGGTCCAGGATGGTATCGCTCATGTTCTTGATTTCCGTGATGTCGCGGGCGACTTCCATGGCGGCGATGACCTTGCCGTCGACGATGATCGGTATCGTTGTATTGACAGTGCTGATTTCCTTGCCGAACTCATTTAGATAGGTCTGCTGCTGATTCTTGGTCGCTTTCCGTTCTTTGAGGGCGCGCACGAGCGTACTCTCCTCCTCGGGTATGTTTGAGAAGACTTCACGGAAAGGCTTGCCGATGACATTCTTGATCGTTGTCTTTTCCAGTTTTGCCATTTCCTCGTTATAGAGAATCGTGATGCCGTCGGCGTTTACGATGTGCATTCCTCCGCCCAGGGCTTCCGCCGCAGCTCTCAACAGCGCCTGATATTCTTTCGCGTTCATTTCTTTTCGTCCTTTCCCAGTGAGGTTATTATACCATTTTGGCCATTCTTGTGCAAATATATTTGCACACCCTTTTCCTGTGCTTATCGTCCTGACTGTGGTAGAATATATATAGTAAATAGACGATACATAAGCCGCGTTTCGGACGGCGAGAGGGCACCATGAGAAAGAAGATCGTATTCATTGGAAACAGCATTGTGGCGGGTTACCCCTGGGGCAAAAGCAAAAGCTTCACGGGCGTTCTGCGCCGGATGCTGAAAGACGGTACAGATGGAAACGGCGAGCCGATTGCTTTTGCGAAAGGCACCGGCTTTGACCTGATCAATAAGGGCGTCAACGGCGACACGACGGCGGGCATCGCCGCGCGTTTCGAGCAGGACGTGCTCAGCCACAAACCGGATATGGTCTTCTACCACACAGGGGCCAACGACTTCATTTACCGGGAGGCGAACCCTGAGGAAGCCTTCGGAAATCTGGAGTCTCTGGCGGCAAGAGCTGACGCGGAAGGCATCACATCCGTTTACATCACCCCTGTGCCTGTGGATGCCGGCAAAGCCGGTTACATGTGGATGGCCGGATGCGGCATTTCCTACGATGCGGTCAACCGTAATCTGGAACAATTCTCGGAGATGCTCCGGGGCACCGGCAGGCTTTTCGTCGACATGAATCAGCGCTACAGAGATTTCATAGAGGAACTCGGCGATGTGGACCTGGCCTATCTGGACGGCGTGCATCCGACGCCGGCAGGGCATGAGTTCATCGCTGGTAAAATCCTAGATCTGTTGGAAAGAGAGGAACTGTACAAATGAGACTGAGAAAAGAATTGGACGAACTGCAGGAAAAAGAAGTTCTGCTCATCGCGCAGATCTCGGACGCGCTGGCCCACCCGGTACGCATCAAGATCTTTCGCTTCATCATGCTCCAGAACAAGCAGCGCAAACCAGTCTGTAACAAAGATCTGGTCGGGGAATTCGGGTACGCGCAGGCGACCATTTCCCAGCATGTGAAGAAACTCATTGACGCGGACCTGCTGCAAGTGAAAAAGCAGGATCGTTTCTCCTACTACTACGTGCATCTGGGTACGTTGCAAAATTATCTGGACGCGACGAGAAAATTCGAAAACATGCGATAAAAAAAGAGCTCTCCGAGGAGAGCCTTTTCTTTTGTCTTTATCTGAGTTCGTCGATTCCCTGATTGGCCAGTTCGTCAGCCCGGTTGTTCTTCTCCGTGATGTAACGGAATTCATCCAGGGAAAAACCGCCGCCGTTCCACTCACAGAACTTCCCGTAGAGATTCATAAGGTTCAGATTCTCGCTGTTCAGGTTCACGTGTCCCTTAACACGGAAGAATGCAATGTCGTGCCGATCCAGGAACGGCAACAGTTCCGTCCACAGATCCTGATTCTCGACCGGTTTCTTCTGCGATGTTTTCCATCCGTTAGCCTGCCAGTTCTCATACCACTTCTTCCGGAAGCAATCCATCAGATAGCTGCTGTCTGAAAACACCTGGATCGTCTGCCTGTCTTTTTTGATGGCCCGGAAAGCCTCGAGCAGCGCGGTCATTTCCATGCGGTTGTTGGTGGTGTTGGCTTCGCTGCCATAGAGTTCTTTGACTGCCGGCTCTGCCGCGCCCACCGCAGCGAACTCCAGAATCGCGCCCCATCCGCCCAGATTTTCTTCGTTCTGGTTGCCTGCGCATCCGCCGTCTGTATAGATTCTGACTACTCCGTCGTTCCTCATGTTTATAGTTCCTCGTAACGATGATAAATTCTGTCCGGCTTGACCTCCAGCTCAGGGATGTAGACCTTAAAGCTGGTGCCGCTGCCCTCCTCTGATTCCACTTCCATCCTTCCCTTGTGATCTTCCGCCGCCTGCAGCGCGATTGCCAGGCCCAGGCCCGTGCCTGCGCCGGACTCCTTGGTGGTAAAGAACGGATCAAATATCTTCTCTTTGATGTCATCCGGTATGCCTGGTCCGTCGTCGGCGACTTCGAACATGATGTCGCTGCCAACCCGCTCCGTCGTCACGGTGACCTCGCCGCCCTCTTCGCCCAAAGCCTGGAATGCGTTGATGATCAGGTTCAGAATGAGCTGGGAGATCTGCGTCTCATTTCCTTCAATATACTTATCCGAGCAGTGGAGATTCCGGAAGATGTCCACGTTCTTCGGAAGCGCCGGAGAGGTGACATGAAGCACCTTGTTTACCAGATCATCCGGGTTGATGGTCTCGAATTTCATCTCCGTGTTCTTGCGCGAGAGTTCCGAAAGACGGGAGATGATGTCCTTGGCCTTGACCGACGCATTGTAAATCTCCAGCACGTCGTCGTACACGCCGCCTTCGTCCTGCGGAACTTTTTCGAGTGTCATCAGGCTGTATCCCATAATCGGCGTGAGCAGATTGTTGAACTCATGGGCGATGCTGGACGTAAGCGTACCGATGGTTTCCAGCCGCTGGTGGTGCGCCAGTTCCTGGGTCTTCCGGTTGAGTTCTTCCATCTGCTGGTTCTTTTCCTTCAGATCTTCGAGCTCCTTGTCGACTTCCATGATCTCACGCCGGTCTCTGAGGAAGATGAGCAATGCGATCACAAGGCCTATCAGCACCAATGCAAAACCAAGAATCAGTTTCGTCGCGGTGCTTTTGGCGAGCGCCTTGATTACGTCATAATCCGATGCGGCAGAGATGGAGAAGATTCCATTCTCCAGATTCTGCATCGGCACCGCCAGCACTCTCATGGTGCGCGTTTCATCACCGACCGTTTTATCATAGGTGATGGAAGCCGAGACGTTCTCTTCCTGCACCTGACGCAGGTTCTTTCCTTCCCGTCCGTTCATGTCTTCGCCAGCATCCGCCGTGGTAATCACGCCGTTTTTCTGTCCGATCAGAACCCCAGTCTTGTCTTCGAGAAGCATCAGGCTATCAGTCGGTGCGGCAGTCTGCTGCGCCGTCGTATAATAGAGACTCTTGATAAAAATGATTCCGTAGCAGGAAAGTCTGTCGCTGATATCGTACTTCAGCGCCAGATATTTGTTGTCCGACGCATCCGTACAACTGTAGATATTGCCTTTGAGTTTCTTGCCGATGGAGTAGCTTTTGCCTTCCATGGTGGAGGTCTGAATCTCACCGTTGTCCACGAGGAACATGGCCTCAAAGAAGTTATTGTTGCTCACGAAGGAGTTCTGCATGAGCTGCTTGAGCTGCGATGCCCCGCCTTCCCTCATTGCCTTAAGCTCCGTCCGGAACCGATCCGATCCGGTGAAGCGCCGCATCTGTTCGTCAAACTGGCCGATGGACTCGGCGATGTTCACGTCACAGCTTGTGACCATGCTCTCCAGCTGTGTGTCCTGATTCTTCTCGATCTCGTCATCGAAATTGTTCGTCGCCATGGCGACGATCAGGATTCCGACTGCAACGAGAACCGCCGCCGCGATCATTCCGATCAGCTCTTTACTTTTGCTGTTTTTGAGCAGTTTCTGCAAAGTCTCCACTCCTTATTGCTATATTTGTTCTTTTTCATTATAATTATACTAGATATAGTGGTAAAGTTCTATCTGTAAAACAGGAGATTATTATGGCAAAAGATCTTGTTCTTGTTGTAGATGATGATCTGGCTGTACGCACCATGCTCGGCAAGGTCATGGCAGGCAATGATTTTGATGTGGTTGAAACGTCCAGCGGCGAGGAAGCGCTGGCCGCCGTCGAGGAGCATGATTTCGATCTGATCCTGCTCGATATCAACATGCACGGTATGGATGGCTTCGAAGTCATCCATGAGCTCCGCGGCCGCGGGGAAAACGTCCCGATCATGGTCGTGAGCGGACGCAAGGCGGACTACGACACTCTGTACGGCCTGGACATCGGCGCTGACGAGTACATCACGAAACCATTCAATCCAGTGACCCTCGGCGCAAAGGCAAAAGCCCTCGTTCGCAGGAGCCGCAGCTCCGTCTCCGATGACAACCCCGTCATTGAGGTCGGACCGTTTACCTACGACACCCACACCTTGCGCTTCTACAAGGACGGCGTAGAGATTCCTCTCTCTGCCAAGGAGAACGCCATGGTCAAGCTCTTCATCGACAACGTAGGACGCATCTTCTCCAAGGACATGATCTACAGCATGATATGGGGCGAGACCATCATCGACGAAAACGCCATCATGGTCTACGTTAACAGACTCCGCCAGAAAATCGAAGACGACCCGTCCGACCCGCAGTACATTCAGACCGTCCGCGGACTCGGATACAAATTCACCGTCTAGCGGCACCGGTCAGACAGCATCACAAAAGCGGCCTTTCAGCAGGCCGCTTTTTTATCGTTTTATTTGTGATATGTCTCGTTCCGGTTAATCTTGAAACTCCGGTAGATCTGCTCCAGCAGGATGACCCGCATCATCTGGTGCGGGAAAGTCATAGCTGAAAAACTCAGTTTGAAATCGGCACGCTTGCTGACCTCCGGCGACAGCCCCAAAGATCCGCCGATTACAAAGGCGATGCTGCTTTTGCCGTCCAGCGCGAGGTCGGCCATCTTATCGGCGAGATGCTCGGACGAAAGGCCCCGGCCTTTGATCTCAAGGGTGATAACGTAGTCGCCTTTGCTGATGTGGCGGAGGATGTCCTCGCCTTCGGCGGTCTTCACCGCCTCCTCGTCGGCTGCCGATGGATTGGCCCGAAGCGGGCTCTCTTTAATCTCCACGATCTCAAGGTTGCAGTATGCGCCAAGGCGTTTTGCGTATTCACCTGCCGCGTCACGCCAGTATTTTTCTTTCAGTTTTCCTACTGCGATGATTCGAATGTTCATGATTTACAGTTCGTAGATTTTGCTCATGCTGTCGCGCATAGCAACTTCGATTCGGAGCTCGTCGCCGGTAAAAATCCGCTCTTCCTCAAGGGTGTTGACGATTGCCTGCATGGCAACTTCAGGCGTATTGTTTTCGTGACTCAGGTGCCCGAGAAGGATCTGTCTCTTCTTCGGTTCTTCGGCCACGATCCTGCAGAGGCATTCGCCGCAGGTAAGGTTGGACAGATGTCCTTCGTCGCCGAGGATGCGCTGTTTGAGCGGGTACGGGTACCTGCCAAAGAGCAGCATTTCCTTCTCGTGATTCGCCTCGAGCAACAGCAAGTCGGCGGCGCGGATCTCTTCATATATTTCTTCGGTGATATACCCCGAGTCTGTGCATATGCTGATTTGTTGTCCGTCCCCGTAGATCGAGAATCCGACCGGTTCAGCGGCATCATGAGAGACCGGGAACGGTCGGATGACCAGGTCGCCAATCTCAAATTCTTCACCTGTTGTGAAGAAGCCCATGTTCTCCTCGGGAACAGGTCGCTCAATCTGATCCCAGGTCGCTTCATTGGCGTAGATCTGCACGTCGGGAATACGCTTCGTCATGACCGGCAGTGACTGCACGTGATCGATATGCTCGTGGGTGACCAGAATCGCACTGACCATCTCCCGCGGCGTATGGGTGTATTCCAATCCTTCGAGAATCCTCTTTCCCGAAATCCCCGCGTCTATTAATATGGCTGTTTCATCACTCTTCACCAGGTAGCAGTTGCCGCTGCTGCCGCTCGCGAAAGAGCAGAATTTCAAACTCATGTATTGCTTCCTTCCAAGTGT
>JAILDT010000145.1 GCA_024689085.1 Clostridia bacterium | reverse complement strand
TAGCCTTCTGAACTTGTAGTCGTAGAGGTTCGGCAGTTCACTGTGTGTCGCTTCCGTCTTGCCTTCTCCCTTTTCACACCTGTTTCCGGTGATCAGGCGGCTGCCGTCCGCGAATTTGTTTATGGTCAGCAGACAGTTGTTTTCACAGCGTCTGCATCTTGTCGTTGAGGTTTCAACATCAAAGTTCTCCAACTGATCAGGCTTCAGCAGTGTAGATTCACCGCCCTGGTAGTTATCACGGGCAATGAGAGCCGCGCCGAACGCGCCCATCAGTCCGGAAATGTCCGGGCGTACGACATTCTTGTCCAGAATCTTCTCAATAGACCGCAAAACCGCCTCATTGAGGAAGGTTCCGCCCTGTACGACGACCTTCTCACCGGCGTCTTCCGGATTTCTCAGCTTGATTACTTTATAGAGGGCATTCTTGATGACCGAATAGGACAGTCCCGCGGATATATCGCCGATGGTGGCGCCTTCCTTCTGGGCCTGCTTGACCTTCGAGTTCATGAATACCGTACATCTCGTGCCCAGATCGACCGGACCTTCCGCAAACAGAGCTTCCTGCGCAAAATCAGGAACGCTCATCTGTACTGACTTGGCGTAGGTCTCGATAAAGGAACCGCAGCCGGAAGAACAGGCTTCATTGAGCATGATATCGTAGATGGCGTTATCTTTGATCTTCATGCACTTCATGTCCTGTCCACCGATGTCGAGAATGAACTCGACGCCAGGCAGAAATTCCTCAGCGCCTTTGTAGTGAGCCATGGTCTCGATCTCACCCATGTCGCATTTGAACGCAGCCTTGATCAGATTCTCACCGTAGCCTGTTACAGCGGTACCGCCAATATAGCAGCCCTCCGGCATCTTCTCATAGACATCCTTCAGCATCTCAATGATCGGGGCGATCGGCTTGCCGCGATTGCTCCGGTAGAACGTATACAGAACGTTTTTATCGTCATCTATAACAATGGATTTCGTTGTGGTTGAACCAGCGTCGATTCCGAGGAACAGGCGTCCAGTTGCCTCTTCAAACGGCTTGCGCTTGACCTTGGCACGGTCGTGTCGCTCCTTGAATTCGTCATATTCCTGCTGGTTTCTGAAGAGTGGCTCAATGCGTGCCGTATCGCTCAGTTCGCTCTGGTCCGCATTCTGCAGTCTGGTCATAATATCTCCCAGGCTGGTCTCTTCCTTTTCTTCCGCCAGGAGCGCAGCGCCAACCGCAACGAACAGCTTGCCGTCTTCCGGTATGATGACTTCTTCCGGTTTTAAGTGCAGTGTTTCAATGAATCGCTGCCTCAGTTCCGGAAGGAAGCTGAGCGGACCGCCCAGAAATGCCACGTTACCTTTGATTGGATGACCGCAGGCCAGACCGGAAATGGTCTGGTCGACAACCGCCTGGAAGATGGATGCCGCCAGGTTCTCGATTCTGGCGCCGTCATTGATCAGCGGCTGGATATCGGTCTTGGCGAACACGCCGCATCTGGCCGCAATCGGATAGATAAGCGTATGGTTTTTAGATGCTTCGTTGAGTCCGTCTGCGTCTGTATTCAACAGAACAGCCATCTGGTCAATGAACGCACCGGTACCGCCTGCACAGGTGCCGTTCATTCTCTGCTCGATTGTCTGTCCGTAGAAGGTAATTTTGGCGTCTTCACCGCCCAGTTCGATAGCGGTATCCGTCTGCGGAATCAGCGTCTGCACAGCTTTGCTGCAGGAAATGACTTCCTGTTCAAATGGAACTTTGATCAGCTTAGCGATGCTCAGTCCGCCTGAACCTGTGATAACAGCCTGGATCGTCTGGTCTCCGAATTCCTCGTGCGCCTCTTTGATGAGTTCCTGCACCTTGAGAAAGGCGTTGGACATATGACGCTCATACCGGCTGTATATGATGTTGTTGTCGTCGTCAAGAAATACCAGTTTGACTGTTGTTGAACCTACGTCGATTCCTAATCTCATAATGTTTTCCCTTTATATTTCTACATATATATGTCAAATTATTGCCAACAAAAAACCAATGTATATTATACTCTAAAAGTCAGTTCTTGCAATATACTGTTTTTGCATAATGGACCATGTTCCACTATAATCATAACTATGAAGAGCACGATTTCAAAAGCAACGTATCAGGCCATCTACCGTCTGCTGGACATGGTGTCTCCCGTGGACTTCGATTGCGGTATTCTCTGCGGTGCCGCCTGCTGTCTCTGCGATTACGCGCCGGAAGACATTGAATACAATGCTGCCGGCGATGAAAATGCGGACCAGTACATGGGGCTGATGCTTCTGCCTGGTGAGGAGAAGGTCTTCGACGACAGCGATAGCGACTGGATCGAATGGGGTTCCCTGCTAGCTGAGGAATACGACTATCCCGACAGCTGGCATGGTCGTGTGCCGTTCATTCAGTGCCGCACCGCTCCCCTCTGCAAAAGAAATAAGCGGCCGATCCAGTGCCGCACATTTCCTCTGTCTCCGCACATTGACGAAGACGGTATATTCCATATCATACTCTGCGCGGACGAACTGCCGTACGAGTGTCCGCTGATTCGGGATTTTGTCAGACTGAATGACGATTTTATCAGAGCAACCTACACCTGCTGGAAGCATCTGATTCGTGATCCTAAAATCATGGATCTCGTCCTCATGGATTCGGAAGACCGAACTTACGAAGAAAAACCGCTGGTCTATCTGTATCCATAAGCCTGCTGCTTTTGCATTATTCTCCCAGGTGTTTGATGTCTTTTTTATAAAGCCAGACAAAGGCGATGATCAGGTATGTAGTACCAAGAATCTCCGCCAACGGGAACGACCACCATACAGCGCTGAGCCCGTACAGTTTACCCAGAATAAACGCAATCGGAAGAATTCCTACGAGCTGCCTGATCAGTGAACTCCAGAGGCTCAGGAATCCATGTCCGGTGCCCTGGAACACAGACGATGTCATGATGCCATAAGACGCCGGCAGGAAACACCAGCTGACGGCCCGAAGCGCCGGCACGCCAATATCGTACATGTCCTGGTTGCCCTGAGCGTTGAATGCGCTCATGATCTCATGCGGGAATAGCTGGAATACCAGCAGACCTGCCGCCATAATCACAAACGCAAAGACAAACCCCTTCTTGTAGACTTCCATCAGTCTCTTTTTGTTTTTGGCGCCGTAGTTGTATCCCATGATCGGCAGTACGCCCTGGTTCAGACCGAATACAGGCATAAAGATGAACGATTGGAGTCTGCCGTACACGCCCATGACGGCAACGGCCGTCTCTGTGAAAGAACCCAGAATCATATTCATACCGAACTGCATGACAGAACCGATGCACTGCATCAGAATGGCTGGGAAACCGACCGAATAGATATCCTTGACGATGGCGCCCTGCCACGGGAAGCCGCGCAGTTTTACCTTGACCGGATGCTTGCGTCCAAAGAGCATGTACTGTCCCAGGCACATGGCGAAGAACTGGCCTGTGATCGTTGCCACTGCAGCGCCTGCAACACCCATCTCAGGAAACGGACCGATGCCGAAGATCAGCAGCGGATCCAGACCGATGTTGAAACACGCTCCCAGGATACTGCAGAACATCGGCAGAATCATATTGCCTGTCGCCTGGATAATCTTCTCTGTAAAGACCTGTACGAACACGAAGAGCGAACCGACCAGGACGATGGTCATGTATTTGGTCCCTTCGTCGAGGATATAGGTGGTGTCAGTCATCACATCCAAGATCGGACGGGACAAAAAGATGCCTATCAGCGCAAAAGCAGCCCAATTGAAGAATGCCAGTCTGTATCCGTGGCTTGCAGCCAGATTGGCTTCCTCCATCCTCCTCGCGCCCAGTCTTCTGGAAATGAGCGAGTTGATACCGACGCCGGTTCCGATGGCGCAGGACATCTGCACCATCTGCACAGGAAAGATATACGTGATAGCTGCCAGTGCTTCTTCTCCGATCCGCGCGACAAAAAAGCTGTCAACGATGTTGTACAGCGCCAGGATCATCATAGACAGCATAGCCGGCCATGCCATATTCAGTATCAATCTTCCAACGGGCATCGTGCCCATCTTGTTTTCCATCAGTTCCCCCCGTGAAGTGAATTAACAAAGGATATTCTATCACTGCAGTTTGCAATGTCAATGCACTTATTCCAAACAAAAAAGGGGATCGTATGATCCCCTCTCCTACCGCTGTATTTATTTGGTCATATCGGTCTTGTAGATGAATTTGACGTTTCCGTCCATGCCGGCAGGAAGTTTCGTGAAGGTCTTGTAGCCTTTGCCTGCGTCGAGCATACTGTCTACGCTGTTGAGAGTGCCCTTAAGATCATCGTTGTACATATCGACGATTTTCTTGATGCCTTCGTTGTAGAGCTTCGCCATGCCGTTGCTGACCTTAACTGATCCTGCGCTGAGTTTTCCCACACCGGAAACAAGATCACCGGATTTGTCGTTCAGTTCATCCAGACCGGTAGCCAGTTCCTGAGCTCCCGCATCCACTGCATTGATCCCTGTTTCGATATTTCCAAGGCCCGTGCTGACTTTGTAGGCTGCATAGATCAGCGTATTTTCTGTGTCTTGATCGCCTAAACTATCCAGGATATTGTTGTTGATCGTTACTGCGCCTGCAATACCCTGCGAAACAGCCCCCTCCAAAGCACTCTTCACGCCGCTTGCTGTCTGTTCTGCAACTTCCAGTTTCGCACTTGCCGAATTATCTCCATCGCTCAGATCACCTTTCGCCTGGGTAACGTATTGCTTCGCATCACTGATCAGCTCATTGTTTGTGCTGACGTTTGCATTGGCGTTGGATTCTGCTGCAGATACTTTATCCTTCGCATCGTTCAGAATGCCCTTTAAGTGTTCCTTCTGTTCGGCACTCAGTCCCTCATAACCGTCGATGGCGTCTGCGGCGTCATTAATTGCGCCCTTGGCGCTGTCCAAATCGACGGACTTAATATCGACTTGTCCGAGTTTACTGGAAGCGGAATCCAGAGAAGAACTTGCACTGCTGACCTTTTCTTTCGCTTTACCTGCTGCTGTCACAGCGTTGCCCAGAGTTGATGCCGCATTGGTAACACCACCATTGACCTGAGACAGAACGTTCTTCAGCCCCGGGTTAGCTGCAGTGCCGTCGCCGTTACCCAGTCCCACCTTCACACCGCAAAGACCGTTATATACAATGCTGCTTCCATCTTTTGCCGCCTTGGCTCCCGATACGAGATCAGGAAGGCCATTCTTCAGTTTGTTGGCTCCCTGATCAAGCTGTGAAACGCCTTTTTCCAGTTTCGGCGCCGATTCGTTCAGTTTCTCCAGACCGTTACAGAGCTGTTTGCTACCGTCCACCAATGCCTTGGCGCCCTTGTCCAGCTGCTTGATCTGATCATCATAATCCAGATCGATGCCATCGGAATCGACATCCTCAAAGAAAGCGTTAGTCACGACGGTCATCATATCTTCTACGGCGAATTCCTCTGCGTCACCTGTGATGATCACGGTACTGCCGATACCGAGATCGGATTCACCGATACCCAGTGTCTGCGCCAGACCAGGCGCTGCCATGCCGACAACGAGAAGTTTCTCGCCGTCATCGATGACTTTGCCTTTGCTGATCTTGATGTTTTTGAAAGAATCGTCCGTTACGATCAGACCCGTCATGACAACGAACGGAACAGTCGTGCCTTCGTACACAGCGTTGTTCTCATAGTGGATCCGGATCTCGACTTTGCCGCTTTTGCCCTGGAGCTCAGGTCCGCTGACGACTCTGTCGTTCAGTCTGTAAGTGATG
>JAILDT010000134.1 GCA_024689085.1 Clostridia bacterium | reverse complement strand
TGCATCTGGACAGGCGGCAAGAGTAGTTATATCGATATGTATCGGGAATCTGACGGGGCATACATCGGCAGCTACAGTGTGCCTCTTGGCGAGATCGAGAGCTGCTGTATGGACGACGGACATCTGGTGATTCTGATCAACAAGGGAACCGACGTCATTTATAGGACAAAAGACCGGATCGATCTGTAGACATAGAAATACGGACGGTTGGAGATACGGAACAGTTATTGTATAATTGTAGCAGGGGTAGTGTATTGAGGTGGTTTGAATGCAGGATAAACTATATGCCGCAATCGATAACAGAAAAGTCGCGATTATCGGTGCCGGTTACGTTGGCGCATCCATTGCTTATGCGCTGACGATCAGAGATCTGGCGAGCGAAATCGTGCTGGTCGATATTGATCAGGAGAAAGCCTTTGGCGAAGCCCTCGATATTCAGCACGGAATTCCGTACATGGGAACGTCTTCCGTCAGAGCGGGCGACTATTCGGACTGCAGAAACTGTGATCTAATCATCATCACCGCCGGCCGTAACAGGAGAGTGGGCGAGGAACGTCTGGACATGATCAACGACAATATCGGGACGATCCGGAACGTCGTGGAGAAGATCCAGCCTTACTATACTCACGGTGTCATCATGATGGTTTCCAACCCAGTTGACATTCTCACCTACAAGTGCGCTGAGTGGATGGATCTGCCGAACGGTAAAGTCTTCGGCACAGGGTGTATTCTCGACACGTCCCGTCTGGTGCGCTGTATTGCGGACTACACGAATCTGAACACAGAAGCCATCAAGTGCAACGTCGTCGGCGAGCACGGCAGTTCTTCCTTCCCGGTGTGGAGCAGGCTGTCCATCGCCGGTATCCCGATGTGGGAGTATTGCGCGAATATCGGCCTCCCTTGGGAAGATGCCCAGAAGGAGCAGATCTTCAACCAGGTCAAGGACATGGGTTCCGTGATCATCAAAGCGAAGGACAAGACCCACTACGGCATCGCGACCTGCGTATGTTCACTGGCTGATGCGGTGCTGAACCAGCGCCTGACCGTCGCACCGGTTACGTCGCCGCTGGAAGGGGAATACGGCATTGAGGGCGTTGCTCTCAGTATTCCGTCCATCGTCGGCGTCAACGGCGTAGAGCACAGACTCGAAGAGAAGTGGCTCAAGGAAGAACGCGCCAAACTGCAACACAGCGCAGAGATATTGAAAGAGCACCTGCGGATTCTGTAGAAGGTGCGACCCTTCGTAAGACATGACGAATCAGAGTACCAAAACTTCTGAAAAGGAAGGTTCCGGTACTCTTTTCATAAAATAAGATATGACCATGAACAAGCGAATCTACTTAAACAACGACTGGTTTTTTTCAGAAAACTGGGATAACGCGGAGGAGTTCCGCAAGGTGCGAATCCCGCACACCTGCAGGGAGCTGCCTTTGCATTATTGTAATGAGGAAGATTACCAGATGGTGTCCGGCTACGGCCGGATGCTGGAGGTGCCGGAGGAGTGGAAGGGCAGTGTATTGCTTCTGACTTTTGAGGGTGCCGCCCATCAGGCCACGGTCTACGTGAACGGCACGGAGGCGGGGGCGCACAACTGCGGCTACACAGCGTTCACCGTGGACATCAGCGAGTTCGTGAAGTATGGCGAGCCAAATCAGATTGCCGTGAAGCTGGACAGCCGGGAGAGTCTGGACATCCCGCCTTTTGGCTTTGTCATTGACTACATGACCTACGGCGGTATCTACCGGGATGTCTATCTTGACGTGAAGCCGGCCACCTACATCAAAGATGTTTTTATCCGAACGGGGAAGAAATCAGAAGATACCCGCGTGATCTTTTCAGAAATCGAACTGGGCGGCGTGCTGCCGGATAAAACCCAGAATATGAAGTTCCGCCAATCCATCCGCAAACATAAGGAAGAGACGTTCGCCCTTTTGGGGGAATCGTCTGCTTTTGCAGTGGTCACGAAATTCGAACAGGACGGCGTGCTGGACTGGAGTCCGGAGCAGCCGCATCTGTATGATGTGAAAACGGAGCTGCTGTCTGATGGCGCGGTCATCGACGAGACCGTCACCACCATTGGCTTCCGGGAAGCGGAGTTCCGCAAGGACGGTTTCTATCTCAACGGCAGGAAGTACAAGATCTGCGGCCTGAACCGGCATCAGAGCTACCCGTACGTGGGCTATGCCATGCCGGAGGCAATCCAAAAGCATGACGCGGACATTCTCAAATACGAGCTGGGATGCAACGCCGTCAGGACCTCCCATTATCCGCAGTCCCAGGCCTTCATCGACCGGTGCGACGAGGTGGGTCTGCTGGTGTTCACAGAGCTGCCGGGATGGCAGCACATCGGCGGTGAAGCATGGAAAGAGCAGGCCATCCAAAACGTGAAGGACATGGTTCTGCAGTACCGGAATCATCCGTCCATCATCCTCTGGGGCGTTCGGATCAACGAATCGGTGGATGACGACGCGTTTTACGAAAAAACCAATGCTGCGGCCCATATTCTGGATCCGACCCGACAGACGGGCGGCGTGCGCTGCTACAAGAAGGGCAGTTTCCAGGAGGACGTCTTCACCTACAACGACTTCAGCCACCGGGGTGATAATCCGGGCAGTGAAAAAAAGGCGAAAGTCACCAGCGACAAGAACAGGGCATACCTGATTACAGAATACAACGGACACATGTATCCAACCAAGGCTTTTGACGACGAGGAACATCGGCTCAGCCACGCGCTGCGCCACGCCAACGTGCTGGAGGACGCGGCAGCAGAGGAAGACATCGCCGGCACCTTCGGCTGGTGCATGTTCGACTACAATACCCACAAGGATTTCGGCAGCGGGGACCGCGTCTGTTACCACGGCGTCATGGATATGTTCCGCAACCCGAAACTGGCCGCGGCGGTCTACGCGTCCCAACAGGATGAGACAACCGTCCTGGAGGTCAGCTCTACCATGGACATCGGGGAGCATCCGGGCGGCAACCGGGGCGATATCTGGATCTTCACCAATGCGGACAGTGTGCGCATGTACAAGAACGGCGACTTCATCAAGGAGTACGTACCGGACCGCACGCGCCGGGGCAGGTACAGTCACTTGGCACATCCGCCGATTCTGGTGGACGATTACATCGGTGATACCCTGGAAAAAGGCGAGCGTATGCCGCACACCCAGGCGGAAGTCATCAGCGGTCTTCTCAACGAGACGGCCCGCTACGGTCTTTACAATCTTCCGAAGACGACCCTTGCAAAAGCAGGAGGAACGCTGTTGCAGTACAAGATGGATCTGTCTGACATGACCGCGCTGTATACCAAGTACATCGGTAGCTGGGGCGGTGCGTCCACGGTCTATGAGTTCGCTGCCATCAGGAACGGACGGGAAGTGAAACGCATTGCGAAAGGCCCGGTGGAGCATCAACACCTGGAGGCAACCGCGGACAGGGTGCTTTTGCATGAGGGCAAAAGCTACGATGTGGCGGCGGTTCGCATCCGTCTGACGGATGAACATAGCAACACACTGCCGTTTGCCAATGACCCGGTGATGTTGGAAGCAGAAGGAGCGGTGGAACTGATTGGGCCGTCAGTCGTATCCCTGCAGGGCGGCATGGGCGGTACTTATGTACGAACCGTCGGTGAGGCCGGCGAGGGCAAACTGTTCCTCCGGACGCCGACAGGACTGGAAGAGACCATCTGTTTCGAAGTGCAGATGGATTAGGATAGATGTGATGAAAGGCTGATTTTATGAGGCTAACGAGAAGAGAAAAGACATCCTACGGGATGGCAGCGGTGGGCAAGGACATGGTCTACATGCTCTCCGCCACGTATGTTCTGTATTACTACCAGGATGTGCTGGGCGTGAGCGCCATCGCCATGGGTATCATATTGATGATAGCCCGTGTCTTCGATGCGTTCAACGACCCGCTCATGGGCGTCATCGTCGCCAAGACAAGGACCCGGTTCGGCAAGTTCCGGCCTTGGCTGATGATCGGCACCCTCACCAACGCAGTGATCCTGTTCCTGATGTATTCGGCGCCGCCATCAGTGGACGGCAGCGGACTGGTCGCCTATGCGGCGGTCAGCTACATCCTCTGGGGCGTAACCTACACCATGATGGACATTCCGTACTGGTCCATGATCCCTGCCTTTACCGATGGCGGGCGTGAGCGTGAGAATCTGACGACCCTGGCCCGTTCCTGCGCCGGCGTGGGCTCGGCATTGATTACGATCATCACCATGAAGTGCGTCCTGATCCTAGGCGCCGGCAATGAGCGCGCCGGATTCCGGCTGTTTGCGCTGATCATCGCTGTGCTGTTCGTCCTGCTGATTGCCTTCGCGTGTATCACGATCAAGGAGAAATCGACGGTCAATGTAAACACACCGTCGGTGGGGCAGATGTTCAAAGCCCTCGTCCAAAACGATCAGGCGATGACGGTGGTTGTGGCCATCGTGCTGATTAACTGCTCTCTGTACATTACGACGAACCTGCTGATCTACTTCTTCAAGTACGACGTGGCGGGAGACACCTGGGCGGACGCTTATACACTGTTCAATGCCTTTGGCGGCGGCATCCAAATCATTTCCATGATGATCTTCTTCCCGCTGCTCCGTCATTTCATCAGTACGACGAAGGTGTTCTATACGAGTCTGGTGTTGGCAATCGTGGGGTATGGCGTTCTGCTGTTCTTCATGATCTCCGGCATCAAGGCACTGTTTGCTTTGTTTATTCCGGGGTTCCTGATCTTCGCGGCATTTGGTATGCTGACAGTCCTGACAACGGTCTTCCTTGCCAACACCGTTGATTACGGCGAACTGCGGAACAACCGTCGTGACGAGAGTGTTATCTTCTCCATGCAGACCTTCGTGGTCAAGCTGTCCAGCGGCATCGCGGCACTGATTGCATCCATCTGTCTGGCGTTGTTCCACATCAGCGATAACACGGATGCGGTGGTCACAGCGGCAGCCAGCGAGTTTTCTCTCATGGGACTGCGCATGACCATGACGATTCTGCCAATCATCGGTATGTTCGCGGCGGTCATCGTGTTCCGGAAGAAGTTTATTCTGACGGAGGCAAAGGTGGATGAGATCACCGAGACGCTGAAAAGCAGAGAGGGTAGAGAATGATCAGAGATCAATTTGAAGAGTTGTTTGGAGAAAACATCGGCGAGCTGTCCTTAGGCGAGCCTCATGAGTTCCGTGCGCCGGGCCGGATCGAAATCGGCGGCAACCACACGGATCACCAGCATGGGCAGGTCCTGGCGGCGGCCATCGATCGGGACATCGTGGCCGTTGCGGCAAAGGCAGAGGACACGGCGGTCCGCATTTATTCAGAAGGATTCGGATGGATTGAGACAGATCTGAGTGTCGGGGAGGCAGGCAGCGGCGAGGCGGATGCTTTTGCACCGGGAACAGCGGAAGCACTGGTCTACGGCGTAGCGGCAGAGATGCAAAAACACGGCTACAAGGTCGGCGGATTCCGCGCCTGTGTGGCCAGTAATGTGCCAGAGGGCAGCGGACTGTCCTCTTCGGCTGCCTTTGAGATACTGATCGGGGCGATTCTGAACGGCCTCTATAATGAAGGGGCTGTTCCGCCGGAGGAGATGGCGCGCATGGCCCAGGCGGCAGAAAACGATTACTACGGCAAACCATGCGGACTCATGGACCAGATGACCATCGCAATGGGGGGCCTTTGCCATATCGATTTCAGCGATCCAGCTGCGCCTGTCGTGGAGAAACTGAACGTGGATTTCGACGCCCTGGGATATCGTATCTGCATCACAGACACCCACGGATCCCATGCGGAATTCACAGACGATTACGCTGCGGTGCAGACAGATCTTGCAAAAGCAGCAAGCGTGTTTGGGGAAAAGGTGCTGGAAGGAGTGACGCCGGACGAAGTGCTTGCCCGCGCCTCTGATATCCGTTCCGTCGGCGGCGACCGAGCCTTCCTGCGCGCCATGCATGTGGCAACTGAGAATGCTCGCGTACTCGCGGAGGCAGAGGCATTGAAGCGGGGCGATATGCTGGCGTTTTTGGAACTGGTTCGCCAGTCCGGCGATTCATCTTACAAGTTACTCCAGAATGTGCACACAGACCGCATGCCGGAACGGCAGGAACTGGCCGTGGCTCTGGCGATCAGCGAAGCCGTGCTGGGCGGCGGTGCCTGTCGTGTCCACGGGGGAGGTTTTGCCGGCACGATTCTGGCCTTTGTACCGGAGGCGGAGACAGATCGTTACTGTGCCGCCATGGATGAAACTTTCGGAGAGGGATCTTGTTTTGTCGTCAAAATAAGCCCGGAAGGCGGGATGGAAGTGCAATGAACGTGATCTTCGACATGGACGGCGTGATCTTCGATACGGAACGACTCTACTTGGAGTGCTGCAGGCCGGCAGCTGAGAAGCTGGGCTTGACGGGCGTGGAGGAGGTTGCTTACGAATGCATCGGGCTGACCGATGTGGAGACACATAAGAAACTGAGAGCCTGCATTGGAGATGATGCGCTGCTGAAGGCCTTCAACCAGGAAATCTATAGAACCTTTATCGAACATTACGAAAAGTACGGCCTGACAGTGAAAGAGGGCGTGTTCGAGCTGTTGACATACCTGAAGGGAACAGGCGCAAGGATCGCCATCGGGTCATCGACGGAATTCGATATTGTAGAGAAGGAACTCCGTGACGCAGGGCTTTGGCAGTACTTCGACGTTGTCGTCGGCGGGGACATGGCGAAGGCCAGCAAACCTGCGCCGGACGTCTTCCTGCTCGCGGCAGAGCGTCTGGGTGTGAATATCGAGGACTGCGTCATCATCGAAGATTCCTTCAACGGGGTGCGGGCAGCGCGCACAGCAGGGGCTACGGTGTTCATGGTGCCGGATCTGCTGGAACCGACGGAGGAGATCCGGGCGCTGACCGACCGGGTCTTTGGCTCATTGCTGGATGTAAAGGAATGGCTCGCAGCAAATGCGGAGTCATGAGCAGATTGCTATTAAGAGTCGCAACGGCGGCTCTTTTTTGATATAATAATCTGGTATGGATGTGAAAAGAACCACAGGCAAAGTAACAAAGAAAAGGGTGATCCTCGGCACAGTGATATTTCTCCTGTGCGCGGGGCTTTTGTTCTGTTATCTGAACAAGGTGTTCAGCATGGGTGACGCGGACGCGAACCGGCAGACATTCAAAGCCTTCTACGCGGAGCCGAAGAACACCATCGACGTGATGTACCTGGGGACCAGCGCGTCCAACCGGTACTTCATCAACCCGCTGGCCTATGAGGAAGAGGGTATCACCTGCTTCACTGTGGCGACTATGGGGATGCCGATGTTCTTCGTGCCGGATCTGATCGATGAGGTGCAGAAGACCCAGGATCCGCAGCTCTACATTATCGAACTGCGATGGGTGCTGAAGAACCGGGATCTGATTACCGACGCGCACATCCGCAGGGTGACGGACAACCTGAAGTATTCCAGCATCAAGAAAGACGCCCTGGAGACTGCGTTTGCGCAGATGGACGGGAGCAAAGGCATGCTGGGGGATATCTCCGACAACATGCTGGACTACTACATTCCGATTCTCAAGTACCACGGCAGGCTTTCCGAAGGGAACATGTCTCCGGGTGACTTCAAACTGACGGCCACGAAGAACCAGACCAAAGGCTACGTCATGAGTTTCAATACAACGAAACAGGTGAACCAGTTCCCGGGCAGAGTGTCAGAAAAGCGGGAACCGCTGTCGGATATCGCGGAGACGGCACTGAAGGCGACGCTGGACAAGTGCGATACGCTCACTGCGCGGGAAGATCAGGTGCTGTTCGTCCTCTCGCCGTACTGCTGCCTGAAAGGGCAGAAGCCGATGTTCAATACTGCTTTCGACATGATCCGCGACCGCGGCTACACGGTGCTGGACTTCAACACCCAGGAGATGTACGATGAACTGGAACTGGATTTCGACAAGGACTACTACAACAGCAAGCATGTGAACTACATCGGCGCAGAGAAGTACACCCGCTATCTGACCAGGTATCTGAAGGAGCATTACGATCTGCCGGACCACAGGGGAGAGGCTGGTTATGAAAGCTGGGAGAAAGCCTTTGCAACTTATCAGGAGTATGTGAAATGCGGCATTGATACGATTGGTATCAAGGCGTACAAAGGTGGTCCGGTGACCACGATCAAATACAGAGGCAAGGTCCTCAAGAAAAAAGAGATGAAAGCGCTCGAAGAAGAAAAAGAACAGATTCTGCAGGAGCGGAACGAACAGGATGGGATTCTGGAAGAAGCGGAACAGAAACAAGAAGAGCAAAAACAAGAGGAGCAATAAGATGACGAACGAAATGAATGTCTTCAAAGGAAGCGACAACTACGTAGTAACGGATGAGCTGATGAACGCTGTCAACGTGTCCATCGCCCTGAAGAAGCCGCTGCTGATCAAGGGCGAACCGGGAACAGGCAAAACCATGCTGGCGGAGGCCATCGCCGAGTCGCTGGGTATGCCGCTGATCATATGGAGCATCAAGTCCACGACGAAAGCCCAGGACGGCCTCTACGTCTACGACACCGTGCAAAGGCTGTACGACTCGCAGTTCGGCGAGGGTGATGTCAAGAACATCGGTCAGTACATCAAACTGGGCAAACTGGGCGAAGCCTTTACCTCGGAATCGCAGGTGGTACTGCTCATCGACGAGATCGATAAGGCGGATCTGGAGTTCCCGAACGACCTGCTCTGGGAACTGGACAAGATGGAGTTCTACATCAATGAGACGAAGGAGACCGTCACAGCCAAGCACCGTCCGATCGTCATCATCACGTCCAATGCGGAGAAAGAACTTCCGGACGCGTTCCTGCGCCGCTGCATCTTCCACTACATTGAATTCCCGGACGCCGAGAAGATGGAGGAGATCATCCACGTTCACTACGGCGATATTGATCAGAAGCTGGTCGCTGAGGCGCTGGATGCCTTCTACAAGATTCGTGAGATGAAGGACCTGCAGAAGCGTCCGTCTACGTCAGAATTGCTGGACTGGATCCAGGCATTGATGATCAGCGGCGTGAGCATCGAGAATCTGTATGACAGTATGCCTTTCCTGGGCGTGCTGCTGAAGAAGAACCAGGATGTGGATGTCTTTGAAGAGATCAAGACGAAAGGATACAGCCTGAGGAACTGGTAAGACCGGGAGCACTGCAAGATGTTTTTAGAGTTTTTCTACATGCTCCGTCTGCGCGGACTGGAAGTCTCCATCAATGAGTGGCTGACCCTGGTGGAAGCCCTGGACAAGGGCCTGGCCCATTCATCACTCATGGGATTCTACCAGCTGTGCCGGAGCATCCTGGTAAAAACGGAATCAGACTTCGACAAGTTCGACCAGATCTTCGCCGAGTACTTCGAGGGCATTGAAACCCCGGAGGACCTGCCGGAAGAATTCTGGCGCTGGCTCGAAGAGAGCGAGCTGGAACGCGATCTGGAGGACTATGGAGATAAAAAGCTCTTCGCGAAAGAACTCGAAGAGCTGCTTAAGATGTTCGAAGAGAGAATCAAAGAGCAGAAGGAAAAGCACGACGGCGGCAACTACTGGATCGGTACCGGCGGAACCTCTCCGATGGGCCGCGGCGGCTACCATCCGAGCGGTATCCGGGTAGGGGGCAAGAGCCGCCACAAGACCGCTCTGCAGGTGGCTGGCGAGCGGAACTTCAAGGACTTCCGCGAGGATACGATTCTGGACATCCGTCAGTTTCAGATGGCCTTCCGCAAGCTGCGCCAGTACTCTTCGCGTGTTGACACGATGGAGAAAGAACTGGACATCGACAAGACCATCGACGAGACCTGCGAGAACGGCGGGATGCTGACGCTGGCTTACGAGAAGCCGCGGAAGAACACCGTGAAGGTGCTTTTGCTGATTGATTCCGAAGGATCCATGCTGCCGTACAGCCGGCTGTGCAACAGGCTGTTCCAGGCCGTCAGCCGGTCCAATCACTTCAAGGATCTGAAGATCTACTATTTCCACAACGCCATCTACGACCAGCTCTACACCACGCCGCACTGTAAACTGCGTGACTCCGTAGAGACCACCTGGGTCTTCAACAAACTCGATGCCGAGTATAAAGTCATTTTCGTGGGTGACGCGGCTATGGCGCCGTCCGAACTCTACCGCAAAGGCGGCAACGCCATCATCGGCCTCTTTAACCGCGAAACCGGTATGGAGTGGTTCATGAAGTTCAAGAAGCGTTTCAAGAAGCAGATCTGGCTCAATCCGATTCCGAAGAAGGCATGGTCCTACACCTACGGTTCAGAGACCATCCACGACGTCGGCGAAGTCTTCCCAATGTACGAGCTGACCCTCAGTGGCCTGGAAGCAGGCATCAAGAAACTGCTGGTAAGATAATAAAAGAACTGCGACACTATCTTCACAGTTCTTTTTTTATTGAAACAGGTATTGATTCGACGGTGTCATCTTACTGATGGCAGGGTGGATCCGCCGTACGGCATGATGATGACGGTCGGTTCGTCCGCCAGATTCTTCCTCTGCTCAGACAAGGCGTCATCGACAGCCTGCTGCAGATTGCTGTACGGCTCAATGAAGATGGAGCGCACGAAATCCGGCTCCATTTCGGAGACGAGTTTGATGTCAGCGTGCTCCATGACCATAGCGATGGCAGCTGCTTTATGTCCGCCAAGCCTGAACTCTTCGCGGATGCGACGGGTCAGGTCCTCTGGAGCCGTTGCTTTTGTGATCCATTCTTCGAAGGTCTTCTGACCAAGTCCTTCCCGGCAGGAACCAACGAGGATGATCGTGCCGCCATCCTTCACTGCATGCTTGGAATTGTCGAGGGCCTTCTGTGTCTGATAGAGATTGAGGTCCTTCGGCGCACCTCCCTGAGATACGATGACAATGTCCGCGCGTGCAGGGATTTCCACACGATACAGCTTGTCCAGATACTTGCAGCCTTCGCGGTGTGCCGCCACAACGTCACCTGCCACGGCATGTACAATCTGCTTGTGCTCGTCGAGGACAACATTGAAGATGAAGTCGACAGGACAGATGCCCAACACTTCTTCCAGATCCTCTCTGAGTGGGTTTCCATCCAGATTACCGGTACAGGCCGCATCCTCGACCATCATGGAGTGGTTCGCCTGAATCGCTTCCGGCGTGGATGCGCCCGGCATGAGCGCTTTGACGCCGCCGGAATACCCGGCAAAATAGTGGTATTCTATGTTACCGAGGCAGATGATTCTGTCAGCTTCCGCAACGACGCGGGTGATGTCGATCGGCGTGCCGCTGCGTGTCACACCCAGATGCACGCAGTCAGACGGATCACTGTCGACGCATTGAATCATATCAAATGCTTTTCCGGCGAGATGCCGCTGTTCTTCTTCCGTGTGTGGACGGTGACTGCCCAATGCAAAAACGAGGGTCACGTCCTCATCCGAAACCCCAGCAAAAGCAAGTTCTTCCAGCACATACGGAATCACTTCCCAGGTCGGCATCGGGCGTGTGATATCGCTGGTGATGATGGCGATCTTTTCACCGGGTTTCACGATATCACGCAAGCGCGGAGTACCAATAGGATTCGCAAGTGCGCGCCAGAGAATATCCGCAACCGATTGCGGTGCAACAGAGCCGGATGCTTTTGCATCATCGGCGATATCGTTCTGCTCAACGATCTTTATGATGTTTTCTTCCGGCACATCCGCCTCCTGAAAGCCTGTGCCGTATCCGAGTCTGATTTTCATGGCTTCATTGTAGCATATTTGTAATTGAAATCAACGCGGAATCGCATTATTATTGACAGTGCAAGGGGAAATTGAAATGACCAGAAAAACGATTTGCTTCATAATGTGTGTTGCTTTTGCGTTGGCGTTCACAGCGGTGCTTGCAGGCTGCGGCGAAGACAAAAGCAAAAGCAGGAGCCAGAACTATGAAAAACCTTCCGGGGACTATGTAGGGGTGCTGGAAGGCGTTTATCGTGATGAATTCACACTGATGGGAAGTTCAGGAGAATTACATTTTGTCACGGATGAAGAGACGAAGTATGATTTCGGAGAGCATCACCACATGCTCGTGGGCGATATCATCAGCGTAAAGTGTCGCGACGATGAATCGATGATGGTGAAGAAGGTCACGGTTCTGGAGAGAACGAATGCACAGGCGAATCTGGGAGATTTCGCGGCGGGACTTTGCTGGCCGTATGGGGAAAGCAGTAAAGGCAGATACGATACAGGCGGACCGACGGAGGCGTATGCAGCCCTGTATGATAAAATCAAACCACAGGAGGAATCCGGCATTTCAAGCAAACAGTGGAGAGCGGGCGCGTCCTGTGATCTGTTCGTGGCCACGGCGCTCAAGGGTTTCGGACTGACAGAGTTCCCGGTGACCTTGAGCAGGCAGTGCGATTACTTTTTTATCAGTGAGGCGTACAAGGACGATTTTGAGAAGGTCGAAACGGGCGGCGACCCCGCCATGATGCAGCACGGCGATGTAGGCATCTATATCAGAGCCGACTCGAAGGATAATGGGCAGGGCCATATTTTTATCGTGAATAAAGCCGACGGCCAGAATCTGAAATCCAACGCCCACTACCGCAAAGATAAGGGTTATTACGGCGTCATCGATGAGCTGAAGAATCCATATGATCCCGGCCACTATAAGTACTTCGGCGTGTTCCGCCTCAAGTAGGATTGTGAGCCCGGCTAATCTCAATAAAAAGAAAGGATAAAAATGCAAACAGATGTTTGCATTTTTTGTTTTT
>JAILDT010000106.1 GCA_024689085.1 Clostridia bacterium | reverse complement strand
GTGCACACCGAAACTTCGTACAGCTTCACTTCTCTGATCGTCCAGTGGATCGAACCATCATCGCTGATTTCGGTCTCTTCTCTGATGATCTCGAATCCGAAGGAACACTGATCAACGTCTCCCCGCTTCACACGTTCATAGAGGTTCATGGCATCCTGATCGTTCGGATTGATCAGGACCCTTCCCCACAGTCCGTGGTCGTCTTCTCTGAGCTCCAGTGTTTCGGCCTTTGTACGGCCGAGCACCAGACGGGTGTCGTGATTGATCAGAGCCCTCACGTCCGCATCTTTGAGCGTCTCTGTAAATGCGCCCGGAGCGATCGACTCCGTTGCATCATTCCAGATTTCGTATGTGCTATTAAAAACGGCGAAGTACCCTTCTATGTAGAGGGCCTCGCCGTCTTCTCTCGTGTTGAATTTTGTTGGGCTGATTAATGCCCTGCGCTGGTATACATCCCTGTTTCTGTCCATTTTCCTTTCCCTTTCCATGAACTCGTCTATACTGATTGCTCTATCGTCGATGTAGTAGTCTGCACCGATCTTCAAATAGTCTTCCGGCAGTTCATCAAACTGTATCCCCGCTTCTTCGATGATCTCCATGCACTCCCGCTTCAGGTCTCCCTGCCTTGCGGTCCACAGGTAGACTTTGTGGCCGTCTTCCCGCAGCTGCGCGATCTTTTCTGCAATGTCCTCCCGGATCTTTTCTCCGTCCCACAGGACGCCGTCGAAGTCTATTGCGAACTTACTCATCACCATCACCGTCCTTCAATTTGCTCTGGTCTCCCAGCTTCTCGGATGGTATGTAGTTTTCAAGCATCACGAGCTGGTTCATATGGTCTTCCTCACGCGGACTTAGTCCCAGCTTGTCGCGCACTTCGTTGCCTGTTACCACGCCGATGGCTCTCAGGTTGCTGTAGACGTCGGCCAGTTTCTGGATGTCGTAGCTGTAGAGGGATGCCGCGTTGAACTTGAAATACATCTTTTCGGAGATGAGCAGTTTCTTTGTCATCTCCTGCGTGATGATCTCCGCGATGGTCTTGACCGTCGTATTGATGAAGCTGTTCCACTCGGTCTCGTTATATGTCCCGATGCCCAGAAGGAATCCCGGCACGCCGATGATGGCAGCTATGGTCTTCTTGTTGAGCTCTACGGTGTCCTTGATGGCCAGATCGGACAGAGACAGCGGCTTCACGGACTGCACGTCCATGAACTCTGACGGAACGATCCACGGTTCTCCCGGATCCGTCTCGACGTACTCCTCTACCAGCTCTTTTCTTCCTTCCTTGGTGCTGAACTCATTGGTGAGGCCATCCACCTTGATGATCACTGCCGGTTTCCAGTTGGACTCCAAAAATCCTTTTTCAGTGCTTCTGGCCTGTTTCAGGTTGTTCACCACGTCCATGACGCCGACGTTGATGCCTGTGCCCTTCCATGGACGATACCGGTCCGGGTTCAGAACAAAATGCAGCAGCTCGTCTGGGTCGAATATCTCTCCGGAGACGTTCACCTTGTACCCGTATCCGTCATCGATGAAGGATACTGTTGACGGCGGCTGTATCACCAGATCGCCGAGTCTTCCGCCTTCTGTCTGCGGAATGACCACTGCGTTGCCTTTTCCGTACAGAAGCAGGTCCATCACGATTGCGTTCATCCACACCTTTCTGGTCATGTACCGGTTCGGGTAGATGTCCACATGCTTCGATAGCTCGTTGACGATCCTCTGGTCACCGTTCTGGGTGTTGGCCATGAGGTGTATCGTCATGGAGCTGATCAGGTCCGCGATCTTCCTGCAGCAGGTCAGCACTTCCGGGTTCTGATCGAGACTCGTATATCCGTTCGTCAGAAGAGATCCGAACAGCTTCTCACCGGTTATGATGCCGACGGAGCTGTCATTCCTCTTCGCCTTTGCTGCCGGCTGCTTTGCTTTTTTCTTTTTTTTGCTCATTCTTTCTTATCTCCCCACCAATCACTGGCTTTTGTTGTCTTTTCCAGGTCTTCGAGGTATCCGACCGCTGCAAAAACCGACGCATCGAACAGGTCTATCCTTTGCTCCGGCTGTATCTTCTCGTACTGGATCATGTCATCCGTCTTTTCGACTGCGGCGACGTTCTGCACGCAGTACTCATAGGCTTCTGAGTGCATATAGAAAAGAGTGCCGTTCTTTGCACTCTTCTCCAGGTATCTGAATCCTTCGGATTTTTTATAAAAATACTGCGGCTGATCCACGATCCTGAATCCCGCAGACTTCATGCCGATGAAATACTCCCGGCAGAACTTCCTGTCATGGCTGACTTTGCGGATCCGGAAGCCTTTTTTTCGCATCTCCACGAACCAGTTGACCACATCAGCGTGGTTGACCGTCGGGCTGTTGCACATGGTCAGCCATCCGTCCTCCTGCCATCCGAACAGCGGGATGTTGTCCTTGTCCGCCTTTTCGTGCGCCATCACTACCGGGAAGAATGCGTGCGTGATCACGATATCCACGCCCTTGTAGTTCCCGAACAGGCACGCTGCGGTCAGGTCGTGCAGTTTTGACAGGTCTGCGCCTCCGTACCAGCTGATTCCCAGCTTTCGCAGGTCTTCCAGCGTGTTCCATTCATACTTCGCGTCGGATGCTCTGAACTCATCGATATTGAAATATGCCTTGATGCTGTTCGTGTACTTGTTCAGCGACTTCGCGAAAAAATCTTTCCTCTGCTGCGGGTCGTTCTGCGCCTGGAGGGCATCGTTCATGATCTCTTCCGGCCGGATCGTGACTCCGTATGCCGGATTGACCGCTTCATGCACCTTCGGATCTGTGAAATCGAACTCTCCGTGTTCGTCTTCATCCGGTTCTGCCATGAAGATGAAATACTGATCGTCTTTCACAGTGCCGTTCAGAACCTTCCTGCAGTATTTCAGCCTCTGGCCAAGAAATCCCTGCTCATTGTCTCCAGCCGTGCTGAGTCCTATGATCAGCTTGTTCGTGTATGCCTTCATCGCCTCCTTCAGGAGGTTGTACTGTTTCGGCTTTTTGTATGCGTGCATCTCATCGCATATGGCGATGTTGCAGCCCAGAGAGTCCTGTGCATCCGGGTTGGCCGCCAGCGCTCTGATGAACAGGCTGCCGTCTCCGAGCTTGCCGGTTATCGAGTGCTCGTTGTTGTTGTCGATGACTTTGAAGTTTCCGCCCTGTGATTCCTTCTCGCCCATCAGTTCAATGTTGTAGTTCAAAAAGTTGAAGCTCTGCAACGACTGCATCAGTGCTGCACTCGTTATATAAATCTCCGAACCGCTGCGGCGGTACAGCAGTCCGAGCGCCCATGCCAGCGCCGCTCCGAACGTCGTTTTGACGTTTTTCCTCGGCACGTATATCAGGGCCTCATGCGTCTTGTTTATGTCCGTTCCCCTGTGTTTGAATCCCACAAGGTTGTATATGATGAACTTGTGATGCGGAAGAAGCAAAAAAGGCTGCCCACGGAGCGGTCTGCCGTCCAGTGTTTCGCCTTTTTCATGCTTTATGGTCCTCTCAATGATTCCGATCACAAACTCAGGATCTTCTGTTTTCAGTTCGTATTCCGGGTTGTACAGGTCGTCGTAGAACCTGTCTACAGCCTCCCGGATGGTCTTGCAGGCTATCTTTTTTCCGCTTCGAATGCTCTCCGCGTACTCCATGACCTCCTGCAGGTTCTTTGCTTTATCCATTCATGCTCATTTCCTTCAGTGCTTTTGTCAGTGCTGATTCTCTCTCCGCTTCAGCTGCGTCTCCGCGGATCTTCTTCAATCCGGCCGGGGTCAGCCCCAGATCGCGCCAGTATGCCAGGGCTGATTTGTTCAAATCGTCCCACATGACCAGCGCCGGGTTCTTTGTCACGTTCTCTTTTCCTGCCTTGTTTGTGTGCTTGATCACCGGCATCGAGTCCAACCTTCTGTATTCTGCTTCGACTTCATCCCTCTTTTCGAGGATCTCTGCAAGCTGCTTGATCACATGGTCGAAGTACGGTTCATATGTCCCCGCTTCTTTGCACGCTTTCGTGATTCTGTTTCTCCATGCGCCTTTTTTCATGTCATTCCTCCAAAAGCTGCGCTGTTTGCCCGGTGAACTTTTCCCACCTGTCGACAATTACATCCACATACGCCGGATCGAACTCCATCACATATCCGTTTCTGCCATTTTGCTCACACGCTATTATCGTCGTTCCGGATCCCCCGAACAGATCCAGCACGTTCTGACCCTTCTTTGTCGAGTTTCTGATCTCATAATCGAACAGCTTCACTGGCTTCATCGTCGGATGCTCCGCATTCTTGGCCGGCTTGTCCATGTAAATCACTGTCGTTGCCGTTTTGTCGCTGTAGATCTCTTCCAGGAGCTCCTGCAGCTCTGCTTTTTTCATGTGCCGGATGTCCGGTTTCGCGTCCTCTATGACTGTTGTTTCTCTTCTGCTGTCTGTAAAATAATGAGCTGCTCCATCTTTCCATCCGTACAGGCACGGCTCATGTCTCCACTGATAGTCCTGTCTGCCGAGCACCAGACTATTCTTTGCCCAGATCAGGTTTTGCCGGACGGTCCAGCCCGCCTCTCTGCACGCGGCTCTGAAGTTGAATCCTTCGCTGTCGGCGTGCCAAATATAAAAGGCCGCTCCCGGCTTCATTACGCCGTCAGCTGCCTTGAATGCGTCAGTGAGGAAGGCGCGGAACGCCGCATCTTCCATGTTGTCATTCTGTATCTTCAGTGCTTCTTTCGTTCCACCTGTATAATCTACATTGTACGGCGGATCAGTTAAAAGCAGGTCCGAGCGTACCCCCCCATGAGCCGCTTCACGTCTTCTTCTTTTGTGCTGTCTCCGCACATCACTCTATGCCTTCCGAGTCCGTATATCTGTCCATGTTTTGCTTTCGGTTCTTTCGGCAGTGCTGCTTCATAGTCGTCTTCCTGGGCTTCTGTGTTCATGATCTTTTCCACATCGAAGCCCAGCCTGTCCATGTCGATGTCTTTGATGTCGCTCAATTCGACACGCAGCATTTCTGTATCAAAGCCGGAGCTGAGCGTCGTCTGGTTGTGCGCCAGCGCGTAGGCTCTGCGCTCTTCGTCGGAGAGATGATCCAGCCTGATCACCGGCACTTCCTTCACGCCGAGCTCTTTGCAGGCTATCAGTCTGCCGTGGCCCTCGACGATGATATTTTCTTCAGACCATATGCCGATTGGATCTATCATTCCGAACCTGCGAATTGATTCCACGATCTGGTCGATTTGCTTTTTCGGGTGTGATTTTGCGTTGTTTTCGTATGGTTTTAGGCTATCAATCTCCAGTCGCTCTATTTTTATATTTTCTTTTTCCATTTTTAAGGGTCCCCCCTTTTTGAAAAATCGTTGCAGAGTTGGAAACGTGGGCGGCCACCGGTGTATAGGAGCATGGGATCTATCGCGAAAAGGAGGGGGGATATTTTTCGAAAAAAATATTTTTTCTTTTTCGTCACTTCGTGCCCCTATGCCTTCGCCAGTCGATTCCCGGCTTCGTTCTCCGCTTCAGCTGCAGCCCCTCACCTATCAGCTCACCTGTCTGTCTGTTGTGCAGCTTGTTGTGTGTCGTGTCTGCGACTGAGATCAGGTTCCAGTCTTCCCATGCGTACTCCGGATACTCATCGACCGGATAGATGTGATGCACTGTGTTGGCTTCCTGTGTCTTCCCGAACCTTGCGGCAACTCTGTCCTTGTATCCATCCAGCCTCAGTATGTATCTGCGCTTCCGCTTCCATCTCTTGCTTTCGTAATCCATTGCTAAACAAAAGACAGCTGCTACCCTGCAACTGTCTTCCTAAGGAGTTTCCGTAAATGATATTCGATCTATCTTTTACGAATACACCGTAACATATTCCCACCGAACAAAACGAACACGGTCAATCTTCAAAGTGTCTGTTGAATATCATGCGCACTGAGTCCGCGGTATTTCCTCCGCCGATATGCGCGGCCACCTGATCCCATGTGCACAGGTTGATGCACCTGTAGAGTATGATCAGCTCCACCAGCGCATCGTCAAGTTCTGAGATGTATTCATACACTTCCCTGCGCTTTCTCTCGATCTTGTATCTGTATTCCTCTATCAGCGTCTTGATGTCAGCCGCGGATGTTCCTGCCGTCCCTGTCGGGTCTGACTTACCGCTTGCGCCTCTCGGCATCCCGTCCAGCTGCGGTGACCGATACGTTCCTGATTCTATGTCAATGAGATCCTGCGTCAGCTTCTCGATCTGTTTGTTGTAGTAATAGATCTGGTTGATTTCTTTTCTCGTCATACGATTCCTCCGACCATATCAAAAGACAGCTGTTCATCCCAGCTTTCCGGATACCATCGTTCCTCTGATGTTATCTTCCCTTTGCTGTACCGCTTCAGCTTCGGTTCTTCTTCCAGGCTCACCTCGATGTACTCGATGCAGTATGCTCCTGTGATGGCATGCTCGTACAGTCTGATGCTGTCTCTGTCTATGCCGTATCCTTTACGCGGCTTCAGGTCTTCGATATCGAACACCGGCACCCGCTTCATCTTCTCTTCTCTTGTCTCGGGTCTGACCACGGACCTGCTGGTCCTCCATGCCTTCTTGTGCTTTCCCCTTGCGTCCTTTGTCTGCAGCGCGTTCTTCAGCATGTACTTGGCCACCCTGTTGTAATTGCCGGAGCTCCACAGTGTCTCGATGTGTACATACTCCTCCGGCCAGTATCTTGTGATCATGTCTCTTGTGATCTCCTGATTCAGTACGATGTGATGGTGCGGCCTTCCTGTCCTCTTGCCTATGCCTATTGATTCCACCAACCTGAACGGCTTCTCGCTTCTTCTGCTGGCTCCACGTATGTTCCTCTTGAAGTTCTCCAGCTTCTTCATCGCTTCCTCGATCGTCGTCCCTGCAGGATGTGAGAGGACCAACCACAGATCTCCCGGTCTGAAGTTCGCATTCAGTATCGCAGTCAATGCTCTGTCCTGATTGATGGCATTCACTTTCGCTACTGCTTCCGGTGTCGGTCTGGTCTTCGGTTTCCTGGTTCCCTTCTCCGTCCGGATACGGCTGCTGTCTGTGTATCTCGTTATGATCGTCTTTCCTGCTATGGTCGTGAATCTTTTGTACATCGTCCTGTGTCGTATTGTTAATAATACTATCAAGCCTGAAGGCGAGACCCTCTCGTCTGTCTCGCCTTGTGAAAAGCTACCTTATATAATTACTCTGTGACCCTCACGAGGATCTGTCCCAGCTTTCTGGCTGCGTCTTTGCTGAGCGTTCCGATCTTCGCACTCTTGCTGTGGTCCGGGCTCCATGTCCTGACATCTATCTTCGGCTCCTTCCCGTTCCAGCTGATCAGGTTGACCTCTCTTGTCCACCCGCTCTCTGTCTGATCGAACACTCCATATGTTTCAATCAATTCATATTCAATGTTCATTCGTTCCATTCCTTCCATTCTTCTTTCGTCGCCAGTCTGTGTCTGTGTCTGTGCTTTTTTATTTCCTCGTATGCCCATACTACGATGAGCCATCCTGTCGCTATGATGAGCAGTCCTGTGAAAATCACGATTGCCGCTGCAAATATTCTCATATCCGTTTCTCCCTTCTGGCTCTCCTCATGGATCCGCGTTTCTTCTTTCTGGGATTCGCCCACTCTGTTACTCTGTACTTTGGCATCATGAACACTTTCCCCCAGAGCTTCTTGTCTTTCCTCGTCAGCTTCAGTTCGATGCTTCCGGAGAATCCTTCGCCCCCGCGGATCTCCAGGTATGGTTCTTCGTCTGACGTCGAGATCTCTGCTTTCACTTCATGGATCTCAGTCACTCCGTCCAGTGTTACTACCTGCATCCCGTTGTCTTCGTTCATTACTTTGTGATCCCTTCCTTCTTCATATGGTTGTAGATGGTCGGTTCAGATACTCCCATCTCATCCGCGATCTTCGGCACGTTCCACCCGGCTCTCAGCAGTGCTATCATTTTGCCGGTATCGAACGGCTTTCTCTTCTGCTGCCTTTTGGCAGCG
>JAILDT010000065.1 GCA_024689085.1 Clostridia bacterium | reverse complement strand
GATGAAGAGGATGAACTTCAGCGGATTTGCGGAAATTTCCTCCATGATGGGCGTAATCTTGAAAAGCTGGTTCTTCTTGATTTCGATCATGCGCCGGCCCTGGTCGGCGTACGCTGCAGCGACCGCCTTGACCGTGGTGCTTTTGCCTGTGCCCATGTCGCCGTATAGGAGCATGTTGCTGGCTCCGCTTCCATCCAGAAGCGCTTCCGTGTTGCGGATGACCAGATCTCGTTCACGCTCGTATTCAAAGAGCTGGTCAAGACTTTGGTAATCCGGATGAGCGACAGGAACGATCTGCCCCTCCTCCACGCGGAAGAACCGATACTTCGCGTAGATGCCGTAACCGGTGGTCGAGATATCCGCCAGTTTCCCCGTGAAATCCCGGACCAGGTTGAGTTCGTCGGTCGTCCACTTCGGAAGGACGATACCCTGTCCGCCGGAAGAGTCTGTGTCCAGTACCATCTGGCGCACTTCTGCGGAAGGAATCTGTCCGATGTCATTGAGCATCATCAACTCGCTTTTGACAGCAGCCACGATTTCCGGATCGACTTTTTGACCGGCCGCGACTGCCTTGACGTAGAAATTGTCGTCCTCCAGAACGAGCTTGCGGATGTATTCTGAGATGTTTGCGCCGTTGGGATAAAGCCTTGCGATGAAGTCGCTGTAGGCCGCGACGGTCTTTTCGTCTAGAAGTTTCCGCAAGCAGACAACGGCCGGGTCTTCCTTCACTTGGCGGAAGACGGCGAGGGAATCGATCTTTGATCCGATTTCGTTGTATATGGTCATAGAATCAGCTCCTTATCTGGTGATTTTGCTTATCTGTTGTATGAGATGATTATACAACAGAAGTGAGAAAACATTTTAAAAACTTTTTTGCGTGAAACGGTTGACACGAAGGTCATGCAGGATTATTATACTAACGTATTATTGGTTTAATTGATTAAAGTAACCAAATCAGTCTAGTAGCATAACATCTATCTTCTTGAATTGAGGCCTTCGGGCCTCTTTTCATTTTAAATGTGTTATACTACTTCCATGAGACTGAACAAGTATATCGCGTCAGCAGGAGTCTGTTCCCGGAGAAAGGCGGACGAGCTGATTGCGAATGGAAATGTGAAGATAAACGGCGCCGTCGTTCGGGAGATGGGCGCGCAGGTCGAAGAGGGAGACGTTGTCTCCGTCAATGGTACGGAGATACAGGCGGATGCTGTTAAGGTCTATGTCGCTGTGAACAAACCTCTGGGCTACATCACGTCCATGAACGATGATCGGGATCGTCCTACCGTTGCGGATCTTGTGGCGGACCTTCCGGAGCGGCTGTTTCCAGTGGGGCGCCTCGATTACAACACGACGGGTCTTCTGATCATGACCAACGACGGGGAACTGACTTACACTCTGACGCATCCGAAACATGAGGTAAGCAAAACCTACATCGCCACAGTCGCGGGAGTTCTTTCCAATGCTCGTCTGGCGAAGCTACGCAGAGGCGTGGACATCGGCGGATTCGTCACTTCTCCGGCTCAGGTGCGTGTGATCAAGCAGAATCCTCGTTCTGCGGTGGTCGAGATCTCCATTCATGAGGGGAAGAACCGGCAGGTGCGGAAGATGTTTGCCGCTGTGGGGAACAAAGTCCAAAGCCTGGAACGCGTCGCCATCGGCGACATCAGGCTGGGAAGGCTTTTGCAGGGGCATTACCGGAAATTGACCCGAGCTGAAGTGGATTATCTTAAATCATTGAAATAAAAAGAGGCTTCGCGTCAGGCGAGGCCTCTTTTATCAATTGCGAACTGCAATTCGCTTATTTTCTCTTCATCTCTTTCGGAGTTACGCAAGTTCCGGAAGCTCTTGCAACGATGATCGGCTCTTCCAGGAAATCAGCAGCTGAATCGTTGATGTCCTTTCTTGAAACGATGACCTTTCTTGCTTCGAAGACCATGTGTCTTGAAGTGTTTCCGATCTTGTCGATTTCGCCGTAAGCTTCGATGTAGTCACCGGCATAAGTAGGTGCCAGGAATTCTACGTTATCATATGCGCAGAACAGACCTTCGTCTCCGTCCAGCTTGATGAGCAGTTCAGTAGCAACATCACCAAAGAGGTGTACCATGTGTGCTCCGTCAACCAGTTCTCCGCCGTAATGAGCATCTTTTGCAGACATTCTGAGTCTCAGTGTTGAAGTGATTTTTTCCATCTTGAATCTCCTTTTCGTTTATTGTTGTTAAATTACGAACAAATTAACTTGTATTATCGTACCATATATTTATTGCAAAACCAATGCCAAGCGTTTATCATATGAATCAGAGGAAAATGAACCGATATCGGTTCAGGAGGAAAAGGAAGATGAACACATTTGGACTTGATCGGTCGCTTACGCCGCGCAACACCTTCACGCCTCTGGCGTGGGAGTTGGACAACAGCAGCCAGCTGAAACATGGAGAGGTCAGAATTGCTCTGGACAGGGTACACGTGGAAGGAACCAGCTTCCGGCAGATCTGTCAGGAGGCGGGCAACGACGAAGAGCGCATCAAAGAGAAAATAAAGGATATCGTCATTCGAAGAGGCAAACTGCACAATCCGGTTACGGATACGGGAGGTCTTTTCTGCGGCGTCATAGAAGAAATTGACAGCGGATATGTCAACGACAAGGGTTTGAAGCCAGGAGATGAAGTCATCTGCAACTCCTCTCTTGCCGGCATTCCGATGTACATTGATAAGATCACAAATATCGACAAGGTATACCCTCAGTTTGAAGCAGAAGGGTATGCCATTTCCCTGCCGGATATGCCGATCATCAAGCGGCCGAAGGATATCCCGATCGACCTGCTGCTGTTCACCTTTAACGAATCGGGAACCATTTACAATGTTTCAAAGGGCGCGGCAGGCAAGAAGAGGTTCGCAATCGTTGCCAACAATGTCATCATGGCTCTCATCTACGGCTATGCGATCAAGAAGTCGGCGGGAGAAGAAGCTGAAATCTACTGCGTGCTGGACAGAAATACGCCGGTTGCGCTGAAGGGCCCGAAAATCGAGGAAATCAAGAAGGAATTATTCACAGAAGTGCGTTACGTCAATATGATGCGGCCAGCGGAGTGTCTGAAGGAGTTCAGAGATACGCCGCAAATGGATCTGGTGGTGAACTGTGCCGATGTACCAGGCGCCGAGACCATCAGCGTCATGGCGGCGAAGTCCGGCGGCACCGTCATCTTCGCAAATTTCATCAGTAACTACCAGATTGCCCTGTACGTCACCGAGGCCACGTCGAAGGACCTGAACATCAGGTGTGCCGACGGCTATCTGGAGAAGTACGACGAGTTCGACTTCGAGATCGTCAGAGCCCTCGCACCATATTTGGAAGGCAATCTGGTTCCGAGAGAGAAGACCAGACGAGGTGGCCAGAAGTCGGAGGTCGACAGGGAGATTCTGGAACAGTACACACAGCACAATCTGGAGGAAGCAGAGGATTTCATCGCCGCCAGCCCGAAGATGCGGTCTGTATTGGACGAAATCATGAGCGTGTCCAAGTATGACTGTAATGTACTGATTACCGGAGACACCGGCGTCGGCAAGGAGAAAGTGGCCAACATCATACAGAAAAACAGCCGCCGCAAAATGCAGCCTTTCGTCAAGATCAACTGCGCTTCCATATCGCCGAATCTCATCGAATCGGAGTTCTTCGGTTACGAAAAGGGTGCTTTTACCGGCGCGGACACCAAAGGCAAAATCGGGTATTTCGAAGCGGCGGACAACGGCATCATCTTCCTGGATGAGGTGGGGGAACTGCCGATGGATATGCAGGCCAAGCTCCTTCGCGTCATTCAGGATGGGGAATTCCTGAAAGTCGGCGGAACGACGCCGGTAAAGACGAATGTCAGGATCATATCCGCTACAAACAAAGATCTGGAGGACCTGGTGGAGAAGCGGGTCTTCCGAAGAGATCTGTACTACAGACTCAACGTATTCCCGATCAAAGTGCCCGCTCTGGACGAACGTCCGGAGGACATTCCTCACCTGGCCGACAGCTTTGTCAGGAAGTACAATGAGAAATTCGGCATGAGCAAGTACATGGACGATGAGGCCAAAGAGAGTCTCGCGGCTCATAAGTGGCCAGGCAACATCAGAGAATTAGAGAACGTCGTTCAAAGGCTCTTGATTGCCAGTGAAGGAGACGCCGTATCGGTTATCGACGTGGTAAAAGAGCTCGACGGAAAGCTCATGGGAGGCATAGACACATCAATTCCGGCAGAGACGGAAGGCGAAGAGGGCATCGATCTTGCCGATATGGTGGAAGCCTTTGAGAAGAATATCATCCGAGAAGCCTGCGAAAAATACGGATCCACACGCAAAGCGGCAAAAGCCATCGGAATATCCCAGACCCAACTCGTCAGAAAGAAGAATAAATACGGCCTGTAGAGGCGCAAAACAATCGCCGATGCAGCGGCGGCACGAATGCGAACCGAATTCGGTTCGCATTTTTTGCGCAAAGAACACAAAGCGGTTCAAATTCGGCTGCAAAAGCAAGGTCTTTCCTTTGAAAACATTGTGAAACCCTTAACAGATGGGGATTCATCCAAGCGCCTTCACCTTGGCACGCATATTGCTAATAATATAACGTAAGTTAAAACTGCCTTTGCAAGAAGGCGAGGCCTGGCAAAGGCTGATGATACAACTAATTTTTAGGAGGAAAAAAGATGAAAAAAGGAAATCCGTACGGCACACACAGAGTTATCTCACCGAAGGGCGTTCTGCCGCAGCCAGCAGACGTTGTAGACAACACTATGGAAATCTACGACAACGAAATCCTGATCGACGTTAAGACACTGAACATCGACTCAGCTTCATTCACAGAGATCTGCAAGCAGGTTCTGAACAAGAAGCCGGCTGAAATCGAAACACAGGAAGAGAAGGATAAGGTTGCACAGTGCATGAAGGACATCGTTGCGAAGGCCGGAAAGCACAAGAACCCTTGGACTGGTTCAGGCGGAATGCTGATCGGAACCGTTAAGGAAATCGGACCGGAGTGGAAGGGCGACCTGAAGGTTGGCGACAAGATCGCTACACTGGTATCACTGTCACTGACTCCGCTGGTCATCGAAGAGATCCACGAGATGAGACCTGCAATCGACCAGGTTGACATCACTGGCCAGGCAATCCTGTTTCAGAGCGGTATTTATGCAAAGCTTCCTGACGACATGCCGGAAGGTCTGGCACTGTCAGCGCTGGACGTTGCAGGCGCTCCTGCACAGACAGGCAAGCTGGTTCAGCAGGGACAGAAGGTCCTCGTTATTGGCGGCGGCGGCAAGTCCGGTCTTCTCTGCCTCTATGAAGCAAAGAAGAGAGCTGGCGTAACTGGTCTGGTAGTTTGCGCAGCAGGTTCACAGAAGTCAGAAGACAGAGCAAGAGCTCTCGACCTGGCAGACGAGTACTTCCACATGGACGCTTCCGATGCAGTCGGCATGTATGAGAAGGCTATGGAACTGACCAACGGCGAACTGTACGACGTAGTTATCAACTGCGTATCCATCGAGAACACTGAGATGGGCTCCATCCTCAGCTGCAAGGACGATGGTACCGTATACTTCTTCTCAATGGCTACAAGCTTCACCAAGGCTGCTCTGGGCGCAGAGGGCGTTGGCAAGGACGTCAACATGATCGTCGGCAACGGCTACACGAAGGGCCACGCTGAGATCACGCTGCAGGAGCTGAGAGAACATGAAGGTCTCAGAAAGCTCTTCGAAGAGATGTATGCATAATCATTCCTGATATTCAATAGATGAAAAGGAGACATATTATGGCTATTAGAAACTGGAAAGACATCCCTCTTTTCAAGGATGTAACAGAGGAACAGTGGAACGACTGGCATTGGCAGGTTGCCAACAGACTGAGCACTGTAGAGCAGATCAAGGCTGTTGTAAACCTCACTCCGCAGGAAGAGGAAGACATCAAGAAGGTCATGGACGGCTTCAGAGTCGGCATCACCCCTTACTATGCTTCCCTGATGGATCCGGACGATCCTAGCTGCCCGGTAAGAATGCAGGCTGTTCCTACGCTGGCTGAGACTCACAGAGGCGAAGCCGACATGCTCGACCCGCTTCACGAAGACGAAGACTCACCGGCACCGGGACTCACCCACAGATATCCTGACAGAGTTCTGTTCCTGATCACTGACCAGTGCTCCATGTACTGCAGACACTGCACCAGAAGAAGACTGGCCGGCGAAACGGACGGCGCGAGATCGATGGAAGACATCAACGCCTGCATCGATTACATCAAAAGAACTCCTGTTGTCAGAGACGTACTGCTTTCCGGCGGAGACGCTCTGTGCGTTGAGACTGACGTACTCGAGTACATCATCTCAGAGCTGAGAAAGATCCCTCACGTAGAGATCGTAAGAATTGGTTCCAGAACTCCTGTCGTTATGCCGCAGAGAATCACTGACGAACTGGTCAACATGCTGAAGAAGTATCATCCGATCTGGCTGAACACGCACTTCAATCACCCGAAGGAATGGACTCCGGAAGCTGCTGAGGCTTGCAGAAAGCTGGCTGACGCCGGTATCCCTCTCGGAAACCAGTCCGTACTGCTCAGAGGCGTCAACGATGACGTTCACGTCATGAGAAACCTGGTACACCTCTGCTGCAAGAACAGAGTTCGTCCGTACTACATCTATCAGTGCGACCTGTCACTGGGTATCGAGCACTTCAGAACTCCGGTATCAAAGGGTATCGAGCTGATCGAAGGTCTCAGAGGTCACACATCCGGATATGCAGTTCCTACATTCGTAGTCGACGCTCCGGGCGGCGGCGGCAAGACGCCGGTAATGCCGCAGTACGTAATCTCTCAGACTCCGGACAAGGTGATCCTGAGAAACTACGAAGGCGTTATCACGACTTACACTGAGCCTACGATGCTTCCGAAGCTGCAGTGCAGCTACGAGAACTGCAAGAACGTAGAAGATTATCATTATGAAGGTGTCGCAGGACTGGCACAGGGCGAGAGAATGTCCATGGAGCCGGCTCACCTGCTCAGACACGAAAGAAACAAGAAGTAACAAGACACAATGTACCTGTTGGAAACACTGGCCGAAAAGTACAAACGGATCTCCATCGTTGGCATGGCGAAGAACGCAGGCAAGACCACAGCCCTCAACTATCTGATTGAGGAAGCGATGGATGAAGGCCTGACGCTCGGCGTCACGTCTACGGGCAGAGACGGCGAAGGAACAGATATCGTGACAGGTACAGACAAACCCAGAATATATCTGGATACAGACACTATCGTATCGGTGCCTAAGCAGCTGTACGAGCTGGCAGATGCGGGACTTGAAATACTGCGGATGACCGAGTACGGCACGTCTCTGGGACAAATCATGATCTGCAGAGTTGCCGACGCGGGATACGTGCAGGTAGCCGGGCCTGTAATCAACGCCCAGCACATACAGATGTGTGAAGAAATGCTTGCTCTTGGAGTTGATCTGGTGCTGATTGACGGTGCGATCGACAGAAAGACGATCGCGGCGCCGGACATCTCGGATGCGATAATCCTTTCCACCGGAGCGGTTTTATCGAGGAAACTGAACAAGGTCGTGGAAGAGACTGCGCATACAGTCGAACTCTACAGCCTGCCTGTCCTCGAAGAAGGGATGGAGAGGGAAATAATAAAAGAGCACGCGGACAGTGATCGTGTCTTTGTTGTTAGAAACGGCGAAGCCGTTCCATTGAATATAGCTACGGGACTCGGTTCGGGTAAACTCCTTGATAATGCAATTGATAACAACGTCACACACGTTTTCGTGCCAGGTGCATTCACCCAAAGTGTAGTGGCGGATATCGATCGCCGAAAACTGAAGAGCACCACGTTCGTTCTCAGGGATCCTACGAAGATTTTCATCGATAAGGCTTCCTGGGGCAGACTGAGGAAATACGGCCTCAATGTCAAAGTCCTTGAGAACATTACCGTGGCAGCAATCACCGTCAACCCGACGAGTCCTGCAGGATATTCATTCGATCACGGAGAAATGGCATCCGCAATGCAGAAAGCAGTGCCGGACATCCCTGTCATCGACGTTATGATGGGATAAAAGACATGAGTGAAAAAACCAGAAGACTTGCAAACAAAAAAACACGCACAGAGACGGGACTGGATTACGTCGTATCGGCACTGAACCTGCTGACACCGTTCGGTTCCAAACTCATCAAAGAGCAAAAGCCTTATTTCCCCGGACAGGAGAGAGAACTGAGGGCTGAGCTTGAGCGTGTGCAGCGGATGGTAGAGATTGCGGCCGCCAATGAACGCGAGATAAGCGTTCTGCAGGAAACGTTCATGATGATGAAGGACAATTCTTTCACGATTGAAAGAAGCGCCAGAGCGGCGCTGTCCGTCGTCGAGATCTTCGAAATCAAGAGCCTGCTGTTGCTGATCGACAAAGTCAGGAAGACAGCGGACAGGGTGCTTTTGCCTGAAGAATTCGTTCCTGGGGATATAACGGATCTTCTGAACGTGCTGGACCCTGGCAAGGACAGACTCAACACCTTCTATATTTACGACTCCTTCTCCGAAAAGCTGGCGCAGCTGCGGAGAGAAAAGAAGGAGCTGGAGCGTGAAAGCAGGAAGGAAAAAAAGAAGAGAGCGAACGAACTGCGGGCCACGACAGGCCTGAATCTGACGCCGAAATTCGATATTACGATATCGAAGAGCGACGCAGAACGTGTAAAAATGATTGAGGAAATCTCCGAACTGATCAAGTCGGAGGAAGATTATATGTCTGTTACCTATACGCTCGCACCTTCGGAAGCGGACGGCCTCACCCAGAAGAAGATGGACGAGATCACCGCTGATATTGAAGAAGAAGAGCTGAAGGTAAGAGAGGAACTGTCAGCAGAGATACACAAGTGGGAGGACGTGCTCCTCGACGGCTGTGAGAGAATCGGACGGCTCGACATTACCCTTGCGAAGGCACTGCTCGCAATCAGGAGAAACTGCGTTATGCCGCAGATCGCCAACGAGCATGTGGTCGAGTTCACCGACGGCCGGCACCTGCAGGTGGAAGAGATTATACGCAAGAAAGGCGGCGAATACTGCCCAGTCAGCATCTCGCTCGCACAGGGGGTGACCTGCATCACGGGAGCGAATATGGGCGGAAAAACCGTATCTCTCAAACTGGTAGGCATGATCGCGATCATGGCGCAGTACGGATACTTCGTGCCGGCGGCCAGCGCGCGCATCGGCCTTTCCAACTTCATGCAGATCCTCATCGGCGACAGCCAGTCCATCGAAAGGGGTCTTTCGAGCTTCGGAAGTGAAATGGAGGAGCTCAAGGAAATGATGGACAACAGCCGGGACAGATCCCTGCTTCTCATCGATGAGATAGCCAGCGGGACCAATCCTGTCGAAGGGCTGGCGCTGACAAAGAGCATTACAGACTACCTGAAACAGCAGCCGTTCATCTCGCTGATCACCACGCACTTCGAGGCGGTCACAGATGACAGGGACGTTGTGAATATGCAGGTAACAGGTCTGGCCAATGCAGACTTTGACAGACTCGACAAGGAACTTCGCTATGCGAACCGGAGAGAGCGGATCAACATCATACAGAAGTATATGGACTACCGCCTCACCCGCGTCGACGACAACAGAGAAGTTCCTAAGGATGCCCTGAACATCGCGAAAATGCTGGGCATCGACACAAACATTATAGAAAAGGCAAAACAATACCTGAATAATTAAGGAGAAAAAGGATGGAAAGTAAACTTAACCTGGACCCGAAAAAGGTCGATCATGCCAGAGCGAGCGCCAGAAAGATCGCTGAGAGCATGCAGGAATTCATCGACAGACACACGACGGTCAGCACAGAGAGAACAATCCTCAGACTGCTGGGCGTTGACGGCGTCGATGAAGTTGACACTCCGCTGCCTAACGTAGTTGTGGATCAGATCCTCGACGCAGGCGGACTCCCGAGAGGCGTTGCTTACTGGATTGGAAACGCGATGATCCAGACAGGCAAAGAGCCGCAGGAGATCGCAGAAGAGATGGCGGCAGGCAACCTGGACATTACGAAACTTCCTCTCGCTCCTGCCAAGGAAGCGGAAGAGAAAATCATGCCGAAGGTTATGGCTGCCCTCAAAGTCATCAGAGCGCAGACAGAAAAGAGAAACAACTATCTGGCTACAATCGGAGAAGGCAGAAGACCGTACCTCTACGTTATCGTAGCAACAGGAAACATCTACGAAGACGTCGTGCAGGCGCAGGCAGCTGCCCGTCAGGGAGCGGACATCATCGCGGTTATCAGAACGACCGCCCAGTCGCTGCTTGACTACGTACCTTATGGTCCGACAACAGAAGGTTTCGGCGGTACATACGCGACCCAGGAAAACTTCAAAATCATGAGAAAAGCGCTTGATGAGGTTGGTGAAGAAGTCGGAAGATACATCAGACTGTGCAACTACTCATCCGGAATGTGCATGCCTGAAATCGCTGCAATGGGCGCTATCGAGAGACTGGACGTTATGCTGAACGACGCTCTCTACGGCATCCTGTTCAGAGACATCAACATGCAGAGAACGCTGGTAGACCAGTACTTCTCAAGAGTCATCATCGGATACTGCGATATCATTTTCAACTCCGGTGAAGATAACTACCTGACAACAGACGATGCGTATGAAAATGCGCATACTGTACTGGCGTCACAGCTCATCAATGAACAGTTCGCTGTTCTGGCAAACGTTAAGGAAGAGCAGATGGGTCTCGGCCACGCGTTCGAAATGGATCCGGACATCGAGAACGGATTCCTCTATGAACTGGCACAGGCCATCATGGCGAGAGAAATCTTCCCGAAGTGCCCGCTGAAGTACATGCCTCCGACCAAGTACATGACCGGAAATATCTTCAAGGGCAACGTACAGGATGCGCTGTTCAACATGATCGCAATCTGGTCCGGTCAGTCCCTGCAGCTCCTCGGAATGCTGACAGAGGCGATCCACACACCGCACATGCACGACAGATATCTCTCTATTGAAAATGCGCAGTACATCTTCAACAACATGAGAGATCTGGGAAGCGACGTATATTATAAGGAAGGCGGAATCATCCAGTCCAGAGCACAGCTCGTACTCGATAAGGCTGACAAGCTCCTCGAAGAAATCGTTGAAGAAGGACTCTTCTCCACGATCGAGCAGGGCAAGTTCGGCGGCGTCAAGAGACCGAGAGACGGCGGCAAGGGCCTCGCAGGTGTCTGCGTCAAGGATGACGAATACTTCAATCCGTTCATTCCACTGATGTTAGGAGGTGTAGAGTAATGGCAGAATGCAATACAGCAGTAGCTCAGATCGATCTGACGAAAGTAAAGCCATATGGCGACACACTTAACGATGGTATGACGGAAGTAGCGTTCACTCTTCCTGTACCTTACGGTGATGAAGCCAATGAAGCGGCAAAGATTCTGGCGAAGAAGATGGGCCTCGATGAGCCGAACGTCGTTTATTCCAAGGCTATGACCAAGGAGTACACATTCTTCGTTGTATACGGCAAGTGCCAGCACACTGTTGACTACACGACCATCAAGGTGGCCAAGGTCGATGTTGATGTTATGGACAGACTTGAGTGCGCAGAGTACATCAAGGAGAACATCAAGAGACCGGTCGTTATCGTCGGCGCTTCAACAGGTACAGATGCTCATACAGTAGGTATCGACGCGATCATGAACATGAAGGGCTTCCATGGCCACTTCGGTCTTGAAAGATATGAAGGCATCGAAGCTTACAACTACGGATCCCAGGTTCCGAACGAAGAGCTCATCGCACACGCGAAGGAACTCAACGCGGACGCAATCCTGGTTTCACAGACAGTAACGCAGAAGGATATCCACATCCAGAACCTGACGAACATGGTCGAACTCCTCGAAGCGGAGGGAATGAGAGACAAGGTCATCCTCGTTTGCGGCGGACCGAGAATCTCCCACGAACTGGCGCAGGAACTCGGCTACGACGCAGGATTCGGACAGCACAAATATGCTGAGGATGTTGCATCATTCGTACTTACTGAGATCGTAAACCGTAACATGATTTAAGAACAGGTGGAAGATAGCGCTTTGCTGTGCTATAATAAACCATTCTTATTATCGCAATCAGTTATCACAAACAAGAGAAAGGCAGAAAAATGTTCAATAAAATCGTAACAGCTGACGAAGCAGTTGCAGGTGTACAGGACGGTATGACCATCATGGTCGGCGGCTTCCTGGGAACAGGTTCCCCTGAAGTACTGATGGACGCGCTCGTACGCAAAGGCGTCAAGCACCTCACAGTAATCGGCAACGATGGCGGTCTGGCAGAAGGCCAGCCAGCAGATGAGTTTGCCGGCAAGACTCCGAGAGGAATCGGCAAACTGCTGGAGCACCACATGGTAGACCACGTCATCATGTCACACGTAGGCGTAAACCCTCGTCTGAATGAGCAGTTCGCAGAAGGCACTCTGACATACACGCTGGTTCCGCAGGGAACCCTGGCAGAGAAAATCAGAGCAGCAGCTTACGGACTCGGCGGCGTTCTGACACCGGTAGGACTCGGTACTCCAATGGAGACAGAGCTGGATGAGCTGGGAAGAAAGAAGGAAGTTATGGAGATTGACGGCAAGAAGTATCTCTTCGAGAGACCGCTGCGTGCTGATTATTCCTTCATCAGAGCATCTCTGGCCGATGAGTTCGGCAACTACATGTGCTCCAAGGCAACAAGGAACTTTAACCTCGTAATGGCCGGCGCGTCCGATCATACCGTTATTGCAGCAGAAAAACTGGTTCCGGTTGGCCAGGAAGACCCTGACATCTGGCAGGTTGCCGGCGTACTGGTTGAATCAGTCGTGGAAGGAGAACCAAAATGGCAGATTTAAAAGCAAGAATCGCGAAGAGATGTGCGAAGCACTTCGTGGATGGCGATTTCATTAATCTCGGAATCGGTCTTCCTACAATGGTAGCTGACTATCTTCCTGAAGATGTTATCATTACTTGCCACTCCGAAAACGGATTCGCCGGAATCGATATCCTGGCTGACCAGGACACGCTGGATGTTGATGTCATCAACTCAGGCGGACAGTATGTAACGTATCTCCCAAGAGCAAAGTTCTTCGACACAGCAGAGAGCTTCGGTCTCGTAAGAGGCGGTCACGTAAAGGCGACTGTACTGGGCGCTATGGAAGTTGCTGAAAACGGCGACCTGGCGAACTGGATCGTTCCTGGCAAGAAAGTTGCCGGTATGGGCGGTGCCATGGACCTGTGCGTAGGATGTCCTGAAGTTATCATCACCATGCTGCATACGCAGAAGGGCAATCACAAGATCAAGAAAGAGTGCACACTTCCGCTGACAGCAGAAAAGTGCGTAACCGACATCATCACTGAGATGGCTGTCATGAAGGTTACGGACGAAGGTATCGTCGTAACGGAACTTCACCCGGACTACACGAAGGAAGAAGTACAGGAAGCGACAGGTGTTCCTCTCATCTGGTCACCTGACCTGAAACCTTATGACGAAGACTAATCGCAAACAAACCGTACGGAAAGACGCTGCATCACGCGGCGTCTTTTTTCATGCCACAAAAAATCATACATGGTATACTTATGATAGTTTCAGACAGCACGAAGACAGGAGATGGAGATGGACAGAGAAGGATTCGAGCAACTGAAAGAGCAGGCAGCGCAGGCAAGGAAGATATTTAAGGGCAGAGAAACGTCAGGCATCAGCATGGACGGCGCGTTCACCATGGCACCTTCCAGAGCGCAGATGCGCAAGGTTGAAAATCTGCAGACAAAAGAATTCTATGTGAAGAAGGTCCTGCGATTGATTGAAGAGAAAGGCGGAAGTACGGCAGGAATCATCCCTCATCCGCTGGCGTGGAAGATCGACATCATCGAAGGCACAGTATACGCGTTTACCATCGATGGAAGAGAGGTGGAGTGCGTGTATGATGACAAAGGGTTGCAGTATCTGCAGTTCTGAGAGTAAAATCATACTGCTATGAAAACTTACAGAATCATTACGTTCGGATGCCAGATGAACGAGCATGACTCGGAGGTGATCTCCGGCATGCTGACACAGCGCGGCTACATGGAGGCAGCGGAAACGGCGGGTGATCCGGATATCATCATTATAAATACGTGCAGCATCAGGGAGAACGCGGACAAGCGATTCTTCGGCACCCTTGGGCAGCTGAAGAAGATCAAGGCGCGAAAGCCCGATTTTGTCGTATGTGTGTGCGGGTGCATGATGCAGCAGGAGCACATCACGACGAGGATCCGCCGGAGCTATCCATGGGTCGATGTCATCTTCGGTACCCACAACATCCATGAGTTTCCGGACATGCTGGAGGAGCTCTACGAAAACCGTGCAAAGGCAGCAGCCTCTGAACCGGTCAGTGCAGAAGCTTCCTATGCGTTTGCCAAGCATGAAATCAGAAGCTCCCGCGAGACGCGCGTGGACCGCATCTATGAAGACGCGGACGAGATCGTTGAGGGTCTTCCTGCCAAGCGGCTATACCATCACAAGAGTTTCGTGAACATCATGTTCGGCTGCAACAACTTTTGCGCTTACTGCATCGTGCCTTATACGAGAGGCAGGGAGAAGAGCCGGTGTCCGGAGGATATCCTCCGTGAAGTCAGAGGGCTGGTCGCAGATGGTGTCAGAGAGGTGACGCTGCTGGGGCAGAACGTGAATTCATACAAAGGTACAGACAGAGGCGGCAGGCAGTGGGACTTCACGGATCTCATCTACGCCCTGAACGACATAGACGGGCTGGAACGCATCCGGTTCATGACGTCTCATCCGAAGGATCTTTCCGATAAACTGATCGAAGCTTTTGCAAGATGCGATAAGCTGTGCAATTACATACATCTGCCGGTGCAGGCGGGGAGCAGCGAAGTGTTGAAGCGGATGAACCGAAAGTACAGCAGAGAGCAGTATCTGGAACTCGTTCGGAAGCTGCGCAGGGCCGTACCGGACATCGCCATCAGCACGGACGTCATCGTAGGATTCCCTGGAGAGACAGAGGAGGATTTCCAGGAGACGCTGACGCTTGCCGAAGAGGTGCGGTACGACTCGGCTTTTACGTTCCTCTATTCGCCGCG
>JAILDT010000051.1 GCA_024689085.1 Clostridia bacterium | reverse complement strand
TGTCATGCCCCACCAGTAAACCGGCGTCGCAAAGATCAGCACATCAGCCGCCTCGACCGCCGCGTTGATCTCCGGAGAATCATCCGCAAAGATACAGCGGCTCATGCATCCGCAGGCATTGCAGGCCCGGCATGGAATGATATTTTTACCTTCTGCAACAATAACGTCCACTTCAATATCCGCCGCATCGGCTCTGGATGCAATACCCTTCTGAATCGCTTTGATCGCTGTCATTGTATTGCCCTTCCGCGGGCTTCCGTTAAAAATCAGTACTTTCATAGTCCCCTCCTTATTCCACTCCTACTATATATTAATCATACCAACTATGCGTCCCATAGTAAACTGTGATATCATTTGAACATGGAAAACATCATCCGGCAGACAACAGAATTCGCCATGCACATCGTCCGCGCCTATGTGAAACCGGGGGATACTGTGGTCGACGCCACCTGCGGCAATGGTCACGACACACTGGCCCTGGCTGAAATGGGCCCGGAGAAGCTCTACGCCTTCGACGTACAGGAGGCGGCGGTCCGCGCAACCACGGAGCTGCTCGAAGCCAATGGATACGGCAAAAGCATCACAGAGAGCAGAATCATTGTGCGGCAATTAGCACATGAGGACATGGCTGATTGCATCGACGAACCAGTCAAGGTCGTCGTCTTCAATCTGGGCTACCTGCCGGGCGGCGATAAAGCATGCACGACCAGAACGGAAACCACTCTGGCAGCAGTGCAGGATGCCATGGAACTTCTCCGGCCGGACGGGCTCATCTGCATCACCATGTACAGCGGGCATGCCGAGGGCAAACAGGAAAAGAAGGCTCTGTTGGAGTTGGCGGAAGGCCTGGATGCCGGCAAATGGCACACGGCCTACATCAGCATGCCAAACCAGAAACACGACCCGCCGGAGATTTTGCTTATCACGCGCAAATCCTAGCACTGCCTACAAGCGCAATAAAAAGCAGCCCTCGCGAGCTGCTTTTTTTGATTGTCTGTTATTTCTGTCGGTTACCTTTGTCAGTCTTGCCAGCTGTTTTTACTGGCCGCCGCCTGTCAGTTCATTGATGGCAGTCATGAATCCGCCCAGAACCGCATCGAGCACGCTGTCATCGATCGTGTCGCTGATTTCCCATTTGCCGTCGATCAGGGTCATCGGGAATACAACGTCGCTGGTTACGATTCCATCCTCTCCTTCCGCTGTCTTGTCAACGGATTCCTGCAGCATTTCGATGGTCTTTGTCTGCAGTGCTGCTTCATCATTGGCGATGTCAGGATTCTGCATTGCGTAAGCCATGAGATCCGAGAACCATGTGTTGACTGCCTTTGACATGTCCGCATTGGAAACTGTCACAGGAACGTTGACGTTCGAATCGTCGATCTGCTCCGGCGTTCCGATCGTGTAGTCAAAATGTCCGAACATGGACTTGAGTACTGAATCAATGCCGTCCTCTGATCCGAATGCTTCCTCGGCATCTCCGAAGATGTCTTCGTCGCCGCCCAGCGCCTGAATCGCGTCTTTATCTGCACTCTTGAGCGCTGCCAGAGTCGTATCCAGCGCTGCTACCGCCTGATCTGCCGGCGTTTCTTCGGCCGCACCGCCTCCGCCGCATGCTGTAAATGCGAACAGCATCATGAACGACATGATCAGTCCGACTGTTACTGTCATTATTCTTTTCATAATCTGAACCCTCCGTTCTTGTGATTATATTTGTTGCTTTCTTATGGACTGATTTTATCATAGGCACCGCCTTTCCGACAATAAAAAAACGGCAGCGTCTGTGCGCTGCCGAAAAAAATACGTTCCATATTTGTTTATAAGTTGCCTTTTGAAACTACGAGATCGATCATCTCTGCACACTCTGACAGTTCTCTGTAGATCGCTCTAAATAAGTTTCTCATGAATATCCCTCTTTTCCGAATAAATCTTCTGTTCAGGTATATAGTGTAGTATATAGTGTAGGTGTGCCGAGCTTTTACTCAGCTCTTATGGACAATTACATTGTAGTGCTTAGTTTGCGCATAATCAACCCATGTTTCGTAACTAATTTGCTGTATTTTGGCCAAAAAACCCGCTTTTCCCTTGAACATTTCCAACCATCTGTCACATTTACCCCTTCACCGCGCCAAAGCGGCAAACCTGTCCAACCCAGTCATACCAAGGCTCTCAGCGTTTTTTACCCATACAGAAAGGCCCCTCGAAAGGGGCCTTACTTTTTTGCTTCGTTTTTTCTTGCTTTTGCAGTTACAGCATGTGCGCGATGAGTTCCTCACGGGTTGCTTCTGCCAGATAGCACGGCGGAATGTCAAAGATGGTTCTGCCGCCGGTCACGCCTTCGGCTACCATTCTGCAGGCGGCTCTGGCCACTGCCGTCAGCACGCTGCCCGTGAAGTACGGGTTGGAGTCCAGATTGAGGGTAAACTCAATAGTGTCGAGATACTCCCCGTCAATGCCGGTCACGCCGCTTCTGAGCACGCTGCCTCCGTGCGGCAGTCCTGCGTGATCTCTGTCCATCTCTTCCTGAGTGATGAACGTTACCGTTGTATCATAGTCCGAGAAGTAGTTCGGCATGGTCACGATGGCTTCTTCGATGGCCGCCTTGTCGGCACCCTCTTCCGCAACGACGAAGCACTCTCGCGTATGCTTGTCGCGGGTGGTGAGCTGCGGATTCTCGCCGTTTCTGACGCTGTCTACCGCCGCCTGTACCGGCACGGTGTACTGACGCGCGTCGGCGACGCCGTCGATTCTTCTGATTGCATCGGAGTGTCCCTGGCTGACGCCTCTTCCCCAGAATGTATAGTCATTGCCTGTCGGCAGCGCTGCGTTGGCGTAGAGTCTCGCCACAGAGAACAGACCCGGGTCCCAGCCCACGGAAATGATTCCAACGTTGCCTGCTGCTTTTGCAGCTGCGTCTACGGCCGCCAGATGCTGCGGGATATTGGCGTGTGTGTCGAAACTGTCGACCACATTGCACTTGGCCGCAATCTGCGGTGTCATCTCCGGAAGATCCGTCGCGCTGCCGCCACAGAGAATCATGACGTCGATATCCGCCGCCATCTCATCCAGTTTTTCCATCGGCAGTACCGGCGCGTCCGTGGCGATTTCCACCGACGCCGGATTTCTTCTCGTGAAGACCGCCGCAAGTTCCATGTCGCCGGCCAGTTGGACCGCCGCTTCCACGCCACGTCCCAGATTACCGTATCCTACGATTCCTACTTTCATAATCTGCACCTTCTTTCGTGTATATGAATTGATAATTTTAACGCTTTAATACATGAATAATAATAGCACTATATGCGCATACAAGGCAATAAAAAAAGAGGGCCGTTTCGGCCCTTTATTCCACATCCTTCAGCGCGTCCGCCATCGGAATCCTGCGGATCCGCCGCATGATGCCGAAATTGACGAGAAAGTAGCAGAGCACGCCCGTTACAATGAGGAACGGTACGCCCCACGGCGCCACGTAGAAAGTGAGCCATCCGGTGAAGGCTCTCATCATGGCATAGTATATGACTTTGATACCGGCGATGCCGAGCACCCCGGACAGGACAAACGAAATCACAGTCATCACCAGTGTCGCACTGTTATACAAATGTCCCGCCTCGCGATCCGTGTAGCCGAAGATTTTCAACATGGAGATGGCATAGGTGTTTCTCTCTGTGATGAGCCGCGCAAGCAGGTAGATCATGAGCAGGAAAATCACGACGGCGAAAACCAGGAACATATAGAACACCAGTCCCATGGAGTCCTCAAGCTGATTCGCCATGACCGTCAGGTCTTGCTCCGTTATGATGGTCGCAACGTCCGACTCGTCAATGTCCTCCAACAGCCTATCGCTGAAGTACCCGCTGAAGTAATCATCCTCCATATCGAACATCTCATTAAACCGGTCGATACTCATGAAGATACAGAGTGTCGCCGGATAGTAGTATTTCCCCTGGACTCTGAACGAATACCGGTCGCTGTTGAATGCTTCTTTGAGAACAATCTCGTCTCCTTTCTCGAGCCCGTACTTGTCCATATAGCCATCGGAGAGAATGACCCCGTTCCCGGAAGTCGCTTCGATGCTTTTCATGTCCACATACTTCGAATTTTCCTGGATCCCATACACCGTGATGTCTTCGCCGCTCTCATTTTTCAGTGTGCAGACCGCGTATTTCTCGGCGTCCGGATCGTCTGTTTCCGCCTGTTCTTTCAGGACATACTGGTAATCGCAGATTTTCGACTCCTGCACGTTGGCTTTGAAGTTATGCAGCAGCGGCGCGAACAGCGATCCGAACAGGAAAATGAAACTGGCGAAGAAAATGCCTGCAAACAGCAGCACGTAGGTTGATTTGTTCTGCAGGAGCACCCGCAGCAGGAAGCGTTTTCTGAAACTGATATCCGGCAGTTTTACCGCTCTGCTCTGCTTGTGCCGCTTCAGATCTCTCCTGAGAAACTGCAGCGGCGAAAGAGACAGCGCTCTGCCGACAAGAACCAGTTCAACCGCGATGACCAGCAGACACGGTATCACTGTTGTCTTAAAAAACGCCTCCGCGCTCCAGATCGTCGTATAGGTCGGAAGTGAATAAGAATGATAGTACATCGCCGCCATCGGCGCCTTGAACGCAGTGTATCCGAGGATGTTTCCCACGAGAGCCGCGGCCAGCGTCACGATGGCCGGCAGCGTAATGTAGTGCGCGATCAGTTCCTGCCGTGTGTAACCCGACGCGCGAAGTGTCCCGATGGTCTTCGCTTCCTGTTCAATGGTATTCCGGGTGGTAATGGCAAACGCAAAAGCAAGAACCGCGACGATGATATAAAGAAACCACTGGAACATGATCTTGTCCCTGCCCATATCGTCACCGGTGAACATAATCGCCTGGTTGTCCTGACGGGATACGTAATCCTGCAGCGGTTTCTCACCGGTGGTGACGTCCAGTTCTTCGTAATCAGCGCCCGGAAAACCTCCCATGAGACTGTTCCAGATGACCGCGCCGTAGGAGATATCCGCCCCGTCCAGCGCGTTCTCATACACGACACTCATCAGGTCTTCTGCTTTTGTCTGCTGTTCGTTTTCTGTCAGCTCCTGATTGTTGTTCCTCCAGGCGTAGCAGTACTTCAGACCTGCGTTGCTGAAGTCCTTGAACTGTTCCTCCGTCACGAGTGACACGCTGAAATTCGTGGCGTCGAACATCATGTCAGAGTTGTTCTTGAAGAGCGCGCTGTAATCAGACAGCGCTACCATTCCGACAACCTTCATCTCCTGCTTGTCGATCCTCATTGTGTCGCCGATTTCGATCTCATTGTTCTCGGCGAACAGACGGTCGATGGCAATCTCTTCTGCTCTCTCTGGAAGGCGGCCTTCCATCACGTCGGCCAGATTCATCTCCTCGCGGATCTTGTACAGGCGGATCGTCTTGTCTCTCGCCAATTTCTTGTCTTTGTAAAAGAGTTCGCAAAGCTGCACGTCCTCTTCTTCAATATTCTCGATGGCTCTGTCTGTCAGTTTCAGAGAAGTGATGAAGTGGCCGTTTTCAATATTGTACTTGTCGAAGCTGTCGTTGTAGGCTTTGAACATACTCCCATCCGCCACCATGTGCCCGGACACGAAACCAATCATCAGCGCGAGAAAAAGAAACAGCACAATATACTTCCCCAGGTCCTTTCGGAGTTCCCTGGGGATTCGTTTCATCAGTGGGTTTTTCCTTTTGATGCCTTTGCTTTTCATGCTACCACTCCAGTTCAGCAGCCGGAGTTTTCGTTTCATTGCGGTAATTTTCCCTGACCTGTCCGTCGTGGAGCACAATCACCCGATCCGCCATCTGTTTCAGGGCGTCGTTATGGGTGACGAGAATGACGGTGCTGCCGTACTTACGGTTGACTGTCTCGATCAGTTGGAGAATCTCCTTTGACGTATTGTAATCCAGCGCACCTGTCGGCTCATCGCAAAGCAGAATATCCGGGTTCTTGACGATGGCTCTGCCGATTGCCGTCCGCTGCTGCTGGCCGCCGGAAATCTGGTTCGGTGTCTTATCCTTGTGCTCCCACAGGCCCAGTGTCCTGATGAGCTCATCCAACGGCAGCGGATCGTCGCTCAGATACGCGCCGACTTCGATGTTCTCCTTGACCGTCAGGTTCGGAATGAGGTTGTAGGACTGAAAGACGAATCCCAGATGGTCCCGCCTGTACTCCGAGAGGTCTTTGTCCGTCATCCGTTCAATCGTGTGGTCGCCGATGGTGACGCTGCCGCTGTCCGCTGTATCGATGCCGCCGATGATGTTGAGCAGCGTCGACTTGCCGGAACCCGACGGTCCCAGAAGCACACAGATATCGCCGGCCTTCAACGCAAAAGTGATGCCCCGGAGCACTTCCTGCCTGCCGTCGCCCTCACCGTATGATTTCTTAATGTCTTGCAGATTCAAATCCATGGTGTCATTCCTTTCGCAGTGGTTAGTTAACACTAACTAACCACTGCGAGTATACCACGCTCCCTGAAAAAAAACAAGAGGACCTCGCAAGGTCCTCAGTCTATGCATTTTACCCCTGTTATCCGTTCAGTTCCGCGAACAGTTTCTTCGTGCTGTCATGGAGTTTTTTGAACGTCTGATAGTTTCTCTCGTAAGCTGCTTTGCCTTCGCTGCCGCAGCTGCCCGGCAGGTAGACCGCCGCCGGTTTGATGAGACTGGAAACCTCCTCGATGCTTCCAAGGACGCCCGCGCCGACTGCCGCAACGAGCGCGGCTCCCACTGAACCCACATTCTGCGGCTCGGCCGGCACTTCCACCGCCCTGCCCAGAATGTCAGCCAGAATCTGTGATATGACCGGTGACAGGGCGCCGCCGCCGCAGAAGCGGACAGGATCGGAGGTCTTCACTTTCTTCTCCTGACATTCCAGCATCCAGCGGAGATGATAGCAGATGCCTTCGACGACAGCACGGATCATCTCGGTCTTACCCGTATTCAGCGAGATGTTGAAGAACATGCCCCTCGCCATCGAGTCTTCAAACGGACACCGGTTGCCGTGCAGCCACGGCGCGAAGATCACACCGCCCGCGCCCGGCCGGCTCTGCGCTACCACCTCAGACATATAATCGTAGAGGCTCGTGTAAATGACCTCCATCCCGCCGGTGATGTCCTTCTTCTCCATGTAGATGCCGATCTCGTCCAGGGCCAGATGATCCTTCACCCACTCCAGACTTTTGCCGGCAGTCTCCATCTCGGCAAAGTAATTGTAGTGCCCCGGCTGGGCGCCTACCGCAGCCGCAATCATGCTGCCTGTATCGACCACCTGCTTTTCCGTGATGGTCGAGACCCATCCGGACGTCCCGCAGTAGATATGGGTATCGCCCGTTTTGACGCAACCGGCACCGATGCCGATGAGCGACGCGTCGCCGCCGCCGCCGTAAACCGGAGTGCCTTCTGCAAGCCCCAGCTCCGCCGCCTGCTGCGCCCGGAGTCCGCCGACCAGGTCTGTCGTCTTGACGATCTCCGCCAGATGATTTGTATCCACACCGAACATCCGGCACAGTTCCTTGTTCCAGCACCGCTTCCCGTTTCTCGTTTCCATGAGGAAGGTCGAAAAAGCGCTGTCTTCAGTCATGACCATCCGTCCCGTGCACCGGCAGATGAGATACTCCTTCACATCCAGCCATTTATACGCCTTTGCAAAAGCATCAGGCTCTTCGTCTTTTACCCACAGGTACTTCCACATGGGATCCTTGACACTTCCGGAAACCGCGCCCGTCGCCTGTAGGGATTTCAACAACTTCACGGCGTTCATACCGGCGATTTTGACGCCCTGGCCGATGCCTTCTTCCATCTGTTTGGATGCCCGCTGATCCATGTAACTCATCGGATGCCGGACCGGCACGCCTTCCTTGTCCACGAGGACCAGTCCCTGCATCTGGGAGCAGAAAGAGATTCCTTTGATCTCCGCTGGTGCAACGCCAGTGGTTTCAAGCAGCTCGCGGGTGCTTTTGCACATGGCCTCCCACCACTCGTCGGCGTGCTGTTCGGCGCCGCCGTCCGGGAAGGTGTAGAGCCCGTATCCGCAGGACCCGCTGCCAGCCATTCTGATTTCATCACCGACGTCGAAGAGGCACGTCTTGACGCCTGTGGTTCCTATGTCGTATGCGAGTATCAGCATATTGCGCTCCTTTTTTCGATTCTAATACTCCCCTTGATACCCCAGTCCGTTCAGGATGAACCGGACCATCTGCTCGCCGAGTTTCTTCTCGCTGTCTGCGAGTTTCCTGCCGCAGTAGATGTTCAGGCGCTCTGTGTAATAGGTACAGCTGTAAGCGTTGTGGAGCATCATCATCAGATTGTCAAAGAAGAATGCGCCCGCGCCCGCGTCCAGCTGCCCGTCGACAAGGCCTTTCTTCTGGGCCTCACGTATCACGTCTTTGTAGGCTTTTGCAGACGGCCGCTCGATGATTTCGGCCAGTTGCTTCGCCTGCTGCAGGTCGTCGCTGGTCGTAATCTGATGATACATCCGGAAGTACTCGGGATGCTCCCGACACGCCACCTGGGTCTGATTTACCAGGGCGCGGATCATCTCCGGAAGGCTTTTGCCCTCTCCGCCCGCGCGGCTCAGCGCCTCATCCAGATAATCGATGCTTTTGCTGATGCACGCCCCGAAGAGTTCCTCCTTGTCCGCGTAATACTTGTAGATGACGCCCACACTGACGCCCGCGTTCCTGGCGATGGTGCTGAGGCCGGCGCCTTTGTAGCCTTTCTCAGCGAACTCGCAGGTGGCTTTATCGATGATCAGGGCCTGCTGGTCTTCAGTCAGTTTCTTCAGCATGTCCCTCATCCTTTCGCTTCGAATATTTTTCGACGTAGAAGATGTGCTCCAGATCGGCGCTCGACTTATCCACCGGCTTCAGTCCTTTCTTCAAAGCCAGCATAGCGGCCTGACAGTTCTTCTCCAGCACGATGGCCGCCGCTTCCGCCTCGTCCTTATCCACAGCAATGATCAGCGCACCGTCGTTTCGCAAAAGCACCGAACCGCCTGCTTCCGC
>JAILDT010000041.1 GCA_024689085.1 Clostridia bacterium | reverse complement strand
CTCCTTGCGCAACGATATAACAGTTTCCGCCAACTTCAATGACCCAATCACCGTTATTTTGAGAAGCATGGATATGGAGAACGGACTTCCGCCCCATATCTTCGCCCTGTATCACGGTATATTGAACATCCTGAGATCTGAAATAATCATGCTCCAGCAGGTAGCCTGCCAGATCACCGTTCGCACTCCCTGTTGCAGGATCCTCAATGAAATCCTCCATCATGCATCGTGCGGCCAGCATGTTCTCACCCATATCCACGAAGAAGAGATGATTGCAGTAGTTTTCCGGGTGGCGTTCAATGTATCTCTCAAAGGCTGACCGATTCATTTTGATTTCTGCCAGTGCCTTACGGCTCTTTAACGGAATAACCACTGCTTCGAGCCCGGTGCTGACCCACTGCACCGGATATTTTTCGTCAATACTCTCCTCACCAATTCCAAAAACTTCTGCGATTTCTTTCCTTTGCACAACGCTCCCGAATTCGGGTGGATTCTGGGACATTGTCATGCCGTCCTCTGTCACGGCTACCTGAATCTGGCCAACCTCCAGGTTCAGATTTACTGTTTCACTGCCGCCGCCTTCATAACAATTCCGGATCACATGGGCTGTACCTAACGTTGGATGACCTGCGAAAGGCACCTCTCCAACGTTCGGCGTCCAGATACGGACGTCATACCCGCCGTTCTCCTGTTTGTCCGAGAGGATAAAAGTCGTCTCAGAAAAGTTGATTTCGCGCGCGATTTTCTGTTGTTCTTCATCAGAAATCTGTCTATCCGCCTTTAGCACCAACAGTTCATTACCCTGATATTTTTCTTCTGCGAAACAATCCACGATAAAGAAGTTCATAAATCCACCTTTCTGCGCATTAAATTCCTTGCGGTCATCATTATACACAACATTATACAAAATTGATGGGAAATCTTCGAGTCCTGTCTGAACCACAATTTTAAAAAACGAGTGATATCAAAGGCTCCCGGATTTCTCCGAGAGCCACGTTTCTTGGTTGCGGGGGAAGGACTTGAACCTTCGGCCTCCGGGTTATGAGCCCGACGAGCTACCAACTGCTCCACCCCGCGACGATTATTAAATTGGTACCGGCGACCGGGGTCGAACCGGTACGGGTATTACTACCCACGGGATTTTAAGTCCCGGGCGTCTGCCTATTCCGCCACGCCGGCACATAGACAACTCTTCTAAAAAATGGCTCCGAGGGTGGGGCTCGAACCCACAACCTACCGGTTAACAGCCGGTTGCTCTGCCATTGAGCTACCTCGGATTATTCATCTTTTGCCCTGACGGCAAGAATCATTATACAACTGCCGTCAGGGCATGTCAACACTATTTAATTCACCGTTTCGAGCAGGTTATTTCTTCCTGTTTTTCGGTCTGACCTTGGCTTTCCGCAGACCTTTCTCAGCTTCCTCATCCACCGCTTCCACGGCTTCTTCTGCATCTGCGTCTCCCGGAGCTACTTCTGCCGGGGCGTCAGGTAACGCTGCCGTCTCGGTTTCCGCCTCAGTCTGCTCAGCTTCATCCGCTGCTGCCAGAGCTGATTCCGGCTCGAACTCGTCCAGTTCGCTAGTGTCGAAACTCTCGCGGCTTTCCTGCGGAATCGGTTTCGGTTCTTCCTCTTCCAGGCGCTTGTTTTCCTTCTGCGTATTCTCTACCAGCTGCGCCTGTTCTTCTGCCTGCGCATCTTCGATCATTTTGATCTTCTCGGAGTACTTCTTGATGTTCGCCTTGTCGTCCTGCTCTTCATAGATCTCAAGCAGCTCCTTCATGGTTTCCACGTGGCTGCCGTTGATCATGAGCACCTTCTTGAACTCTGCAACAGCATCGGAAATGCGGTCTGCCTGCACGTATCCGCGGCCCAGATAATAATGCAAAGGCCACCAATCCTTATACTGGCTCTGCAGGTATGGCTCCAGAATCTCCAGTCCCTCCTCGTAGCGGCCGGCACCAATCTTCAGGCAACCGTCCTCGATAGCGACAGGATGAGCAATCTGGTTCAAACGCTTGGTAATCTCTCTGCGGTCCTTGCCGTTTCTGCCGAACTTCAGGTAGTCCTGCCACGCGATCTTGGCTTTGCCGTAGAGGCCCAGATTCAGATAGGAATAGCCAAGGTAATAGTAACCCATTGCGAAACGCGGGTGTGTCTCAGTCAGAATCTCGAACCAGTCGAGGGCTTCTGCCTTGAAACGTCCGATGTATTCCTCATTCTTGCTGTGCTCATACATGACGCGGCAGGCGCGTGCGTAGGAATACATGGCATGCATGTAATCATACTTCATGCACAGGGCCGCTCTGAAGTGGATACAGGCGTTGTCCATTTCACCGTTCTCCGCTGCGTCTCTTCCCTCTTTCATCATTCCCTCATACAGTTTGTAGTTGTAGAGCTTCCTGAGAATCTTGCAATAATCTTCCGTATACTTGAAGTGCGGATCGCAGCCCATGACCCACGCCATGTTCTCCGCCAGCACCAGGAAGTTGATGCCTTTGCCTCCGGCGAATTCTTTGACTTCCTTACGGCGCAGAGGAACCGGAACGCCTTTCATCAGATTCCCCGCCTTGTTTGATGCCATGAACTCTTCCGAAAACTCGACAAAGACGAACTTGTTCAGATACTTCTTGAAGTACCTGCCGATTCTGTCCTCACGGAGCTGAATGTCCACTTCTTCCCTTGGTCTGACAACCGTTCTTGTCACACCGAGGGCCTGTAGGATATTCCCGTCCTCCTTATGTATCATCTGCTGCTGTTGTTGTTTTTTCGCACTTTTTTTCATCTGATTCTCCCTTATAACGCTCTGAACCTCTCGTCCTTAAGCATATCGTGATTATCCATGGCCTCCCTGAGCAGATCCATCATCGCTTCCTTATCCTCCGGCAGATTGCCCTTGAGGGAAAGGTAGTTGGATGCGTGATTGCTGCGGAAAACACATTTCTTCGTGACTTCTGTATTCTTCAGCATCAGGAGAGTCTCCGCTATGACCTCCTCCGGCGTCAGAAGTTCCATTCTGCCGCTTGCGATTTCCTCGGCGATCGGCACTGACGGATCCACCATCAGCGTCAGCAGCGCTGCGTAGGATGGGCTCATTTCACTGAGCATCTTCCCTGTTTCGATGGCGTGCTCCTCCCAGCCGGCTCTGCCTGCCAGACCTGAAATGAAGGTGACAGAAGCCTTCATGCCGCTGGCTTCCACCTTCTTCACGCCGTCGATGATCTGCTGGCGCGTTTCGCCTTTGTTGATGTCCGCCAGGACCTTCTCACTGCCTGATTCGGCACCCATGTAAACCATGGTGATGCCCGCCTCATAGAGCTCCCGCAGCTCTTCGTCGGTCTTTTTCAGGGCGTCCGTCGCCCTGCCGTAGACCGTGACCCTCTCGCACTCCGGGAAAAGCTGCCGGATGCGTTCCAGAATCGGTAAGAGCTTGCTGTTCGCCAGACACAGAGCGTCTCCGTCGCAGAGGAAGATACGCTCGATCCGCTGGTAATGTGCTCTCGCCCACTCCAGATCCTCCAGGACGTCCTCAAGCTTCCTGATGTGGAATTTTTTATCTTTGTACATACTGCAGAAGGTGCACTTGTTGTGCGCGCATCCTACAGTGACCTGAACCAGAAGGCTGTAGGCCTCACTCGGCGGTCTGAATATGTTGCCTTCGTATCTCATGCAAAAACCTCAAACTCTGTTACATCTTCTCCGGCGCCTTCATACAGAGGATGTCCAGCCCGTTCCGGATTGCCGTCTGGGCCGCGATGACCATAGCCACTTTAGCGACCTTTTCGTCCTCATTGTCCACCAGAATGTGTTCATCATGATAGAACTTGTTGAAGGCCTGCGCGATATCTACCAGATGTCTGGTAACGATGGATGGCTCGTACTTTTCTCCTGCTTCCAGAATAACCTCCGGGAACCGGTAGAGCAGCGATGTGAGCGCGTGGGTGCTCTCGCCAATCAGGTACTTCGGATCAAATCCTGCCTTTGCTTTTGCGACGATATCGTCGCCGGCGTTTCTGAGAATACTGCAGCTGCGGGCGTAGGTGTACTGCACATACGGACCCGTTTCACCCTCAAAGTTGAGCACGTGTTCCCATGAGAAGACATAATCCTTGATACGGTAATTGGACAGTTCGTTGAATACGACAGCGCCAATACCGACAGCCTTTGCCACTTCTTCGACCATCTCCGGATCCGCATCCGGATTTTTCTCTTTGATGATCTCACGGGTCTTTTCAACCGCGCCGTTAAGTACGTCCTCCAGGAAGACAACTCTGCCTTCACGTGTGGACATGGTGCCGTCGGCCAGGCTGACCAGACCAAACGGTACGTGTACGCAGTCACGGGCCCACTCATATCCCATCATCTCCAGAACCTGGATCCACTGCTGGAAGTGCAGGTTCTGCTGAGACGCGACAACGTATATATTTTTATAGAAATCGTATGTTTCCTTACGGTACACAGCGGCTGCGATGTCACGGGTGATGTACAGGGTGGATCCATCGGACTTCTGGATCAGGGCAGGCGTCAGACCGTAATCGTCCAGACGTACCAGCTTCGCTCCCTCGTCCTCCTCCAGAAGGCCCTTTTCCTCCAGCTCCTTGATGAACCGCGGCATCTTGTCCGAATAGAAACTCTCACCGGCATAGGAATCATACGTGATGCCCAGCATGTCATATACTCTGCTGAACTCCTTGAGGGACTCATCTCTGAACCACTGCCAGATTTCTGTTTCCTCAGGTGCGCCATGCTCGAGTTTCGTGAAAGTGGCTCTCGCCTCATCTTCCAGGGATGGATCCTTCTCGGCTTCTTCATGGAACTTGGTATAGTATCCGAGCAGTGTCTTAATCGGCTCGTCGATGACGTCCTGTTTGTTGCCCCAGTGTCTGTAGGCCACAATCATCTTTCCGAACTGGGTGCCGTAGTCGCCCAGATGGTTGATCCGGATAACGTTGAATCCCAGATAATCGTAAATCTTCGCGATGGAGGCGCCGATGACGGTGCTTCTGATGTGGCCGATGTGGAACGGCTTGGCGATGTTCGGCGAGGAGTACTCGACGATGACAGGTCTGCCGGCGCCGATGTCGCTCTTTCCGAAGTCGTCGCCCTTCTTTATCACCTCTGCAACCACGTCGTTCGCGAAGGCTTCCTTGTCGATGAACATATTGACGTAAGCGTTGACCTGCTCGACCTTCGTGAACATCGGATCGTCCGCGATAGCCTCTGCGATACCCTTGGCGATGAGCGGCGGCGCTTTTCTCAGAATCTTAGCCAGCTTGAAACAAGGGAATGCGTAGTCTCCCATCTTGCTGTCCGCCGGAATCTCAATCATGGATCTGATTTCGTCCTTCTCCAGCCCTTCTACCTGCGGTGCGATAAGATCTGTGATTTTGTCAACATACTGAAGCATTTCTTTTCCTTCTTTCCTAACTCTTTCCTTTTGTCTTTCTATACTGATTTTCTACTTAAACTTTACGACGGTAACGCCGTCGCCGCCTTCATCGAAGGCGCCCCGGCGATAATCCTTGATATTTTTGTTTTTTCTCAAGGCTGCTCTGATGCCTTTGCTTAAAATTCCTTCGCCGCGGCCGTGGATGATGGTCACTTCACCAAGACCGGACATAAAAGCGTCATCTATATATTTTTCCACATCCATGAGCGCATCGTCAAGGTTTTTTCCCCTGACGTCGATGGACGTAGAAACAGTCTGCGCCTTCTCCCGATACATGCTGCCGTAGCCCGATGCACGCTTCCTGGAAGCTGTCTTCGGCGCCGGCTGATCAATGAGCATGATGTCTCTGACATTGACCCCGATTTTCATCGCTCCGATCTGCACCTGCAGGTCTCCCTTTTCGTCCGGCAGTTCGCAGACTTCACCGTTCTGGCCCAAGGTCAGAATCTTCACCCGGTTGCCCAGTTCCAGGCTGTCCGGATCCACCGGTTTGTCGCTCACTTCACGCTTGATGGTATTCCTGTTCTTCTTCTCGACAGCGCGGAGCTTTCTCCTGCCCTCGTCGAAGCGTTTCGTACGCTCGCCCATACTTTCCAGACGGGCGATTTCTTTCAGCTCCTCCCGGAACTCGTCTGCCGTCTCTTTCGCCTCCAGAATGATCTCTCTGGCTTCCTCGCGGGCGCGCTGGATTTCCTTGTCTCTCTGTTCCTCCAGTTTCTTAGCCTTTGCTTCCAGTTCCTCCTGTCTGGCTTTCATCTCACGGCTGATGCGAATCGCTTCCGTCCGCTCCTCTTCGGCGGCCTTCTTATCCTCCTCGATGGCGGAAATGATGTCTTCAAAGACGATATCTCCCCGCTCCAGCAGCTGCGCCGCCCTGTCCGTAATCTCATCCGGCAGGCCAAGCTTTCTGGAGATTTCAAAGGCATTGGACTTGCCCGGCAGGCCAATGGTCAGCTTGTAGGTCGGACTCAGCGTCTCCACATCGAATTCCATGGAGGCATTCTCCACACCTTCTGTAGCGATGGCGTACTTCTTCAGTTCCGTGTAATGGGTGGTCGCGATGGTACAGGCCCCTCGCGCAGCCAGGCTCTCCAGTATGGAAATGGCCAGAGCCGCTCCTTCCGTCGGGTCGGTTCCCGCTCCCAGTTCATCCAAAAGCACCAGACTCCGCTCGTCCGCCTCCTGCATGATCTCCACGATGTTGGACATGTGGGAGGAAAAGGTGGACAGGCTCTGCTCGATGCTCTGCTCATCGCCGATATCCGCGAATACATTTTCATAGACCGGCACGGTGCTGCCCGGTGAAACCGGAATATGCAGCCCTGTCTGCGCCATGAGGGCAAGCAGACCAGCCGTCTTCAGCGTCACGGTCTTGCCCCCTGTATTCGGGCCCGTGACCACCAGTGTCTGATACTCTCCGCCGATGCTGATATTCACCGGCACGACGGTCTTCTTATCTATCAGAGGATGGGAGGCTGAGATGAGGTTCAGCTCCGTCCCCTCGTTGATCAGAGGCTCCTCTCCGTCCATGTCAAAGGATAGTCTCCCTTTGGCGTTGATCAGATCCAGTTCCAGAAGGAGCTTCTGATTGTTTACGATGTCATGATACAGTTCAGAGACGCCTGCCGACAGTTCGCCGAGAATGCGGTTCACTTCGGCTTGCTCATCCAGTTCCAGCTGCCGCAGTTCGTTGTTCATATTGACCACAGCCTGAGGCTCGACAAAAACTGTGGCGCCGCTGCCGCTCTGGTCATGGATGATACCCGGCACGCGGGCCCTGTGTTCCTGCTTGACCGGAATGACATAGCGTCCGTTCCGGATGGTCACGATGGCGTCCTGCAGAATCGTTCTCTCGGAATTGAGTATGTGATTGATCTTGGCTTTCACTGCGTCGTTCTGCCGCACGATTGCTCTCCGGATGGTACGCAGTTGCGCGGACGCGTTATCTGACATCTCGTCTTCCGAGATAATGCAGCGGTCAATCTCCGCTGCAAAAGCCTTATGAACGGCGATGACCTCCACGATGGATTCGATCAGCGGCATCTCCGGTACGTCGTCCCCTTTCAGGAATGCCACCGTCCGCTCAGCCGCCTTCAGATTGTAGAGAATCTGCAGCAGCTGGGCCATGGTCAGAACGCCGCCTTTGCGGGCGAATCCGGCCAGTCCCGCAACATCATAAAAACCACCGACCGGCAAAGGTCCCTTGGCTGAGATGAGCTTCACCGCTTCTGTGGTTTCTTCCTGTTTTTCCTTTATTATGCGCGCATCACAGACAGGCTCAAGCTCCGATATGACTTTTCTGGTCATTTCGGAGCCCGCCCGGTCTTTCAGCATTTCAATGATCTTATCGTATTCTAAAACGTGTAAGGTCTTTTCTCTCATTTAGAATCCGCCGGTACCGTTCTTGTATTTATCCAGTTCCTTCTTGAGCTGGAGATTTTCCATCTGAAGATCGAAGAAGCTGCTCTCAAGTTCTCTGCACTTGCCTTCCACTTCTTTGATCACGTCCTCCATACCGCTCTGGATCTGGGCCTTCGACTCTTCTGCCGCGGCATTGAGTCTTTCGATCTCAGCATCCTTCTCGCGAAGCTGCTGCAGCAGAGCATCCTTCTGCGCGACGATAGCCTGCGTCTCTTCCTTGTATTCTGTAAAGGATTTCTTGGTCTCGTCCCAGAGGGAAACATAGTGCTGGGCATCCTTCTCCAGCTGGATGTTCATGCTCTTCAGCTCGTCCATTTCCTTGGCGCTCATCGCCTGTTCGCTGGCGATGTTGATTGCTGCCAGAATCGCGATATTCTGAGGGGAAGCGCCAGCGGATTTCGCCGCGTCGGCGATTTCGTACATCTTGGCGTCCACGCGGGCAGCGTGGCTGATGATATCCTCCTTAGAAATGTCGCCTGAAATGGTGTACTCCTGTCCGTAGATCTTTACATTTACTTTGTTGTTTTCCATGATGATTTCTCCTCATACAGATATAGTTTACATGTCTCTCAGAACAGCGTTCAGCTTCTCCTTGAGAGCCTGCAGAACGTCTTCGTGTACATTGGTTACTTCTTCATCGGTCAGAGTCTTATTCTTGTCTCTGTAAACCAGGTTGAACGCAACGCTCTTCTTACCGTCCTCGACCTGTGCGCCTCTGTAGACGTCAAACAGGCGGACGCTTTCGAGTATCTGTCCTCCCTTCTGTCTGATGACATTCTCTATGTTTCCGACTTCCATTTTCTCGTCCACCAGCAGAGCGATATCTCTGGAAGTAGACGGGTACTTCGGAAGCGGTTGATAGACGATTTCAGTGTTCGCCTTGCGGGCAATGGCTCCGAACATGAGCTCGGCGCAGTAGACTCTCACGCCGTCCAGTCCGAAGTTCGCAGCGGCGTCCGGATGAATCTCTCCCATGATGCCGAGTTCTTCGTACTCTTCGCCTGCCGCCTTCATGGCGTCCGATGCCTCCACGAGAACCCGCGCGCATCTTCCCGGATGGTAAACACCGTACTCGGATTCCGCTTCAAATACCAGTTTCCTGATGCCCATGCTGTCCAGCAGTTCCTCCACGATGCCCTTAAGCGCATAGAAGTCACAGCCTTTGCCGTACATACCGATGCAGAGAGCATAGTCTTCATCCGGCAGCTTGTCCGGATTGATCGGGTTATCCATGAAGGTGTTGCCTATCTCGAAAGCTCTGACGGTATCGATGTTTCTGGAGTAGTTTCTTGCCAGCACTTCCATCATATTCGGTGTCAGCACCGTACGCATGACCGAGGTGTCCTCGCCCAGCGGGTTGATGAGTCTGACGAAGGCTCTCTCCCATGAATCCTCCCCGATGCGGATCTTGTCCACACCAGATGGGCTGACGAAGGAATATGTCTGGATTTCGTTGAGTCCCATGCCGCAGAGAGCTTCTCTGGCCATGTCTCTTAAGTGTCTTTCCTCCGGCATACCGGCCTCGGTATTGCCCTTCGGAAGTGTTACCGGCAGCTTGTCGTAGCCGTACATCCTGGCGATTTCTTCTATGTAGTCTTCTTCCTCCAGCAGGTCCTGACGGACTGTCGGAGGCGTGACTGTCATAATGTCGCCTTTCCCTTCCACCTTGATTTCAAGGCCTTTCAGCATGGCCGCCATCTCTTCTCTCGTGAGATCGATGCCCAGCACATAGTTGATTCTGCTGACTCTGACGTCCAGCGTCTTCGCAGCCGCAGGGTTCGGGTAACAGTCAATTTTGCCTTTGCATATCTTGCCGGAACCTGTGAGCTCTACGAGCCTGCAAAATCTGTCCGCTGCTGCTTCCGACAGGTTCGGGTCGATGCCCTTCTCGAATCTGGCAGAGGCTTCCGTCCTCAGGCCCAGTTTCTTGGACGTGGTCCTGATGCTGCTTCCCAGGAAGTTCGCTGACTCCAGGATAACAGTCTTGGTATCTTCTTCGATTTCTGAATTCAGGCCGCCCATGACACCAGCGATGCCGATACTTCTCTCGGCGTCCTTGATCATGAGCATGTCGCCTTCCATGGTTCTCTCATTTTCGTCCAGCGTGACGAACTTTTCGCCCGGCTTGGCGTTCTCTACGATGATCTTGCCGCCGTGCACTTCCCTGATATCAAAAGCGTGCATCGGCTGACCGTACTCGAGCATAACGAAGTTGGTGAAATCAACGATGTTGTTGATTGGTCTCATACCCGCGTACATGAGTCTCTTCTGCAGCCACCACGGCGACTGCTTGATCACGACGTCCGTAATGATTCTGGCCACGTAACGCTTGCAGTTCTCCGGGTTCTTGATTTCTACGGAGACGTAATCTGCAGATGCTCCTTCACCGTCTTCCTGCTGAATATCCGTATCCGGATAGCAGAACGGCTTTCCGAAGGTCGCCGCCGCTTCCCTGGCCATACCTACCTGCGCCAGGCAGTCCGGTCTGTTCGGTGTGATTTCAAAGTCCACAACGGCCTGTTTCAGTTCCAGCGCGTCCACGAAATCCATGCCGATTTTTTCTTCGATTCCTTCATAAACGGCAGGGTCCAGAATCCAGATGCCGTCTCTGTGGGCGATCGGGACAACCTTGTCCTCGAATCCCATCTCGCCTGCCGAGCAAAGCATACCGTAGGATTCCACGCCGCGCAGCGCACCCTTCTCAATTGTGACGCCGCCCTCCTGTTTCGGCTGTCCGTGGAGCGGTCCCGGGATATGGCTTCCCGAAAGAGCCACCGGCACATAAGCGCCTTCGAACACGTTCGGAGCTCCCGTGACAATCTGAAGAAGTCCTTCTTCGTCCTTGCCTTCCGCTTCTCTGTCGCCGATATCTATCCTGCAAATGACCAGTTTGTCCGCCTGCGGGTGTTTATCGATTCTCGCAATCTTACCGACGACGACGTTCTCCACATCCTCGCAGAACCAGTCGCAGGTCTCCAGGTTCGAGCCGGACATGATCATCCGGTCACAGAACTCGTCTACGCTGACGTCGCTCAGGTCAATATAGTCATTTATCCATTCAACTGGTACTAACATTGTCTTCTTTTTCTCCTTTATTTGAACTGTTCAATGAACCTCATGTCGTTTTCATAAAACAGTCTTATGTCATCCACTCCGTACTTCAGCATTGCAACACGTTCCACACCCAAACCGAATGCAAAACCTGTATATTTCTCTGTATCCAGGCCGCCGACCTTCAGAACGTTCGGGTGCACCATGCCGCATCCAAGGATTTCAATCCAGCCGGACCCCTTGCAGACTCTGCAGCCTTTGCCTCCGCATTTGAAGCAGGATACGTCCACCTCTGCGCTCGGTTCCGTAAATGGGAAGTGATGCGGTCTGAACTTGGTCTTCGTATCAGGTCCGAAAAGCTGCTTGGCGAAGGTATCCAATGTACCTTTCAGGTCCGCCATAGTGATGCCTTCATCGACAACCAGACCTTCGATCTGGTGGAACATCGGTGAATGCGTGGCGTCCGGCGTATCGCAACGGAAGCATCTGCCCGGAGAAATAACCTTGATCGGTGGTTTTTGCTTCAACAGCGTTCTGACCTGCACCGGCGAGGTCTGGGTTCTGAGCAGCACGTCCTCTGTGATGTAGAACGTGTCTGTCATATCTCTGGCTGGATGGTCCGGGCTGGCGTTCAACGCATCGAAATTATTGAATACGGTCTCCACTTCAGGACCCTCAACGATGGAGAATCCCATGCTCATAAAGACTTTTGAGATCTCTTCCATAGTAACAGTGAGCGGGTGCTTGGCGCCCAGTTTCGGTCTTCTGCCCGGCTCCGTCACGTCGATTCTCTCTACTTTGAACTGCGCTTCCTTAGCCTTCTCTCTGATTTCCTCGAATTTGTCTTCGAGCATCGTCTCAATCTGGCCCTTGACGCTGTTGACCAGCTGCCCTGTGGACTTTCTCTCCTCAGGACTGAGCTTGCCCATACCTTTCAGTAGCTGCGTCAGCTCACCTTTTTTGCCCAGAAGCCTGATTCTCAGTTCTTCTGCCTGTCCCTTGTCTGTTGCCTTCTCAAGCTGGGACTTCGCTTCTTCCAAAATCCTGTTTAACTGATCCTGCATTATTCTGCCTTTCCTGCGGCGTGTCTCTGGCGCACTGCCTCGTACATGAGGACGGCTGCCGCCGCTGCCGCGTTTAGTGATTCTATATTGCCCTCCATGGGGATCTTAACTTTCTGATTCGCCGCATCGCGGAACGCCCCGCTGATGCCGCTTCCTTCGTTGCCGATGACCAGCGCAATGCTCCCGGTCATGTCCGCGGCGGTGTATTCCACCGCGCCCTCCAGGTCGCTGGCGATGATGCGCAGTCCCTGTTCCTTACAGAGACTGACTGCCGCATCAGTCTCCATTCCCTCAAAAACATCAACCCGGAGCAGTGAACCTGCCGCTGCTCTGGCTGTCTTCGGAGAATAGATATCTCCTGTTCCTTTGATTGCGATCAAAGCGCCGAAGCCCGCGGCTTCCGCTGTTCTGATGATCGTTCCGATATTCCCGGGATCCTGCAGCCGGTCGAGAATCACGACCGAACCGCTCAGTTCCTGCGGGATGCTTTTGCATGCGATGGCAAGCACCCCCTGAGAATGTTCGGTGTCTGACAGTCTTCCAAATAAATCGTCTGCCAGTACAGCTGTCCGGACGCCGTTTTCTGAACAGAGTCGTTCCGCCTCCTGTGCTTCCGGGCTGTCCGCAGCGATCTCTGTGAAGAAGACCGTTTCTAAATGGTTTCCTGCTTTGAGCGCATCTATAACAGGCCTGGGTCCTTCAAGAAGGAACATGCCTGTCTGATCTCTGTTTTTTTTTCGAAGGAGCCTTACTGCGTCCTTGTATGTAGGATTATCTTTTGATCTGATTGTCTTCATCAGGAACGGCTGACTCCCTCATAAAAAAGCAGTAGCCGGCACAAAACCGGCTACCAGCTGATTTTTCATACTACTTCTTCAGGAAATCCGGAATGTCCATTTCTAATGTGTTGACGAAATTTGCTGTGTGCTCCGGTTCTGTTTCGCTGCCCAGAGGTTTCGCAATTTCTTCCGCCGGTTTCTCCGGTACGTACTGTCCGGCATCTCTGTTGCCATCAAATCCAGCCGCGATCACGGTGACTGCGATTTCATCCTGCATTTCTTCCTTGATGGATGTTCCGAGGATGATGATAGCGTTCGGATCAGCCGCCTCGTCGATCTGTGAAGCCACTCTGTCGACATCCAGCATGGTCAGATTCATGCCGCCTGTGATGTTGATGAGAACTGCTTTGGCGCCGCTGATCTCTGTCTCAAGCAGCGGGCTGTTCACAGCACCCTTCACTGCGTCGTCCAGCTTGTTCTCTCCCGAACCATAGCCTACGCCCATGTGCACCACGCCTCTGTCCTTCATGATCGTCGTAACGTCTGCGAAATCCAAGTTGATCAACGCATCGTCCACGATGATATCGGAGATGGACTGTACACCCAGTTTCAGAACATCGTCTGCCATTGCGAAGGCGTCCAGCAGCGAGGTCTGTTCTTCCACTGTTTCGAGGAGTTTGTCGTTCGGAATAACTACCAGCGAGTCTACGTATTTCTTGAGGAACTTGATTCCCAGTTCTGCGTGTTCCCCTCTCTTCTTTCCTTCAAATCTGAAAGGCTTTGTTACAACGCCCACCGTCAGGATGCCCATATCCTTAGCGATCTTCGCGATGATCGGGGCTGCTCCTGTACCGGTTCCGCCGCCCATTCCGCATGTAATGAATACCATGTCGGCTCCGGTAACGAATTTTTCGAGATCTTCCAGATTCTCTTCTGCGGATTTCTGGCCAATCTCAGGATTGCCGCCGGCACCGAGTCCCTTGGTCAGTTTTTCGCCGATCTGGATCTTTGTCTCGGCTCTGTTCTTTGAGAGGGCCTGTTTATCTGTATTGACTGCGATGAACGTAACGCCTTTCATGCCGGATTCGATCATCCTGTTGATCGCGTTGCAGCCGCCGCCGCCAACACCAATTACCTTTATTTCCTGTAATGTATTATCATTGGTTTCAAACTGTAACATTGGTGTACCTCCGCTAAATGTAGTTATATCTGGAGTGAGTATACCATACATTTAGTTGGGTGTAAAGAAACAATAATCATTGTTGTACACATTTACAGTGCCTTTTTCGACACCTTTTTGGTACAGATCGTAGATGACTTTTTTGAGTGTTCCGGAGTTGATGGCGGAGATGAGATTGTTGTATTTACCGGAACATTTCAGCTCGTCGTAAACGTATGCGTCGACCTTGCCGCCGTTGAACACGATCCTCTTAAAATAGAGGTCGCTTTCATTCGTGGCATTGATGAGTTCCAGCGTTTTTTCAAGCCCCTGGTTCTCTTTGATCTTTATGGTCTCTTTTTTCTCCGCATCGGTGACCGTCACGCCCTCGATGGTGGTGGCTTTGTGCTCTTCTTTGCTGATGTCCAGCACCATGCCCTTCGAATCCGTAATCACAAACTTGCCGTCTTTGTGGAACTGTGCCAGAAGACTTCTCTCTGTGACGATGATTTCCACCTTGTTCGGCAGTTTTCTGTTGACATTGACCTTTTCGATGTACAGATTCTTCTTGATTTTATGCTGGGCCAGGAGCGGATGCACGTCAAAAACGCTCTTGCCCATCTCGATTTCTGACAATTCGATGATTTCCTGATCTGCCACACCTTCATTGCCGATGACTGCGATGCCGTCCACGTTAAAGCAGCTGAGATGCGCGCACACAAACGCCGCCGCGATGATGGCAACCACGACGATAATACGCAGCGGATAGTTCTTTTTCTTGTGCTTTCTGCGCGGTTTCTGCTTTTTCACAGAAGAATTAACCGGGGCTTTTTCCGGTTCTTCCGGCTTCTCCAGCACTGTCTCCGTCAGCGCTTCCTGTTCTGTTGTCTCTGGTTCGATGACCGGATGCTCAGTCAATCTTCACTTCCTCCAAAATCTTGTCGCAAATGATTTCCGTCGCCCTGTCAGGCCCGCATCTGCGGCTCGCCTGGGCCATGCGGTCCAGAACCTGCGGATCGACTTTCAGTCTGAGGATCTCTTCGGTTAGTTTATCATCCTCGAGATCCTTCTCTTCAATGATGATGGCGCCGCCTGCTTCCGCAACAGCAAGCGCATTATAGTACTGATGATTGCCCGTTACCATCGGCGACGGGATGAATATGGCCGGTCTTCCGCTGACAGTAGTCTCCGCAACTGTCAGGGCGCCGCTTCTGCTGATGACCAGATCTGCCGCGGCCAGATATGAAGCCATGTCATCGATGTACTCTATGATCCGGATGTTATCCGCCGGCTCGAAGCCTTCCTCGCGGAAGCTCTTCAGAATCGCGTCATAGTAGTAACTGCCTGCGCCCAGAACGATGCTGATATCATCGCGTCCGTTCAGGTCTTTGATGACGTTCGTCATAGCCTTGTTGATCCGTCCCGCGCCCTGGCTTCCGCCAAAGGCAAGCACGACGAATCTGTCGTCATCGAATCCCAGCACTCTGCGCGCTTCGTCTCTGTCCTTATCTCTGAACTCGTCTCTGACCGGGTTGCCTGAGACGACGAGTTTATCCTGTTCCTTGAAGTACTCCGCTGCACGTGCAAAACCAAGGAATACTGCTTTCGCGCCTTTCTCCAGAAGCTTGTTCGTTACGCCCGGATAGGCGTTCTGCTCGTGGACGAAAGTCGGAATCTTCGCCTTCTGCGCTGCTTTGACCATCGGCCCGCTTGCGTATCCTCCTGTGCCCACGACGAAGTCCGGTCTGAAATCTCTGATGATTTCAGCTGCCTGCTTGTTTCCCTTCATGAGTTTGCGGACGACCCGAACGTTCCGCGCAAGGTGCTTTCTATCGAATCCTTCCACCGTGATGAGGCGGATGTCATATCCTCTCTTCGGAACCAGTGTTTTTTCCAGTCCTCTTTCCGCACCAACGAAGAGAATCTTCGCATCGGGATCTCTTTTTTTGATTTCATCCGCGATGGCGATGGCCGGATAAATATGTCCGCCGGTGCCGCCGCCTGTCATGATCACTCTCATCAGTATTCTCCTGCTTCTTCTTCCAATTCAGACGATTTGCCCGGCAAATGCCGCGATATGTTCATGATCACCCCGGACATGAACATGAATATCATGAGTGCGTTGCCTCCATAGCTTACGAAGGGCAGATTGACGCCTGTCGCCGGCATCGATGATGTGACGACCAGCAGATTCAGCACGACCTGAATGGCAACCATCAGGATGGTGCCCGATGCGATCAGCAGACCGAATTCATCCTTGCACCGAAGGGCAATGACTGCGCCACGCCAGATGAACAGCGTGTAGAGAATGAGCAGAAGAAGGACTCCAAGGAATCCCGTCTCTTCTCCGATGATGGCCAGAATGAAGTCGTTATGCGGATACGGCAGATACAGACTCTTCGTAACACTCTTTCCCAAGCCGACGCCGAACAGTCCGCCGGAACCCAGCGCCTGCAGGCCCTGTACGATCTGGTAGCCGCTCGTGGCTTCGTAATCGAACGGATGGGTGAAGGTCATGAACCGTTCCTGCCAGTACCCTCCTACGCCGAAGATCAGCGCCATGATGCCGACTACGCCGGCTCCTGTGAGGAAGAAGATGTATCCCCATTTCATGCCCGCTACCAGCATCATGACCAGCACGATGCCCACCAGCGTGATGGCCGTGGACAGGTTCGGTTGCTTGATGATGAGCAAGGCGAACACGCCTGTCACGACGAGGATCGGGAGCATGCCGCGGGTAAAGGACCGTATTTTCTTCGTGTTTTCAGAGCAGAACCACGCGATGAAGAAGATCATACCCATCTTGGCGATCTCGCCCGGCATGATGGTGATCGGACCCAGCCTGATCCATCTCGTGGCATCGTTGGCCGAAGATCCGACTGGCGTGAGAACCAGCACGAGCAGCAAAAAACAGAACCCCAACAGACCCAGTATCAGCACTTTGTTGTTCCACACTCTGTAGTCGATGAGCAGCCCTGCGCACATGAGTACGAGTCCCAGAACCACCCAGATACCGTCACGGATCAGGTAGTAAAACGGCGTTCCGTTCTCACTGATGGAGAAGTAGTAACTGGCGCTGAACACCATAATGAGACCGTACACTGCCAGTGCGATGGTGACGGTCAGCATCATAAAGTCCACTTCCCTGATTGAGGCCACGATCATGCTTCTGTTGTTTAGAGTTTCTGCGCGCATTCTCTGAAATGGTCTCCTCTCTGTTCGAAGTTATCGTACATATCCCAGCTTGCGCATGCAGGTGACAGAAGCACCACATCGCCCGGCTGCGCTTTTTCCCAGGCAGCTGCAACACATGCTTCCATGTCGGCCGCCATGGTGATATTGGTGAAGCCTGCAGCTTCCGCTGCGGCCTTGATTTTAGGGGCTGTCTTCCCGAGAAGGATGAGTTCCTTCACTCTGCCCGGGAAGACGTCAATGAATTCTTCGTATTCCGCGCCTTTGTCATAGCCGCCGGCGATGAGGATAATGTTCTCCTTCATGGCTTCGATGGCTTTGATGGCAGCGTCTGTGTTGGTGCCTTTGGAGTCGTTGACGAAACGCACACCGTCCTTCTCGCGGACCAGCTCGATTCTGTGCGCCACGCCCGGGAAGGCCTTCATGGCCTCGCCGATGACCTGCGGGTCGATGCCGCCGAAGTAGCAGACTGCCGCCGCCGCCAGTGCGTTCTCCAGATTGTGGGTGCCCGGTATCAGCAGCTCGTCTTCTCCGCAGATGTCGATTTCTTTACCTGCTTCGTTCCGGATGACGAGCCTTCCGCCTTTCGCAAAAGCACCAAAATCCAGTTCCTGCTTTCTGCTGAACGGCACGACTTTCGCCTTGCAGCCTTCTCTCTCCGCGAGTTCGAAGCACGCCGGATCATCGTAGTTGAGCACGCAGTACTGATCAGGACTCTGGTTTTCGAAGATACGTGCTTTGACTCTGCCGTACTCCTCCATCGTCCCGTGTCTGTCCATGTGATCCGGCGTCAGGTTAAGAATCGCCGATACGACAGGTCTGAACTGGCGAATGGTCTCCAGCTGAAAACTGCTTGTCTCCGTGATCATCCAGGTGTCTTCATTGGCGTTCATAGCATCCACTGCGATGGCATTTCCAATGTTGCCGCCTACAATGGTATCTCTGCCTGCCGTCTTGTATATCTCGCCCACCAGTGTGGTCGTCGTTGTCTTTCCGTTGGTGCCTGTAATAGCTACAAAACTGCCTTTGCACAGTCTATAGGCCAGTTCCAGCTCGCCGATCACCTCTGCGCCGGATGCTTTTGCGTCTTTTATGAAGCCGAGACGCGGCGGTACGCCCGGCGAAAGAACGAGCATATCGAACGCGGACATATCTTCGGGTGCGCACCCAAGATAGCACGTCACACCGGCATTCTTCATCTCTTCGAGGAATTCCGGTTCAAAGTCCGCAGCATTCTTGCTGTCCTGTATGCTGACGACAGCGCCCTTCTCAAGGAGCGCTCCCACGGCCGCACGGCCTGATCTTCCCATGCCTATTACAAGTATGTTTTTATCTTTCATCTCTGTCTCCTATATCATCAGCGCCGCAGCTGCGCAGCATACAGCAGTGAAAGCCCAGAACATCTTGACCACCTGGGTCTCCTTCATGCCGCACATCTC
>JAILDT010000037.1 GCA_024689085.1 Clostridia bacterium | reverse complement strand
GCTCTCAAAATCCGCGCCTCTGGCCTGCTGAGCTTTGATGATTTTATCCGTCTCCTCCAGCAGGGTCGGAATGAACCGCAGGGCGATGGTCATCATCATGGCCAGCTCATGGGCCGGCAGACCAATCTTCTTGAACGGCGACAGCAGTGCTTCGATCCCATCCGTCAACCCGATCGGACGCGTTGTCAGCGTCAGCATGGTCGAGCCGATGATGAGCAGTACCAGTCGGATGCCGACGAAGGCAGCCATGCGCAGACCTTCCCGGGTGATGTGCAAAACGCCGAATTGCCAGAGCACCTCGCCCCGGATCATGAAGATGTTCACAATCAGTGTGAAGGCGATGATGATCAGCACCGGTTTCAATCCGCGCCAGATGTACCTGCGCGGCACCTTCGCCAAAATGATCACGGCCTCCAGCAACACTACCGGTGCAATGAACCCGACAAAATCTTTTACGACAAAAAGCGCCACGATGTAGAGCAGTGTCGCCATGATCTTGACCCGCGGATCCAGCCTGTGAATCACCGAGTTCCCCGGATAATATTGTCCCAGTGTGATATCTCTTATCATTTTATCTGATACGTGCTACGTCCTTATTTTCCCAATGCCGTCGCAATGGCTTCCGCCGCCTGCTCCGCCGTCAGACAGTCCGCCGGCAGTTCCATTCCCTGCTTCCTGAGCTGCGACACGATCTCCGTCGCGTCAGGCAGCGCCAGTCCCATGGATTTCAGTTCCTCTTCTCTCGCAAAAACATCAGCCGGCGTCCCGTCCATGGCCAGTCTGCCACGGTCGATGACCAGTACCTGGTCGGACATGCGGGCGATGTCGTTCATGTTGTGAGATACGAAGATGGTGATATTCCCTTCTTCCCTGTGAATCCGCTCCACCATGTCCAGAATATCGTAATGCGCCTTCGGATTGAGTCCGGCCGTAGGCTCGTCGAGAACCAGCACTTCCGGTTTCATCGCCAACACACCTGCGATAGCGACACGCCGCCGCTGTCCGCCGGAGAGTTCGAACGGCGACTGATCTTTGATATGTTCATAATCCAGCCCGACGAGCTCAATGGAGTCGCGCACCCGCTGATCGATTTCCTCCTGGGTCAGCCCCAGGTTTCCCGGACCAAAGGCGACGTCTTTGGCCACTGTCTCTTCAAAGAGCTGGTATTCTGGGTACTGAAAAACCAGCCCGACCTTTCTCCTGATGTCGAGCATCTTCGTGTGACTGTCTGTAATATCGACGCCGTCGATGACAATGGTTCCGGATTCTGGTTTCAGAAGACCATTGAGATGCTGCAGCAACGTGGACTTGCCGGATCCTGTATGTCCGATGATGCCCACGAAACTGCCGTCCTCGATCCGAAAACTGACGTCGTCGAGCGCTACCGATTCATGCGGCAGCCCTTCATTATAGATATGTGTCAGATTCTTTACTTCTATCATCAGGCCTTCGCCTCCATCAATGCTCTGACAAGTTCCTCATCGGTAAGTATACTGTCCGGCAGCCCGACGCCCCGTTTTCTCAGCAGAGACGCCATCCGCACTGCAGTCGGAACACCCAGACTCAGGGCTTCCAGTTCCTCTTCCTGCGAGAAGATTTCCCGCGGCGTGCCTTCCATCCGGATAACGCCCCCGTCCAGGACGATGACGTGATCCGCGCAAGCGGCTTCTTCCATAAAATGCGTGATAAAAACGACCGTCATGCCTTTTCGGTTCAGCTGTCTGGCGATGCCCAGCACCTCCCGGCGGCCCTTCGGGTCGAGCATGGCAGTCGGTTCGTCAAAGACGATACACTCCGGCTCCATGGCCACGGCGCCTGCAATGGCAATCCGCTGCTTTTGCCCGCCCGAGAGCAGATGCGGCGCCTTGCCTTTGTAGTCGCCCATCTCAACGCTTTCGAGCGCGCTGTCGACGCGCCGGCGAATCTCCACCGGATCGATTCCCAGATTTTCCGGTCCGAAGGCCACGTCGTCCTCGACAATGGCAGAAACGATCTGATTGTCCGGATTCTGGAAGACCATGGCCACCTTCTGGCGCACGTTCCAGGTGTTCTCCGGTGCGGCGGTATCAAGACCATCGATGAAGACTTTGCCTGAGGTAGGCAAAAGCAGACCGTTCAGGCTCTTGGCTAATGTC
>JAILDT010000024.1 GCA_024689085.1 Clostridia bacterium | reverse complement strand
ATTCATCGTTTATCTGATTCTCGGCTTCACCCACAAGGGCGGCGCTGCAGACGAATCAACGATCCAGATGTACCTTGACTTCATCACCATGAACTACAAGGTTGGCGTTCTGTATCTGATTCCGCCTGTATTCGTAATCGTCGCGGTTATCGTTAAGATGCCGGCTCTGCCTGCTCTGATCGCTGGTGTATTCCTCGGCGTTCCGTTCGCAGCTCTGCAGGGCGTTAAGATCTTCCCGGGTGGCGGCCCTTCAGCAATCGGTAACATCCTGAACAATGGTTGGGATGCAGAGAACCTGACTATTCCTGAAGGACTCGATGAGGGTACCGCAGAAGAACTGCTGTCACTGCTTTCCGGCGGTGGTCTCCAGTCCATGATGTGGACAATTTCCCTGATCATGCTGGCAATGTGCTTCGGCGGTATCGTAGACTCCACCGGAATCATGGCCAACCTGGCGAACTCAATTCTGAAGCTGGCAAGAGGCACAAGAGGCGGCCTGGTCATCGTAACAGAGCTGACTTGCGTATTCGTAAACGCAATCTGCTGCGACCAGTACCTGTCCATCATTCTGCCAGGCAGAATGTACAAGGAAGCATTCGAAGACAGAAGACTTGCACCGAAGAACCTGTCCAGATGTCTGGAAGACTCCGGTACAATCACTTCCAACTTCTTCCCATGGAATACTTGCGGTGCTACCATGAGATCATTCCTGGGCGTCAACAGTGCTTACATTCCGTTCGCAGTACTCAACTATGTGAACCCACTCGTATCCATGTTCTATGGAGTAACTGGTATCACAATGACAGAGATGACCGAGGAAGAATATCAGCACATTCTCAAGCAGAGAGAAGAAGACAAGCAGGCAGCTCTCGAAGCTGCAGAGGCATAAGCACAACGCTAAGCCTACAAACGGCGTAAAGCCAAACCCGGCTGAGGCCGGAACTATAACAGTATACGTATACACCAGAAAGCGGCGTCCTATGGACGCCGCTTTTTTCTCGTTCGCTGTTGAAAGCCTGTTTGTTTTATGTTAGTATGGTTGCGGTTTGGAGGTAGATATATGTCTTTTAGAAATAATGGTCACAAACGAAATCCGAAATATATTTTCAGTTCCATTTTCCTGCTGATCGTAGGGCTGCTCTGCTTATACTTTGCCGCGCAGTCTCACTTTAGCACGACGTGGTCTGTTATCGTTGGTCTCGTCATGATATTCCTGAGTGCAATCATGTTCAAGAACGCTAACGAACTCTGACCCGTCAGAGCACAACGCTCTTATCGCGGAGTTTCATGATTTCGTGTTTCACACCCTTTCGGTCGATCAGGTAATCGGTCCCGAAGGGGTGTTCTGTTATCATCAGAGGAACACGCCCGCCGAAGCGCCTGTCATTTGTCCAGCCGTCCGTGTTTCTCTCATGTGAAAGGTTCAGCATCTTCACGCCCAGTTCTTCATAGGCCTTTACAGCCTGGCTGTTATAAACGTTCAGGCCATAGTCCCCATATACCGTTACGCCTGCATCTATGAACTGTTTGATCCATCCCAGATTGCCGATCAGAATTCCGGTCTCGCAGACCTTACCTGCGATATCCTCAAAGTTCTCTTCTATGTATTCGTCCAGTTCACCCTTGCTGACATTCAGAATATACGGAAGATCAGCATCCGTTTCGATTGTTTCTATGCGAAGGATCTCTGTTTCGTTTCCGAGCTGCTCCTGCGCGATAACGTTCTCTGTTTCACCGGCCGTGAGCGGATTGCGTCCCGCTCTGACTTTCCCCCGCAGTGCTTCTGTCAGTTCCTCCGCCGCCTGACGTCGCATCTGGTTGATTCCCGATACCGGAATCATGATGTCCGGATCAATCACAACTTCTACTGCCGCTTCATCGGTGCGGAAGCGCGTGTCGCCCAGTTTCATAAGCTGGCTTCTGACCTTCCCCGCGTCGGTCGCTTTCTTCAGTGCCTCTTCCGCTGCAAAACCACCAACGACTTTGACAGATTCATCCTGGCAGCGCATTGTCAGTTCCGGCGCCTGCCACGCGTGAGCTTCAAACCGCATACGAACAGGAAGCTTCTTCGCCGGCGCAGAAAGCGCTTCATCCCGAAGCTTCTTATCTGTTACCTTATAGACTTTGTCACCGGCTTTCACGCCTCTGTCAAAATCGCCGATGCGCTGTATGCCGTTTGCAAGTGTCTCCGCATAGGTCACCACGTTGCTTCCTGTGACTTCTGCCGCACGACGGATTTCAACGCCGTCGCCCTGCGCGATGCCGTTTTTCGCCTGTGCCTGTATGTCTGCCAGAACTTTATCTCTTCCCTTCACCGGTCTGACCGCCGAAACCGTTCCCATGTAGACTCCCTGATTTTTCGGGCTCGTTCCGGACAGGATTTTCTGTCCCGGATTGCCCTCAAGATAACCGGTGGTGAATCCTCCCCGGTTGAAAATCTGCATCAGCTTCCCCATGTCTTCCGGATCGATCATCGCCCTCCATTCATCGGATGCAATGTCGCTGCGTTCTGCCATGATCTGCGCATAAAGATCCAGGTACTTTCTGTACACCGCCGTGGTGACTGCCACATATTCCGGTGACTTGAGGCGGCCTTCGATTTTGAAAGAGTCTACGCCGGCTTTGATAAGCTGCGGCATGAGTTCAAGGGTGCACAGATCCTTCGGGCTGAGGAAATATCCCTTCCTCCCCTTGTCATCCGTGTAGAGCAGTCTGCACGGCTGAGCGCAAAGGCCACGGTTGCCGCTTCTCCCGCCACCGCCGAAAGCCCGGCTCATCTGGCACTGACCAGAATAGCACGTGCAGAGCGCACCATGTGCGAACACCTCAATATCCATATCGCGCGCATGACAACCTGCCGCCATTTGTCCGATTTCCTTCAGGGACAGTTCCCGCGCCGGAACAATTCTCCTGAAGCCCAACTGTTTCACCAGATCGAGAGCGTGCACATTGTAGACGGTCCCCTGGGTCGACAGGTGCATCGGGAAGTCCGGCAGATACTTGCGCACCAGACGGGCGAGTCCCATATCCTGCAGGATCAGAGCGTCCGCACCCATCTCGTAGAGGCGGCAGGCATACCGGAAGGCGCGCTCCAGCTCGCTGTCTCTGATCAGGGTGTTGAACGTAATGTAGACGCGCACACCGCTCTCATGGGCATAGTCGATTGCCTTTGCGAGAGAATCCTCGGTAAAGTTCTCCGCATTGATGCGCGCATTAAAAAGGGAGCCGCCCATATAGACGGCATCCGCTCCATTATTCACTGCTGCTTCGAGCTGTTTCCAGCCCCCGACCGGAGCCAGAAGCTCCGGCAGGGGTCTGCTTGTGTTTTTACCCATTATTTCTTGACCTTGAAGCTTGACTTCAGTCCGACGATCTTGTTGAAGACCTTTTTCTCCGGATCCTCGCTATTCAGTACTGCATCGCAGATGTAATAGCCCTTGCGGAAGAACTGGAATCTCTCGCCTGGCTTCGCCTCACCGAGCAGCGGCTCCGCATAACCCCAGGATTCGACCAGTGAATCCGGATTCAGAACCATCTCGCCATTTTCGTCTTCCACCATGAGATAATCGTAGTTTCTGATTCTCACCTTGACTGCCGTCTTGGCGTCGACCCAGTGGATGGTGCCTTTGACCTTGCGGTTGGCGCCCTCTGTGCCGCTCTTGGTATCAGGATCGTAAGTGCAGTGCAGTTCCCTGATGCTTCCATCGTCGTTCTTAATGACATCGGTGCAAGTCAGGAAGTACGCGCCCTTAAACCGGACTTCGTTTCCCGGGAAGAGTCTGAAGTACTTTTTCACAGGCACTTCCATGAAGTCGTCACCGTCAATCCACAGCTCATTGCTGAACGGCACTTCGCGTTCACCCATCTCCGGAACCTCGCGGTTGTTCTCCATCGGCAGCATTTCCGTCTGATCAGCCGGATAGTTGGTGATCACGACCTTGATTGGATTTTCAACTACATTTCTGTTCTCAACTATATTCTTCAGATCGTCGCGGACGCAACTTTCCAGCAGAGCCACATCGACTGTGGAGTTTGCTTTTGCAACACCGATCCGCTCGCAGAAATCGCGGACTGCTTCCGGCGTATATCCTCTGCGGCGGATGCCTGCGATGGTTGGCATACGCGGATCGTCCCATCCCTCAACGATGCCATCGTCGACCAGTTTCTTCAGGTATCTCTTGGACATGATGGTGTTGGTGATGTTCAGGCGCGCGAATTCGATCTGCTGCGGCGGCGTCGGCCACTTGCCGACAGCCTGGAGCACCCAGTCGTAGAGCGGTCTGTGGTCCTCGAACTCCAGCGTGCAGATGGAGTGAGTGATGCCCTCGATGGCGTCCTCGATCGGATGCGCGAAATCGTACATTGGATAGATGCACCACTTGTCGCCGGTGTTGTGGTGGGATGCGTGTGCGATACGATAGATGACCGGGTCTCTCATGTTGATGTTAGGGGATGCCATGTCGATCTTGGCACGGAGCACCTTCTCACCGTCCGCGTACTTACCGTCGCGCATCTCCTCGAAGAGTTGCAGATTCTCTTCAACGCTTCTGTTTCTGTATGGTGATTCCTGGCCCGGTTCTGTCAGGGTACCTCTGGTGGCTTTGATCTCATCCGCGCTGTAATCACAAACATAGGCAAGACCTTTCTTGATCAGCGTAACGGCGCAGTCGTACATCTCATCGAAGTAGTCCGAAGCCCAGAGCCGCTCCTTCCAGTTGAAGCCCAGCCATCTGACGTCTTCCTCGATGGAGTCGACGTATTCCATGTCCTCCTTGACCGGGTTGGTATCGTCATACCGCAGATTGCAGCCGCCGTGATATTTCTGGGCTGTCATGAAGTTCAGGCAGATGGACTTGGCGTGACCGATGTGCAGGTAGCCATTCGGCTCCGGCGGGAATCTGGTCAGGACTTTGTCTCCGTATTTTTCATTTTCAAGATCCTTGTCGATAATGTCGTGGATAAAATTTGTCATCTCGATAACTTCAGCCATCTTGTTACTCCTTGTCTTTTTCTTCTTTTATTTCTTTCATTAACGCTGCAAAAGCAGGGATTGAATTCATGATCGTCTCATGGGATACACAGTACGCGATCCGCACATAGCCCGGGCACGCGAAGGAACGTCCCGGCACCACCAGAATGCGGTGGGCTTTCGCTCTGGCGCAGAACTCCACATCATCGTCAATTGGCGATTTGACGAAGAGGTAGAACGCGCCTTCCGGATATATGCATTCGTATCCTGCATCCACCAGTCCGTCATAGAGATTCTGCCTGTTGCGGTCATACGCTGCGATATTGACTTTGCAGTCGATGCAGCGGGCTGCGGCGCGTTGGATCAGCGTCGGCGCATTGACGTAACCCAGCACTCTGTTGGCGATGTTGGCCGCCTGTATCACGTTCTCGAAGTCCGTCATCTCGCCCGGGAATACCAGATAGCCGATTCTCTCCCCAGGAAGGGACAGGCTCTTGCTCCAGGAATATCCCACCACGGTGTTGTCGTAGTACTTGGTGACATACGGAACCTCGACGCCATCGTAGGCCAGTTCCCTGTACGGTTCATCGGAGATGATGTAGATCTCCGTGCCCAATTCTTCCTGCTTCTCTTTCAGTATGGACGTCAGCCTCCGGATGGTCTCATCGCTGTAAATCACGCCTGTCGGATTATTCGGCGAATTGATGATGATGGCCCGTGTCTTCGGCGTAATCATCTCTTTCATTGCCTCCAGGTTCGGCTGAAAGGTGTCGGTGTCCGCAGGTACCGCGCGCAGCTGCGCACCGTGGTTCTTGGCATAGTTGCCGTACTCTACGAAGTATGGTGCAAAGGCAAGAATCTCTTCACCCGGATCCACCAGCGCTTTGATGGCCACGTTGAGACCACTTGCCGCGCCGACAGTCATGATAATATTTTCGGACGAAAAATGCGTTCCGTGCAGCTGATTCAAATGCTCCGCGACAGTCTGCCGCACATCTTCGTAACCGGAATTGCTCTTGTTGTATCCATGAACCAGCAGAGTATCCTCCTCCTCGAGGATATTGTGAATCGCCTGGTTCACTTCCTCCGGCGCCGGTACACTCGGGTTGCCCAGGCTGAAGTCGTAAACGTTCTCCGCTCCGAACTCAGCAGCCATGCGGGCGCCCTCTTCGAACATGGCCCGTATCGCCGAATTGCCTTCCACATAAGGCATCATTGATTTTGCAGTCATATAAACCTCTCTATACGTTTCTGCGTCAGACGCAGCCTAGTATCTGTAGTCGAAGACGCGCGTGCTCTTCTTCTCGCTTCTCGGCAAGTCGCCGATGTCGACGGCCTTCGGATTGACGCCGACGTTGATAACGCTCTTGATCTTATCTCTGATCTCCTTCTCGAGGCGGCGGCGTTCCCCTTTCTTCGTGTAGATGGTTTCGACGAAGAGATTGATGACGTCCTTGCCGTCCTCATGATCGATGAAAATCTGATATTCACTGGATGCCCCGTCGATATCCTTCAGGCAGTCTTCGATCTGTCCCGGGAAGATGTTAACCCCCTTGACCTTGACCATATCGTCGGTCCTGCCCAGGATGACGTCGATCCGCGGCAGTTTTCTACCGCATGGGCACGGAACGTCGTTCGGGATGATCCTCGTCAGGTCGTGGGTTCTGTAACGAATGAGCGGTGCGCCTTCCTTCTTCAGGGTGGTGATGACCAGCTCGCCCAGCTCACCGTCCGGCAGCACTTCCCCGGTCTTCGGGTCGATAACCTCGAAGTAGAGATAATCATCAAAGTAATGCATGCCAGTTTCATACTCGCAATTGATGGCGATGCCCGGACCGTAGACCTCTGTCAGTCCGTAGATATCATAAAGCTCCACGCCCAGTTCGTTAGCGATGCGGGCGCGCATCTTCGGACCCCAGCGCTCGGAGCCGATGACGCCCTTCTTCAGTTTGATGCTGTCCTTCACACCGCGCTTTTCGATTTCCTCTGCCAGAAGCAGCGCATAGGAAGAGGTCGCACACAGTACGGTGGATTCCATATCCTGCATGAACTTGATCTGCTTGTCCGTGTTGCCCGGCCCCATCGGAATCGTCATGGCGCCCAATTTCTCCGCGCCCAGCTGGAACCCGATGCCGGCGGTCCAAAGACCATATCCCGGCGTGATATGAATTCTGTCTTTATTTGTGATGCCTGCAATCTCGTAGCAGCGCTTGAACAGCTCCGCCCAATCCTCGACGTCCTTTTTCGTATATGGAATGATGCACGGCAGTCCGGTGGTGCCGCTGGAGGAATGGATCCTGACGATCTCCTCGTCCGGCACGGCTGCCAGTCCCAGCGGATAGGCGTCCCGCAGGTCATCTTTCTCGGAGAACGGAAGCTTCTCAAAATCTTCCTGGCTCCTGATGTCCTCCGGGTCGATGCCCTTCAGTCGTTTGGCGTAGAATCCGCCCGCCGCCTGGACGCGTCCGATCTGTCTCTTGATATCTCTGAGTTGCGATTTCTTCATCTTCATATCGTGTTCCCTCTCTGCACGCATTTATTCGGCTGCGCACTGCGCACCCATATGCAAAGCCTTTCTATTCATCTCCAGCAGTGCTGGTTTCATTCTCATCTGCAGGGCTGCCTCCATGTCCTCAATGGACAGGCCCATGGCTCCGCTTGCCGCCAGGGCTCCTGTTACAGCCACATTCAAAACCTTCGGCGACCCGCAGGCCTGAATGATCTCTTCCGGATCGATGACGATGCAGCGGCTGCCCTTGTCCTGCAGCCACGCCAGACAGTCGGCGCCGTCGTAGGCGCTCTGTCCGAGGGATGCCGTCACCGGCTTAACCTGCCTGCTGCTCAGAATCAGGACGCCGCCTTCCTTCAGGTATTTGATGTTCGCGGCCGCCTCCCCGGGCTCAAATCCAATGATGACGTCCGCCGTGCCGAGCGGGATCATCGGCGAGGCGATCTCCTCTCCGATCCGCACGTGGCTGACGACGCTGCCGCCCCGCTGGGCCATGCCGATGGTCTCGGCCGTCTTCGCGTGAAGGCCTTTGGCCATGGCCGCCGCCGCTATGATTCTCGATGCCAGAACTGTTCCCTGTCCTCCGACGCCGCAGAGCAAACAGCTCTTCACTTCACTTGCTGACATATATCTCTTCCTCTATCCTATCGCGTCCGCCGGGCATCTCTGTGCGCAAAGCCCGCAGCCTGTGCAGAGCGATTTGTCTATAATTGCTTTTTGTCTGCCCTGTTCGGTCAGGTTTTCTTTATCTGTAATGAGAGCCGGACATCCGATTTCATTGATGCACCGCATGCAGCCGATGCACCGATCGATGTCGACCGTCTTCGCCGGATCCGGTTTGATCAGCGCTATGCACGGAGACTTGAAGATGATGGCCCGCACGCTGCTCTCTCCCATGGCTTCCTTCACCGCCGCAACCGATTCGGCCAGATTCTGCGGATCCACGGTGCGAACGGACTTGACGCCGATGCCTTCCAACACCTTGGCGATGTCAACGGGCTCGACGGCCTGACCCATCATGGTCTTCCCCATGCCCGGGTGCGGCTGATGACCTGTCATAGCGGTCGTGGAATTGTCCAGCACGCAGAGAATCATGTCCGCCTGATTGTAGACCGCATTCACCGTTCCCGTAATACCGCTTGCGAAGAACGTGGAATCGCCGACGAAGGCGAAACAAGTCGTCGGGTCTCCGTCTGCCGCTGCGCACACACCGTTCATGGCGTGGTCCAGTCCCTGGGCCATGGTGATGCCTGCGCCCATACAAAGGCACGTATCCACCATGTCCAGCGGCGCCGCGTTGCCAAGCGTGTAGCATCCGATGTCACCGCTGTAGATGGCCGGCTTTTCGCCGACGGCTTTTTTGACAGCGTAAAACGCGCCTCTGTGCGGGCAGCCCGCGCATAGCACCGGCGGTCTCACCGGGAGAGACGGCACATCTTCCGGCTCGCTGAATGACATGGACGTATCCACGCCAGTTACGCGCGCAATGACGTCCGCAATTTCGCTCGCACTGAGTTCGCCACCCAGTCGTACCGTACCGGTTCTTTTTCCTTCTATAAAGTTATCGATATCCAGACTCAGATTGCCGTACTCGTAGATGAGCGCATCTTCGATGTACGGATCAAGTTCTTCAAAGCAGAGTATTTTGTCTGCGCCGAGCAGGAACTGACGCGCCAGTTCCTTCGGGAATGGATACGGTGTCGCGATTTTCAGCACGGTGAACTGGTCCTCGTGACCGCGGATCGCTTCCCTCACATAGGCGTAAGAAATACCGCCGCAGGCGATGCCGAAAGGACCGCTCCCTTCCAGGCTGTTGCCTTTGTATCCGGAGAACTCCTCGGACAGCTCCGGTTCACGGCCGGCAACCCTGAGCTTTGCTTCGTAAGCCAGTTTCGGGAAGATGACCCACCGCGGGTCTTTCGTAAACCCTTCCGGCGGCTCCGGATTTACAATCTCCGGCACGTCAATATCCGCACATGCGTGGCAAACTCTGGTGGTAGACCGCAGGATGACTGGCGTTCCGTGTTCTTCCGAAAATGCAAATGCATCCTGCACTGCCTGAAAAGCTTGTTCCGGACTGTCACAATCAAAGCAAGGGATGTGGGCGTACCTGGCGAAACTCCTCGTGTCCTGTTCCGTCTGGGACGAAATCGGACCCGGGTCATCGCATACGTAGATGACCATAGCGCCTTTGACGCCGATGTAGTTGACGCACATGACAGGATCGGCCGCCACGTTGAGTCCCATCTGCTTCATAGTAACAAGGCTGCGCGCGCCAGCGTATGCTGCGCCTGCGGCCACCTCTGCGCCGGCCTTCTCGTTGACCGACCACTCCACGTAAACATTGCCGGGATTTCTCTTCGCGATCGTTTCCAGTGTTTCCGAAGATGGCGTGCCCGGATATCCGCACACCACCTGCACTCCCGCAGCCAGTGCGCCCATGGCCACCGCTTCATTTCCCATCAGTAATTCTCTCATAATGTCCTTTCATTGCGCATGCAGACGACTGTCTGCTGCACATACAAATACAGAATGTATTATAACACAAAACCGCCTGTTTCGGCGGTTCTGTTTCAATGGTTTATGCGGTTTTCCTGTCTTTGTATTTCAGCATGGTGTTGAGGGTCAGAGCCTGGATACCCGCGAAGGCAATACCCATGAGAACGCATCGCAGACCGTAGGTGTACAAGCCGAGCAAAAGCACGATGATGTTGATGGCATACATCGCGTAAGCCACCGGAATCTTCTCGTGCCTCTTGTGTATGATGAGGGCGATGGTATCCATACCGACGGCCGTCGCGTTGTTGCTCAGGCAGAAGTAGTAGCCTGCGCCCACGACGACAGCAGCCGCGATCAGTTCGGCCGCCATGCCGGCCGGAATCACCGGATTATATCCCATCTGCCCGATGCTGATCATGGTGTCGATGACGCTCTTTGGTATGACGAGCGTGAAGAAATTGAAGGCTGCCACACCCATCACACAGCTGTACAGGCTGGCGATGAAGATGTCCCTCCCGAGAAAGATGCAGCAGAGCAGCGCTAACAGTCCTGTCACAATGGCGACCCATGCATTGACCGGCAAGATCTCCGTCAGCGGCAGTCTGGACAGAATCATGCTGAAGCTCGTCACGCCGCCGTTGATGATGCCGTGGGGGACCGTTACCATAACGTATGCGAAGTTCAGAACCGTGATTCCGAAGCCGATCAGTGTATATCTGATGATTGTCTCTTTCCTGTTGTCCATATTACACATATCGGCAGATGTATCCGTTCATCCGAACGGTCCAGCCGAGTTCATTCTCCTTCACGACTTCTGCACGCAGAGCATCAAGCTCCGCCGCGCTCAGTCGCTTCATGTCATTCAGATCATAAGCGCGTAAGGTTCTGCGCAAAAGCTGGAATACACGCCGGTCCGCTTCCGGCTGATCCAGATAGTCGTCGATCCGCTGCAGCATTTCCTCGCGGTCTGCGGTTATATTTCCTTCCACATTCTGCAGCAGGTTGATCATGTGGTCGCTGACGATATAGGTATCGACGCCGCTTGCCAGTTCGATGACCCTGCGGATCTCGCGCACCTTGTCGTCATCGCTGCAGAGTTCGAACTTCCCTTCCTGCCAGTCCTGGTAAAGTTCTGTACCCGGTTTGATCGCCGCCGTCCGAACCCGCACGAAATCCGGATTGACAGCATTGATCACTTCCGCAGTTCCCTCCGCATTGGTTTCGGACAGATCTTTGCCGCCGACGCCCGGCATGAAATAGATGCTCAGTTCGATGCCACCTGCCTTGATTGCCCTGCCCGCGCGGATCTGCTGTTCCTGCGTCACACCCTTGTTGATGCGCTGCAGGACTGCGTCGGACCCCGTTTCAAATCCCGAATGGATGCGATCGAGGCCGGCCGCCTTCAGCTCCGCGAATTCTTCCGCCGTAGAGCGCGACAGATTCTCCGCTCTCCCATAGGATGTGATCCGCTTGATCTGCGGGAAGACCTGCCGGAGATAGAGAAGCACATCTGACAGCCTGCCGCTGCTCAACGCTGTGCTGTTGCCGTCCTGCAGGAAGACGTTCTCCCCGCCGGCAATCAGCCAGTTGGCAACCGTGTACATGCACTGCCTGTCATCCGCGTCCGTCATATTCGAAAGCTCCGCGTTGATCCCTTCTATGTCCCATGCAAAAGCACTGGTGCCTTTGCGCGCATACATTCTAACGCGTTCGGCCCAGTAGGCGATGTTGTCGATGTCGGCGCGGATACTGTCCGCGCTGTAAGCTTTGAACTTGGTATGCCGGTAGAGCTGGCAGAACCTGCACTTGTTCCAGGTGCACCCGTTGGTCACCTGGATCAGCAGACTGTTCGCCTCACTCGGCGGGCGGATCGGACCGATCCGGAATGCTTTCTCGCTCATAATGATCTCCCTGCCCTATTATACCCCACAGAGCATAAAAAAGAAGGTGCCGCATGTGCGGCACCTCTGCTTATTGGTTTTGCAATCTTATCTCTCCACGATGACGGAGGTTCCCATGCCGCCGCCGATGCACAGTGTTGCGAGACCGTACTTGCTGTCTCTTCTCTGCATCTCGTACAGAAGGGTGATCAGGATTCTGCAGCCGGATGCTCCGATTGGGTGTCCCAGAGCGATCGCGCCGCCGTTGACGTTGGTCTTCTCAGGATCCAGTCCCAGATCCTTTCTGACTGCCAGTGACTGTGCTGCGAATGCTTCGTTTGCTTCTACCAGATCCATATCTTCGATGGTCAGGCCAGCCTTCTCCAGAGCCTTTCTGGAAGCCGGTACAGGACCTACGCCCATGATGGACGGATCTACGCCGCCGGATGCATAGGCCTTGATTGTAGCCATCGGCTTGATGCCCAGCTCGTCAGCCTTTTCCTTGCTCATGACGACGACTGCAGCGCCGGAGTCATTGATACCGGAAGCGTTAGCTGCTGTTACGACGCCGCCATCCTTCTTGAATGCAGGCTTCAGCTTCGCAACCTTTTCCATTGTGGATCCGCGTGTGAGGTGCTCGTCCTTATCGAATACGATTGGGTCGCCCTTTCTCTGCGGAATGGTAACCGGAACGATTTCCTCATCGAACACGCCGCTGTCAACAGCCTTCTCGGCTCTCTGCTGTGAGATGACGGAGAACTCGTCCAGTTCTTCTCTGGTCAGTCCCCACTGTTCAGCTACGTTTTCTGCGGTCATGCCCATGTGGTAGTTGTTGAATACGTCCCAAAGGCCATCGTTAACCATCATGTCCTTCATCTGTGCGTCGAACATTCTGGCGCCCCATCTTGCAGCAGGAACGGTATATCCTGTAGATGACATGTTCTCAGCACCGCCTGCAACGATGATATCAGCGTCTCCGGCCTTGATGATCTGTGCAGCCAGTTCAACTGCTCTCAGACCAGAACCGCAGACTTTATTGATGGTGAAGCAAGGAACTTCAACAGGCAGACCTGCGTCAAGCATCATCTGTCTCGCAACGTTCTGTCCGAGACCACCCTGGAGTACGCATCCCATGATGACTTCATCGACCTGATCCTTCTCAACGCCCGCTCTCTTCAGAGCTTCTTCAATACAAACCGCGCCGAGTGTTCTTGTCGGGACATTCTTCAGAGTTCCACCGAACTTGCCGATTGCTGTTCTTGCAGCACCTGCGATTACAACTTCTCTCATTTTTTTAGTTTCCTCCTTAATAATATACTGATTCTGGGTATATCGTTTGGGTTGTTGTTAATATTTTAACGGTTGTTCCGATAAAATCAAAATCTCTCTTGCCTCTGCTATAATACCATAATATCAAGGCTTGTCAAGGTTTTTGGTGAAAAAATGTTAAATTTTTAACACTTTTCTTGGGCTATTCTAAAAATGACCGATGTATTTCTCCAGCAATCTGCACGGCCGGTAGGAAAGTTTCGCTTTCCGCAGGTTCGGAATGCCCATATCCTCTTCCCTGTTGATGTACTTGGCCCAGCCCGCAACGTGCTTGCAGAACTCGTTGTTGATGGCCTGGTACAGTCCCCTGTACTCCACGTTCGCCTTCTCCACGTGTTCCGTGATCATCTTGGTTCCCAGGCGGCCGCCGACCGCAACGGCTTCAATTTTGCCATCGATGCGGATGGCCCCGGCCTCGTAGCCGACCGCTTCCAGGTTCCGGAACACATCGTCCATGGCTTCCTCCTCCATTTTGAGGAGTTCCATCTCATGGGCCGGAATGTCTTTGCGGCGATTGAACTCGTCGATGAACTGCATGGCCTCGTCAGCCATGTCAGATGTCATTCTAACATATTCGTACTCGTATGTCTTCTTAAAATAATTGAGATGGTTCTTTTTCTTATGGTAATCCCTTCCCGCCAGTTCGATCAGGTCCTTCGTCAGGTAGATGTAGTCGTAGTTCGGCCGGTCGTCCTCCCACTTCAGTTCCGGAACCGCGTCCTTGATGATTTCAAGGATGTGGAACGGTACGAGCCGCAGACTGAACGGGTGACCTTTGCTCTCGAAAAAGTCTCTGGCTTCGAAGATCGTGGCGCGCAGCGAATCTCTGTCGTATTCGCCGGTCCTTGTAAGCGGCGGGAACAAAAACGGCAGCTCGATACCCTGTTCCAGCTCCAGATGGCTGACGCCGCTCATACACATGTAATCGCCGATCATTTCCCAACTGAACTGGTTGATATCGCGCCACATATAAAGGGCGCTGTAAGAGAGTCCCGAGGTCTTATACTCGAAACCATTCAGATACTCTTCCAGCGTCTCTCTGTTTTCCAATGTGATTCTGTTATCGAATAAAAACATTACTTCACGATCCTGGAGATTTCTCTGAATCCTTCCGCCTTCGAATCCTTGAGGAGTTCGTAGAGAATCGATTCATAGGTAGTCATGACTGCGCCGGCCTTCTCCATCCTTTCCGCAGCCCACAGGAAGTCGTTCTGACTTCTCGATGAGATGCAATCTACCGGTATGTACACGTTGTATCCTTCTTCCAGAAGCTGCTCCACGGTCTGCTGCACGCAGATGTGGGCCTCGATGCCGCAGACCACAATGTTCCTTCTCGCCGCGATCTCTAGCTGGTTGATGAAATCCACGTGGCTCATGCAGCTGAACGTAGTCTTGTCGATTGGTTCGAATTCCCCAATGGCCTCAGCCACTTCGGGAATCGTCTCGCCGATGCCCTTGGTGTACTGCTGGGTCACAATGTGCGGAATGTCCAGCACTTTGAGGCCCTTGGCGAGTCTGACCACCTTGTCCTGCAGCACCTCCTTGTTATGCATGGCCGGCATCAGTTTCTCCTGGAAATCGATGAAAACCGCCAGTGTGTCTTCTCTGTTCAATGTCATTTTCCTATCCTCCAGTCTGCCAGCATCCTGCCGGCTTCATATGCTGTCATATCTTTGTGCAGCGCCGAGATGGACGCATATCCGTTCTCAAGGGCGACCACGTCGAACTGATTCTCGTCGCTCTCGTAGAGTACCGGGTCGCCGCCGTAGATGAAGGTCGTTACTTCACCTTCCGTCTCAACCTGCACGTCGTTGATGTATTCTCTTCTGCCCATGATCGTATTGCTGATGCCTTTGATCTCATCGGCAGGCAGATTCGGTGTATTGATGTTGATCATGATGTCACTGTCCCACTTACCGCCGGTCTTTCGCACCAGATCCACCGCCAGATCGCAGGCGTACTCGAAGTGGCTCGCGCTGTGGCTTTCCACTGAAACAGCCGCGGACGGATATCCCTGAATGGATCCTTCCAGCGCCGCACCGACCGTTCCCGAGTACACGATGTCTGTGCCCACATTGGCCCCGTGATTGATGCCAGTGAAGACCATGTCGACTTCCACGCCCTTCAGCCGCAGCATTTTCAGGCCAACCGCCACGCAATCGGACGGCGTCCCGTCTAACGCAAAAGCCATCGCCGCCCCGTCGTACTCGACGGGCCAGACGCTAATCGGGGCATGCAGGGTGATCGCGTGACTGGCTGCGCTCCGCTGCCCGTCCGGCGCGAAGACATAAACCTCAGCACCCGCACGCTGCGTCAGCGCATCCACCAGCTCCCGCAATCCGCGAGCCTCAATCCCATCATCATTTGCTACTAATATCTTCAACTTCTTCATTATTTTTACCAGAAGCCGCCGCCTCCGCCGCCGCCTCCGCCGCCGGAGAATCCACCGCCGCCTCCTGAGAAGCCGCCGCCTCCACCGCCGGAGAGCCATCCGCCGCCGGTATCGCTGCCGCTGAAGGTGCTTGCCGGCAGATGCGGCGCGACCGCTGTCGTTACCGCGCTCGTCATGCCGCCCATGGAATCGCCCATGTAGAAGATCGGGAAGTAGTGCCCTGTCGTATTGTAGGAATAATACCAGTCAGGCGCTTCAACGTTGATGTTCTCAAACTTCTTGATCCACTTGTTCGTCAGGCCCATGACGTAGGCATATGGCAGAATGCTGAAGAAGTATTCCGGATCTTCCTCGACCAGCGCCTCGATCCGATCAACTTCCGCAGTCTTGATAAACTCCCTGAGTCCGAGGATCTTGCCCATGTTCTCGGCTGCGGTATCGGAGATTCTGCCGACATACACATTGAAGAACATGCACGCGCCGAATCCGACGAAATACAGAATTCCGATAAGATCGCTCTCAAACGCACCGCCGACTCCGACTGCCGTAGCAAGAAGCGCCGCCACAGTTAAAATCCAGAAGGCAATCCGGTAGCCCTTTGACCCCGTCACCTTGCCAGACATTCTCTTCTTATAACTCTTTTTGACGCGTCCCATGAAGAACACCGCCAGGAAAGCTGTCAGGAAGGCAATAAAGATGAACCCATCCGGACGAAGCATGTAACTGACGCCCAGAACGGGGATCGTCAATGCGAAGATGTACAGAGCAGCGCCTCCGAGCTTTTGCATGAACTTCGTCGACAGCGGCACAACGTCGCCGTACTCGTCTTCCAGTGTGTCGCACGCCGCCCGGTAACTGTATGCGAAGTCCTCGCTCATGTCGTCGGACTTCACCACTTCGCCTTCCTCGAACAGCCCGTTGAAGAGCTGCTTCGCGAATTCTTTTTCGTTATCATCGATATCTTTCAGTTTGGTAAACGTGAATTTCTTCTTTTCCGTCTCCTCGATCTTCATGTAGCCTTTCTGAGCGAAGTAGACGAACATAGAAACCATATCCTTCTTATCCAAAACGCCATCGATCAGAAGGCCGATCTCGGCCGGCGTCACACCTTCCGGCGGACGGAATTCGATGGTTTCCACAATGTGCTGGCGCTTGCCGAACCTGGTCCAGAGAGCGCCGAACAGCGCCGCCAGAATCACCGGGATGGTTGTTGCGGCATTCTTTCCCGCCTGACCGTTCTCAGCGCCGACCCAGTATCCTTCCGGCAGTTTCGTCAGAACCGTGATGCCCACGCCCTGCTCAAGATCTTCCGCCTTAATGTGGATGGTCTTACTGTCTTCCAGCTCCCAGGAATCCATCGTATCGTCGTAATCAACACCGTATTTACCGATGTATACGGTCGTCCACTCTTCCTTGATTTCCTTCGGCATGTGGATTGTGATGTCAGCGGAACCGATCGCCGTCTGCCAGTCAGTCGGAAGCACGTCGATATACATGTAGTCGCCCGACTCATCCCGGTCGTCCCGGAAAATCATAGTGTACCCGTACCGGAACTCGTGCTTGCCGTAAATATAGCTGTCACCGGAGCCCATCTGCAGGATGTAGTACCCGTTCTCTTCATAGGTCTCCACCGGATCCGTTGAGCACCAGCCGCCGTTTACTTTTTCCTGTATTCCGTCAAAGGTCGTCGGAATATTGCGGTAGATGCCATGGCCTTCCGTATTGAAGACGGTTCCTACCACCTCTTTGTATTCGTAGGTGTTGTTCTCATTGACTTGGACGTCCACGTTGAAATACTCCGTCACTCTGGTCGGAACGGAGGAATTGTCGTCCGCACACACGGCCATTGGCAGAGCCAGTATCATGGCCAGCGTCAATGCGAAGACGAGTATCAACGCGGGAACTCTTCTCTTAAAACCCTTCATTTCATCTGCCCTTTTGAACAATCAGATGTAAGTAAGACTGATATATGATTATACCACAAAACGACCTGCCTCTCTACCAGGAGCCGCCGCCCCCGCCGCCGCCGCCTCCGCCGCCGGAGAAGGAACCGCCGCCTCCGCCATCTGACGGAGAAGAGGTCATGCTGCTTGAAATATTGCTCATCATCGAATCCATGGAATCCAGGAACCCCAGCGAGGTCGCAGGACTGCCCCCTGTAGTGGCAATGCTCGTCTCGTACCACTCCGGCGGTTGGGTCGCCAGCGACGCGAAATGCTTCGCATACACAGACGTAACGCCCAAGGCATAAGCAAAAGCCAGATTCTTGTAGAAATACTGCGGGTCCTCCTCGGCCAGCATCTCCATCTTATCCTTTTCCGCAATTTTGAGGAAATTCCTGTATCCTCTGATCTTGCCGAGGACTGAAGCATACCAGTCGGTCTTCCGCTCGCAGAGAGCCGACATGAGGAACAGGAGAAAACACATTCCCACTCCAATCACGAACGGAATGAACCGGGCGCCGGGCGCAACGTCACAGATAAAGCATCCTGCAAGTGCTGCCGCTACGCAAAGGGCGTATCCAATGATGCCCCAGTAGTGCTCCTTCTTATTGATCTTCTTGGCAATACCGCTGAATCCGAGGATGAACAGTCCTGCGGCAATCAAAATGATGTAGATCGGGCCAAGCAGAATGGAGAGCCCGAAGGTTCCAAGCCCACTGCCGCTAAAGGTTGGTATGAGCAGCATAAAGAAGACGCCTGCGATGCCTCCCCATTTCAGGATGCGGGCGTATTTTGCAGCCTTTGCATCGTAGAGTTTGTTTTTGTAGAAGTCTTTGATTTCCTTTTCGATGGCGTTAACTGTTTTATAGAATTGATTCTTGAGGTCTTCGATGCTGACAGTATCTCCTTCTTCGAAGAGACCTTCCATGAACGTACGCTCGCCGATGATGTCGCTGTCGTACTCGCGCAGCTTCGTAATTTCATAAGATGTCTTGGTCTTTTTCTTTCGGATGCCGGTCGGCATTTCTGTTTCCGTAATTTTCAGATAGCCCTTGTCCGCCAGGCTCAGGAGAGAACTGATGACATGGCTTCCCTGAATCGTCTCGTCGGCAAGATAACCGACTTCCGGAGCGCTCAGCTTTTCAGGCGGATAGAATTCTTCTGTCTCAACAATCTGCGGATCCCTGCCGTACTTTCTCCAGAGCACGAAACCTGCCGCCGCAAGCAAAAGCATCAACCCTGCGATGACATAAAGCGGAATGGCTGCAGAACCTTCCTGCCGCGTGAAGTAGCCTTCCGGGAGGACCGCCCGAACGGTCAGTCCACCGAGCACATACTGTGACGTCTCCCCTTTGATCTCTGTATCCGAAACGACCTCAAAATCGACCATTTCATTGTTGCCAATCTTGATGCCGACCTTGGACATATCGATTGCCTTCGGGAATTTCACATCGAAGGTAACGTGATTGATGGCCTGCGCTTCCCAGGAGGTTCCAATCAGATTGTAATAGAGCTCATCACCACCCTTGAAGTGGTCGCCTTGTGTATCATAGGTGAAGGACATTCTATAGACCGTATCCGTATCGGCAAACCGTCCGGCATCGCCGATTTTAGCATTAAACTCGCCGCCTACGCTTTCGTCCTTCCATTCCTCGCCGCTGAGCATGGTGAAGTCCCCCACCTTCGCGTAATAAGTGGATCTCTGCCCGTCTCTGTCGAGGGTCGTCCGCAGCGGAATCGTTCTGTAGATACCGTGACTTGGCAAAGTGAAATGGACGCTGATGGTCTCCGTAACCTCATAGGTGTCGTCTTCATTCACAACGACCTGTACGTCATAGTCTTCGATCCAGAAATTGCTGGCCGCAAATGCCGTTTGCGGCATCAGAAACAGCGCCAGTACAAAAATCGCAATCACCAGTTTTTTCATCGTGCCGTCCTCCTGATGCTATTTTAGAGGTTTGGACATCGTACTGCAAGAAAAGACTTAGACGGATACTGGTGCGCCATTCACCTCCGTCAGATGTTTCCAATACCGCACTGGCATATGATTCTTCTGGCAGCGCGGGTTGGTACGCTCTTTGATGGCGATGTGGTCGAAGTAGGTCCGCCAGAGGTCCTGATAGGAGCGTTCATCCTCAGACATTAACATGGCGGTGCCGTCAGGCAGATGGGTGCCGTCGAAATCTGTAACATACCAGTCACGCTCATAGGCGACAATCGCCTTTGAACGTCCTATATCGTGAATGATCAAAGGGTCGTGGCTGAAGCGTTCTGAGAAATGATTTGCGATGAGCTCCAGCACGTCATGCTCGGGCTCAATCTTCGCGTAGAGAATCTGCGGGCCGCCGCCGGCTGCTTCCATCACTTCGAAGCGAACAAACTGAAGCATGCGCTCCCGCTCATTCCCTACCTTTCGTACGATATCCTCCAAAGCCTGCACTTCCGGACGGGCGTGCAGCGATCCAATGGACGGCCCGACACGAAATCCAAGCAGCACATAACTGAGAATTACGTTCTCTTTTCCGGTGATGCCGGAGAGATAGACGCGGTAAATGAGCCGCAGCGAATAGCCCGAAATCTTGTTTCCAATCGCGTTGTAGACCCGCGCCGCTTTTTCTTCATCCGTCTCCACTTCCATGGATCCGTGCAGGAGACTCGGCTGATACTCACCGCTGGGATAAATCCCAGCCGCCTTGTCCGTGTAGTAGTGATGATAGATGCAAGTCAGCAACCCTTCAAATGTTCCGTCATACAGATAATCTCTCATATCACCCCTGCCGCGGCCAGTTTCTCCTGGCGCGCTCCTTCTTCGAGTCGCTTCCAGTCATTATCAAACATGGACAACTGCAGACCGCTCTCCATCTGGAGCAAAGAGTTCCGGATGGTTTCCTGCTCGAAACTCCTGTCTCCGTAGTATCTTCCGCAACAAAGAATGAAATACTTGGCCCGCTTGATGACAACGCCCATCTTCTTCAGGTCATCGAACCGTACGGCGGCGAACCGCCGCTGCCGCATGATGCGCTTGGCGGACAAATGACCGATGCCCGGAATCCGCATGAGCTGTTCATAGGAAGCTGTGTTGATTTCCACCGGAAACGCATCCAGGTTGCGCAGAGCCCAGGTCACCTTCGGATCCAGGTCCGGATCCAGATTCTCCCCGCCGCTCCGGAACAGCTCGCTGACCGTAAAGCCGTAAAAGCGCAGCAGCCAGTCGGCCTGATAGATCCGATGTTCCCGCTTCAGCGGCGGAGCGGTCGTTTTATCCGGCAGAATTGGGGAATCGACGACCGGAATGTACGCCGAGTAGTAGACCCGTTTCATCTTAAAAGTCCTGTACAGGTTCTCGCTGGTGGCCAGAATGTGGGCATCGGTCTCGCCGCCGGCGCCGATGATCATCTGTGTGGTCTGCCCTGCCGAAGCGAAGGAGTGTTTCGCCCGTCCGCCCTTTGCCAGGGTCAGGGCCGAAATCACAGAATCGTCGCCGCCCGCGCTCAGCCCTGCGGG
>JAILDT010000011.1 GCA_024689085.1 Clostridia bacterium | reverse complement strand
ATCTTCGGGCACTTCCTGGTGGGCGATGTGCTGACCGGCATCATGATGATTGGATCGACTCTAGTCGTCGCCGCGGTTCTGATTGTGAACCTACCGGAGAAACAATCCGAATCAAAAAGACCCGTCGACTGACGGGTCTTTCTTATCGTGCTGGTTAGCGCATCTGCATTTTGTCTTTGATCCAGTCGATCCACTGATCGAAGCCCTCGCCGGTCTTGCCGGAGAGGAAGAACACCTCCGCGTCAGGATTGAGCCGGTGGATCCGTTCGACCACGGCGTCGTCATCGAATGGGAACCATGCCCGCGTATCGATCTTGTTGATCAGCACGCACTGGCAGACAGAGAACATAAGCGGGTACTTGAGGGGCTTGTCGTCACCCTCCGGAACGGAAAGGATCTCTACATTATAATTGGCGCCGGTATCCTGTTCGGCGGTGCAGACCAGATTTCCCACGTTCTCCATGAAGAGCAGATGGATCCCATCTGTATCGAATTCCCGGAGCGCCTGCTGCACCATGCTGGCATCCATGGCGCACTCGCCGCCTGTGTGGACCTGGATGGAGCTCACGCCGGCGTCCGCCATCTTCTCCGCGTCTACGGAGGCTTCGATGTCTGCTTCCATGACGCCGATCCTATAGTCCTCTCTGAGCGCGTCAATGGTGCGCAGCAAAATCGTCGTCTTGCCCGCGCCCGGGGACGCCATGATGTTGAGCATCATCGTTCCCTTGTTTTTGTTGTAGGCTCTGATTTCGTCTGCAATGGCGTTGTTCTCATCGAACACCCCGACCTTCACATCGATCACTTTTACTGCCATAGGTTCCTCCCTGTCGTTCAGATTCCTACTGATTATATCATACCATTGCAGCGCTGCGATTCTGTTTTTCAGGAAAAAGTTGAAACGACGCACCGTCATCCATCTTGCGACGGCAGCAGTGGTCATATATAATTCGTATATAACCTGAAGGAGGATGAAAGATGATTTTTCTGAAGAACGATTACAGCCTGGGCGCGCACCCGGCGGTGCTGCAGGCCCTGGTGGATACGAATATGGAACTGCACGACGGCTACTGCGAGGATGATTACTGCAGGAAGGCGGCGGACCGGATCCGGCAGCTGATCAACTGTCCGGACGCGGACGTGCATTATGTCCCGGGCGGGACGCTGATGAATCTGACGGCGCTGGCGGCGTTCCTGCTGCGGCCGCACTGGAGCGTGATCTCGGCAGACAGCGGACACATCTGTGTCCACGAGACAGGCGCCATCGAGGCGACGGGACACAAAATCAACCATGTGAAAACGAAGGACGGCAAGTTGCGCCCGGAGGACATTGAGGACGTGCTGATTTTTCACGAGGATGAGCATTATGTCCTGCCGAAGTCAATCTACATTTCCAATGCCACAGAGACCGGGCTGGTGTACACGAAGGAAGAGCTGATGGCTCTGCGGGCGTGCTGCAACAAACACGGCCTGTATATTTACATGGACGGCGCACGGCTGCCGATGGCGCTGAGCAGTGAAAAGAACGATGTGAAGTTCACCGACCTGCCGCAGATCTGCGACGCCTTCTACTTCGGAGGAACCAAATGCGGCGCCATGTTTGGTGAGGCCCTCGTCGTCGTCAACGATGATCTCAAGGAAGACATGCGCTTTCTCATCAAACAGCGGGGCGGACTTCTCGCGAAAGGCAGACTTCTGGGCGTCCAGTTCGACGCGCTGCTGGAAGGCGGTCGGTATCTGGACTTGGGAGATCATGCGGTGCGCATGGCGACGATGCTGGCGAAGGGAATCGCGGGCAAAGGCTACGAGTTCTATGTACCGCAGGAGACAAATATGGCCTTCGTTATGTTCCCGAAGGAACTGGTAGAGTTCCTGGCAACCAAGGTCATGTTCGAAACGTATCCGGTCGTAACAGAGACGCACCAGTGCATCCGGCTGGTAACCAGCTGGGGAACGACCCAGGAAGAAGTGGAAGCATTTCTTGCTCTCATCTAACGGCAAAACCACTACATATTGTATGTAAAATACGTGTCAGACACCCCTTAGCGGATTCGCTGCGGGGTGTTGTTTTTGTCCTGAAAAAACCGTGAAAAAACTTTAAAAAACACATGAAAAAATCGTTGACAAGGCACTTCACTTCATGTAATATAAAAAAGCTCGCGGCAAGCGGGCGGCGGTCTTTGGCCGCGCACATTGAAAACTTCATAGTGTAGAAATTTGAGTCATAGACCGGATGGCTGCAATGCCGGAAGGTCACATGAATCAAGAAACTGTGTATCAAAGTCAAAAGGCTTAAATGCAGAGTTTCCGACAATTTCTAAAACCAAGCAAACAGCAGATAATTCGGGATAGGATTATTAGCGAAAACGCTAAGCGTTAAGAGTTTTAGATCAGACAGATCTCAAAGGCTTCGGCCTTGAAGATACCATTTTATTAAGAGTTTGATCCTGGCTCAGGATGAACGCTGGCGGCGTGTTTAACACATGCAAGTCGAGCGAGAAACTTCTCAGTCGATTCTTCGGATGAAACAGAGTTGTGGAAAGCGGCGGACGGGTGAGTAACGCGTAGGCAACCTGCCCCTTGCAGAGGGATAGCCTCGGGAAACCGGGATTAAAACCTCATAATGCGGCACTGAGACATCTCGGAGCCGCCAAAGATTTATCGGCAAGGGATGGGCCTGCGTCTGATTAGTTAGTTGGTGGGGTAACGGCCTACCAAGGCGACGATCAGTAGCCGACCTGAGAGGGTGATCGGCCACATTGGAACTGAGACACGGTCCAAACTCCTACGGGAGGCAGCAGTGG